>JAFMRC010000021.1 GCA_017354375.1 Nocardiopsaceae bacterium | reverse complement strand
CGCTGGTGGTGGCGCCGCTGGCGTTCCGGCGGGTGCGGGCGTGGGCGCGGCGGGCGGGCGTGGCGCGGCCCCGGTTCCTGGGGTTCCGGTGGCGGGGACGGTGGCGCGGCCTCGGGTGGCGGCTGCCGTCGCTGGCGGGCGTGGCCCAGTGGCTGCTGTTCGCGGCCCCGATCCTGGTGCTGATCGGATTCGCGGTACGTCCGTACGTACAGACCACGAAGGGGTTCACCGATCCGTACGTCACTAGGTACGTAGCCTCACTGCAACGGCTGGCCCGGCTGCCGGTGAATGGGCATCGTCAGTACTACGAGACCAGCCTGAACTGGGTGGTGTGGTACCTAGGCGTTCCGGCGGTGCTGCTCGCCTGCGCGGGTGCCGCGCTGCTGGGGCGAAGGATGGTGCGCGCGGTTTCCGCGTGGCGAACATCGGCGATCGCGGCTCGGTTGTGGGGGCTGGCGTACCTGGTCGTGGCGTGGTCGGTGGTGACGGTGCTCTGGGATCCGGCGGTGCTGCCGGGGCAGCCGGCGGCGTCGCGGCGGCTGGTGCCGGTGGTGCTGCCGGGGCTGGTGCTGCTGGCGGTGTGGGCCGCGTCCGTCCTGAAGGGGCGGGCGGCCGATCTCGGTGCCCGGCGGGTGACCGTGGGGGCGGTGGGCGCCTGCTGCGCCCTGGCACTGGTGATCCCGGCGTTCTGGTCGTCGTTCGCGCCGTCGGTAAGCGCGCGGCACGGGGGGACGTCGGGGGTGTCGGTCTCGGTGGCCTGGCGCGGCGTCGCGACGACGAAGACCGGCCTGGGCGCGGTGGGCGCGGTCGACGCGCTGTGCTCGGCGATCGGGCCGAACGCCTCGGTGGTTTTCACCGACCCGATGACCGCGGACTACTTCGCCCCGGCGGTACGGGGCATGTGCGGCCAGCCCGCGACGCTGGTGGCGTCATCGGGTTCGGGTTCGGGCCTGGGTTCGGGTTCGGGCCTGGGGCTGGGTCCGGTGTCGAGCCCGGTGTCGCAGGTGGTGTCCTCGATCGAGCGAGTCGGCCGGCGCCCGGTGGTACTAGGCCCGTCGCGGTCGTCGGTGAGCGGCTTCGGCCCCGCGACGCTGGCCGTGTCGCTGTCGACCCGGACCGACCCGTCCGTGCTCAACGGCCCGCCCGCTGGCACCTGGCCGTTCTCCGCCAAGCTCTGGATGGCCCGCCCGTCAGCCGCCCTCCCCTGACCGCGGGCGGCGGCGGGCTCAGGCCAAGGCGCCTTCACAGCCGATTTGCCTTGGCGGGCGGAAGTTCATAGAGTGTTACCACCGACGCGGGGTGGAGCAGCTCGGTAGCTCGCTGGGCTCATAACCCAGAGGTCGCAGGTTCAAATCCTGCCCCCGCTACCAGAAACGCCCCCTGAACTGCTGGAACGCAGGACAGGGGGCGTTCTTCATTCTCCGTCTAACGGGCTGATCCCACGGAAACCTCGTAGCGCCCAAATGGCAGACTGCACCCATGACAACATGGGCACAGTTCCAGGCAGATGCCGAGGATCTCGCCGCCATGGTGCGCGAGCGCTTCGAGGCTGCGGAAACCCACATCCTCGCCACCCTGCGCAAGGATGGCTCGCCGCGTGTCAGCGGAACCGAGGTCGATTTCCAAGGCCAGGACCTGTCATTCGGTTCCATGCCCAACGCGGTGAAGGCGCTTGACCTCCTGCGAGACGGACGGTGCGCCATCCACGCGCACCCGAGCGCGGACGGTGACGTGAAAGTCGCGGGGACCGCGGAGGAAGTTACGGGCGAAGCAAAGAGCGCGTACGTCACCGGCAAGGAGCCGCCAGGCGGTTTTCATGCCTTCCGGCTTGACCTGCGCGAAGCCGTTCACACCGCCGTCGAAGGAGACGAGCTGGTCATCCGCTTCTGGCAACCAGGTCAAGGCGTCCGGGTCATCCGCCGCAAGTGAACGGATCCCTTTTCATGACTCCGGCGGGTCTGGCGGGTCTGGCCCGTGGGTCGCGGTACGGACAATCGGCGGACCGTCAGTCTTGAGCATTCGTTCATCTCGCCTTCAGCCTTTGCCCCTAGGGTCGGCGCTCATGACCGATAACACCACGAGCAAGGGCGAGGCGGACGACGAGTCCAGATCCGCGCTTATCGCCGATGATGACTCCCCGGACGAGCAAGCCGATCTGACGGACGACGAAGACGATCTATCGGACGAGGATGACGACCTGGCGGACGAGGACGACGACGATTCGGCGGACGAGTTTACCGGTATCGACGGGGATGGCTCGGACGGGAGCGGTGTTCTGGGCGCTGGCGCGGTGAGCGGAGGCTTCGGCTTCGCCGGCCTGGCCTTGGCGGTCGTCTCCCTTACGACCAACTGGACCAGCGAAGTCATGGTCAGTCACGCTCAGTACAGCGCGGAGATGACTGCCCCGAGTTCTGGCCTGTCGGGCCAGCAGCAGCTGGACTTGGCTGAAAGCGGCTGGCACACCCAGGGCTGGTGGGCGTTCGCGTTCGCCGTCGCGGCGGTGCTGTTCGGCGTCGGCGCGCTGCTCTGGCCGAGAATCCCGCGCAGCGTCGGCACCCCAGCCTGGGCCAAGGCCGCCGCGACCAGCGCGATCATCGTGGGCCTGATCGGCGCGCTCCTCGCGGTCCTCACCCTTGTCGGGGTGTTCGGCGGGCACCTGACCCTCCCTGCCACCGCGGGCTGAGCCGGACTCGATCCGCCCGCCGCCAGGCTGGCCATTCCGGGCGCCTGCTCCCGCGACCGAAATCATTGTGGGTCCTTTACCATTGCCGGCCATGGTAAAGGACCCACAATCCTGGCCTGTCGCCCCTGTAGGGTTCCGATATGGCCGATGAAACCGGCACCGTGACTGACAAGACCGGTGTTAGCCACGGCAGCCACGGTTGGCGCGGCGCGCGTTTCGGGGTGGATGCTCCTTACGTCCCGGCCATCCTCGGCGCGGTCGGGGCGATCGCCGTGGTGATCGGTGCGCTCCTGTCTGCTGTGGGGTGGTTGATCGTAGTCGGCGCGCTGTTCTTGCTGCAGGCCGTCGTGTATCTGCATACGACGCTGCGCGGGAAGTTTCGGGTATGGGAGAAACTGCTAGAACAGCTCGGATTGGACGGTGGCGAGCAGGTGCTTGACCTCGGGTGCGGTCGGGGCGCGGTGCTGCTGGCCGCCGCTCGTCGGCTCCCGGATGGCATGGCACACGGTATTGACTTGTGGCGCTCGGGGGACCAGAGCGGGAACCACGAGGAGGTCACCCGGCATAACGCCCAAGCCGAAGGCGTCGGCGATCGCGTGCGACTGCACACCGCCGACATGCGTGACCTGCCATTCTCCGACGGCAGCATCGACGTGGTGGTCAGTTCGCTGGCGATCCACAACCTCCGGTCAGACGCTGAACGTGACGCCGCCTTGGACGAGGTGATCCGGGTGCTGCGGCCAGGAGGCAGCCTGATGATCGCCGACATCCGCTACGTTCGGCGATACGCCCGGCATCTGAGCCAGGCAGGACTCACCGGCGTCCAGGCCCGTGGTCTCGGCCCGGAAGGCTGGTTCGGCGGCCCCTGGCAGGCCACGTCGGTAGTCACGGCAAGCAAGCCCTAACCCGGCAAGCTCTGAGTGGGATTCGTCCGTGAAGCACGACGGGTGCGCGACCCTTCGCTGCCCGTCCGGTATCGATTGCACGCGCTGGGCTCTTGCATCCAGATGGCCCAGCCAATCGGCTTCGACGCCACCTGGTCGTACCTCCAGGCCAAGGTGGAGCGACCGTGGCGAGACCCGGAGTTCCTGCTCCCGGCAATCGGGCTTCTTGAGGCGGAACGCAGGATCCACCTCAGCATGACCGAGGAGTTCGCGGTCCTGCGCGGCGAGCAGAAAGCAGCCGGGCGGAGGATTCCCCCAAGGCGCGATGTCACGCCCTGGAATCCGCCTCGCTGGCACGGTGATGAAAGGCTGGGAGCGGTCCACTCGCTCGGATCCTGGCGGCGGCTTTACTACGATCAGGTGGTGGCCGCGCATCGCAACGGGAAGGTCGTCGTGGCGGCAGTTAACCGCATCCTTGAGATGGAGGAGGAGGTTACGGCCGCAGCCCTGGATCCCGGTGAACTTCAGCGGATCCTGGACTGGGCTCACCGGCAGACCCACGTCACCGGCTGGGACGGCGACCGTTCTGAATACAACGTTGCCTGGGTCGTCCGGTACCTGCTCGGCCAGTTGTACCTCATCGCCTACGGCGCGACGCCCATCGCCACCCCATGGAAATTTCACGCCACGTTGGGTACGAGCGAGGATTGAGGGCGATACCCTTCGCCGTGGCTAAGGCTGTCGGTCACCGGCCAAGTCGAACGATCTGAACTGCGAGATCGACGAGAGTCTTCGCACGGCGCACGAGTGGTCCAGCCTTGGTGACGGCTACCAGTGCGACAGCGTGTTCTAAAAAATAACAGTCACATGACTGGTATTCAAGTCACATGACTGTCTTGCCCGGCACGGGCGGAAGTCGCATCGAGACGTTCCCCTGGAACTCGGCCCTTGATGAAGCCGACCGCCCAAGCCATGCCATGCGGTCGCGCGTGCCGGTCAGCCGCTGATCATTACTGGTGTCGCGGTGGCCTGGATGGTGCCGGCCTGGTTCGCTGCGGTGACGGTGCAGGTCACGTGTTTGCCGGTCAGGTCGGGAGTGGGGGTGAACGTCGGCGCGGTCGCGCCGGCGATCGGGGTGGGGAGGGCGAACACGCCGGTCTGGGTGACAGTCGCCCAGCCATAGCTGACCTTGGATGGTCGGCCGCCGTGGCGCTGGTCCCATGCCGGAGCCTGGCAGCGCAGCGGACGGTCGGCCCGCGGGCTTCCGGCGATCGCGGCCCGTCCGGCGGGGTAGGGCTCCCGCGGGTGGAACGGTGAGTAACTCCATCCGAGAAAGGCCGGCACGTTGGTGAAGGCCCACGGCTGCGGGGTAGTGGCATCGCAGGGCTTCCCGGCCGTCTCCCCGCCAAAGCTGTTCACGCCGACCAGTTCCGGTTCGCCAGACCGATATGCCACGACCGGGCTGCCGCTGTCGTCATAACACATGTTCACCACACCACCGCTGGTGCCACTCTCCGCGCAGGTCACCGACGCGCGGTCCACTGTGGCTGGTGTCTGTTCCTGGCAGGCTGCCTGGCCTATCGCCGTCAGGTCACCGCGGTGCAGTACGTCGTCGCGGAACTCCGGCCCTGATCCGCCAGTCGTGCCGTGGGTGAACGCTGCCACCGGAGTACCCGGCGCCGGGCGGTACGGGGCGACCGAGATCGGCGGGATCGAGGTGACCGGGCGGTCCAAGTCGATGATGGCCAGGTCGTTGCGGGCGCTATCAGAGTCTGGGTTGCCCGGGTCGGCCGATGAGGGTAGTAGCCGGTAGCCCGGCAATACCGAGACTCCGGCGACCCGGCGTACCACGCCGGGGTCGTGGGACAACACCCGAGCGTTTATATGCACCTCGGCCTGGCTCGGATCAAGACCATCGACGCAGTGTGCCGCGGTCAGCACCCGGGCCGGGGCGATCAGCGCGCCCCCGCATGTCGCGCGTTGCGGCAACCCCGCGGTCCCCGGTACTTGCGCGCTGTGATTGGTGAGCGCCAGGGTGGCCACCCACGGCGCGGTGCCAGGGCGTGTCACTGGCTGCCCATTGGTCATTGCCGCGGCCGGGCCGGCGCCCGCCGTGGTCACCCCAGCCACCGCAGCGAGCATCACCAGGCCGCCGGCCAGCGCCGTCAATCGTCGTTGTTTCGTTCCCATGGCAGGCAAGCTAGTGCGCCGGGAACCCGTTCGCCTCGCCCGCTGGCCGGTCTCCGGGCACAACCAGGGACATCCCGTAGGGCACACGGCGCGCATCCCGGAGGGGCAGTGACCGGTGTCCCTGTCAGTTGCCCCAGGGGGGTGTCTCGTGCAGGATGCTCTTAGTGCGGGAAGAATAGTCCACTGGCGGGCAGGCGCGTACGCTCCGTTCTGCTCGCGATGATCGCGTCGGGCTGGGCGGACGGATTCCTGCCCGTGGTGCTGAGCTTCGGGGTGCTGCGGGTTACCGGATCGGCTGGCGAACTCGGGCTTGTGCTGGCCTGCCAGAGCGCGATAGCCCTCCTTGTCACGATGGCCGGAGGCGTGGCCGGCGACCGTTTCCCTCGCGGGCGGATCCTGGTCCTGTCCCTGCTAGCCCGGATGACGGCAGCTGCGGCCCTGGCCGCCACGCTGCTGACCGGAACGGCATCGTTCGGCCTGCTGCTGGCTGCGGCGGGTGCGTACGGCTGTGCCGATGGCTTCTTCGGCCCGGTAAGCGGCGCGCTGCTGCCCGATGTCGTTCCCCGTGCTCAGCTCGCGCCGGCGAACGCGCTGATCGGCGGCACCACGTCGTCAGCCTCGATCGTGGCCCCGGCGCTCGCCGGGATCCTCGTGGCGGCCTTCGGGCCGGGGGCTGGCTTTGCTGTTCAGGCGGTCATGCTGGGCATCGCGGCGGGTGTCCTGGCCACTGCACGGCTGGCTACCAGCCGCCCGGCGCCGACGTCCCGTGTCGGTCCGTTGCGCCTGGTCAAGGAGGGGTGGGAGGAGTTCACCGAGCGCCGGTGGCTGTGGCTGCTCACCGGGCAATGGACCGTATTCTCATTGGCGGTCCTCGCGCCGGTCGCGGTCCTCGGACCGGTCATCGCCACCCGCGACCTCGGCGGAGCGCGGGCCTGGGGGGTGATCAGCGGTTGCCTGGCGCTGGGCGGGGTCGGCGGGCAGCTCGCCGCGGGCCGGATCAAGCCGCCGGTCCGGCCAGCCTTCGTCATCGCGTGCCTGGCTCCGGCCATGACCGCGGAGGCGCTCGCCCTCGGGTTTGGCGCTCCGTTGCCCTTTGTGGCCCTGGGCGCGGCGATTACCGGGCTCGCCCTTGGCGCACAAGCGGTGTTTTTCCAGACCGCGATGCAGGCCACCATCCCGCCCGGCGTGCTGGCCAGGGTGGCGGCTATCGACCTGGTGGGTTCGGAAGGCGGGCAGCCTATCGGCTACGCGCTCGCCGGACCCGTCGCCGCCGTTGCCGGCGCGCACCCGTTCCTGGCGACCAGCGCGACTACCATGTTCATCGCCGCCGTGGCCTTCACCCTAGTGCGCCCGCTCCATGCCAGGATCTGACAGCAAACGCCCTGGCTGTTGGCGGTTGTAATCGCCACGTTGGAGTGCTTCGACTAGGATGGCGGTTGTAATCGCCAGCATGAAACCGGAGTGTGAGCGTGGAGCTGGTTGACCGTCCGCTGTACCTGGACCGGATCGTGCCCTTCATAGACGCGCCGGTCGTCAAGGTTCTCACTGGCCTGCGGCGTTCGGGTAAGTCCCGCCTGCTCGAACTCGTCGCCCAGCGCCTGCGTGACCGGGGAATCCCTGATGAGCGGATTGTCCACCTCAACTTCGACGCGCTCGAGTGGGCGCCAATCGCCTCGGCGCAGGCGCTGCATGCCTACCTGGCTGGCGCTCTCCCGTCCGAGGGCCGTGTCTACGTCCTGCTCGACGAGATCCAGGAGGTCTCTGAATGGGAGCGCCTGGTCAACTCGCTAGTAGCCGGGGGCCGTGCCGACCTGTACATCACCGGCTCTAACTCCCGGCTGCTGTCGGGCGAGCTGGCGACCTACATCGCCGGCCGGTACGTCTCTATCGACGTGTGGCCGCTCTCCTTCGGCGAGTACCTGGCGTTCGGTGCCGCCTACTCCAAACGGGACACCAGCCTCACCGGCGAAGAGTTCGTACGGTTCCTCCGCTACGGCGGCTTCCCTGGGATCCACGTCGTGCCGCTTGAGGAGGCCGACGCACGGTCGATGGTCACCGACGTCTACCGCTCGACCCTGGTCCGCGACGTCCTCACCCGCCACGCCATCCGCGACGCCGACATGTTCGAGCGGGTTGCAGCTTTCGCGATCGACAACGTCGGCAACCCGTTCTCCGCCCGGCGCGTGTCTGACTTCATGAAGTCCCAGCGTCGCACCATCCGGCACGAGACAGTCCTGAACTACCTATCAGCGCTCGCCGAGGCATTCGTTATCAGCAGAGTGCCCCGCTACGACATCCGCGGGCGGTCGCTGCTCGCCACCGATGAAAAGCATTACGTCGGCGATCACGGTATCGTCCACGCGTTGTTCGGCTACTCCGACCGGCGGCTCCCCGGAGTCCTGGAGAACATCGTCTGGCTCGAACTGCGTCGCCGCGGCTACGAGGTCACCGTCGGGAAGGTCGGGACGACCGAGGTCGATTTCGTCGCCCGGCGCCAGGAGGACACCATCTATGTCCAGGTCGCCACTACGATCGCCGCCTCGGCCGAGACCCGGCGGCGCGAGTACGCGCCCCTGGAAGCCATCATCGATAACTACCCCAAGTACGTGATCAGTCTGGACCCGCTCGCAGGCGACAGAAGTGGCGGCATCCACCACCTGCGGATTCCCGACTTCCTGCTCTTGGATGCCTACTGACCGCCGGGCACTAGCTTCAGCCGGGTACCGAGAAGCGACAGAGCTGGTCCCAGCCAGCGCGGCCACCATGTTAATCGCCGCGGTGGCCTTCACCCTGGTCATCCGGCATTGCGGGAGGCCCAGGGCGCCGCGGGCGGCGGTTGCTACGATGACCCCAATGCCTGCCTCCGATGACCTGCTGCAACGACTGGAAAGCGATAGGGCGCTCGCGGACCTTCTGACGCTGCACGGCGACTTCGATATCGCCGCGCGTGACCCCGTTGAAGAACTGGCGCTAGCCAATGGCCTCCGGCTGACGCCGATCGCTGGTGACGGTGCTGGCGGTACCTACTTCCTGTGCGGGGAACCGGGTGGACCGGAACGTCCCGTCCTGTACACCGACTCCGAGGGCACCGCTGTCCTCATGGCGGCGAACCTTACCGAGGCTCTCGAACTGATCGTGCACTTCCCGTACTGGAGGGATATCCCGTTCGGCCATGATCCCGGTGAGCTGGAAGCGGAGTACCGAGACGACGACGAGAACTTCGATTCCAACCGCGCGGGAATAGTCGCCGCGCTCGGCCTCGGGCCGCTGGCGCTTGACGAGGCGCTGGCGCGTCTGAGGGCCGCCGTCGCTCGCTACGAGCCGGGATTCGTGCCAACCTGCGTCACGCACGACGGCGGGCCATACGAGCACGCCTTTTACCATCGCGAGTTCTAGCGAGCTAGAGAGCAGTGGGGCTCTGGCAGGTTCTGCTTTCGGCCTTGACCGGCACTATGACGGTTCATAGAAAGGCGGCACGGATGGGCGGCTCCCAGATGCGAGAGAAGAGGCATATGCCCGTTCCGCGAAGCGCCTCACTCTTTCGATCGCGCAGCGCCGGGAAGGTCGTGGAGTTTTTTGATACTTATAGTGCAAGAATGCTCCACGCCGATGGAAACGTCCAGAAATTTGGTTAACCCTTGAGCTACAACGCAGGGCAGGTCGGCCCGATCGTTGAGGAACGGCCAGACGACGTGGCCGAACTCATCGAACGCCACTCTTCCGCGCGTAGCTGATCTGGGCGTTCAGCTCGGCGCCGAGTAGCAGGGCCAGGCTGGTGAAGTACAGGAAGAGCAGCGCGGCCACCGGCGCGGACAGCGCTCCGTAGGTGGGACTGTGGCCGATGGCATACGTCAGGTAGCTGCGCAGCGCGTAGCTGCTGGCCAGCCACAAGCCCATGGCGGCGACCGCACCGGGCAGGTCGCGCCGCCATAGGCTGCGGACCGGGGCCGCGTAATGGTAGAGCAGAGTGATCGCGGCGGTGCATATCACGACCACTGTGGGCCAGTACCCATAGGTCACGAACGGGGTGGCGGTCGATCGGAGCGGGCTGGGCAGCACCGACAGAATCCAGCCCGGCACGGTGATCAGCAGCGGCAGGGTAACGATCCCAGCGAGCAATGCGCCGACATACAGGACGAAGGCCACCAGCCGGGCGCGGACGGCCGAGCGGATGCCGCGCATCCCGTAGGCAATGGTGATCGTGTTCACGTATGTGCTCATGGCCGTGGAGCCCGCCCACAGGACGAACAGCGATCCGACCGACAGCAATCCCGCCCTGCCGTGCTGGACCACGTCGCTGAGCACCGGGGACAGCACGTTGTGGACCACCGTGGGTGCCAGGAACCGCGCACCCACGTGGAGGATCTTGGCGTGGACTATGACGGTGATGCGCCGGCCGAACAACGGGGCTAGGTAGCCCATGGCCGCGATCAGCACCAGCAGCAGCGGGGTCAGCGACAGCAGCGACCAGAACCCGGCCTCCGCGGCCAGCCCGGGTACCCGGTCTCGCCATGCCTGCTCCGCCGCGGCCCGGGCCACCTTCCATGAGACCCGCGCACCCGAGGTCACATAGGCGATCGCCCTCCTAGCCGTACCTCGCAAGGGGTTATTGATCCACGCCAGCACGAGGCAACCCTACTCAGGCTAAGAGAGGGCGGGCGAGGAGTGATCGCAGCGGGCCGGTGACGTCGTCCAGCGGCTGAGCGGAACGGTACACGCGGCACAGCGTGATCGCCCCCTCGAGGGTCGAGATGAGGGTGGTGGCCAGGATGCGGGCCTGGCCGGCGGGGAACCCGGTGGCCTCGATGGCCGTGGCCAGGGCTTCCTTCCACCGGTCGAAGGTCCGGGCGGCCAGGTCGAGCAGCTCGGCCGCGTCGTCGGCGGAATCGGTGCCGAGCGCGGCGACCGGGCACCCGGCCCCGTAGTCCGTCTCGATGAGCGTCTGCTTCCAGAAGGCGATGAAGAGGTCGAGGGCCGTGATCATGTCGCAACCGGTGACGGTCTCGGTGAGCAGGCCCGTGATGTAGTCGGCGGCCTCACGACCCGCGGTCAGGATCAGTTCGTCCCGCCCGCCGGGGAAGTGGTGGTAGACCGAGCCGCGCGGGGTCCCGCTGTCGGCCAGGACCGCATCGACCGTGACACCGGAGACCCCGCGCTCGCGCAGTATCCGCATCGCGCTGTCTACCATGCGGGCTTTGGTGCCGGTCCGTGCCATCGCCTGCCTCCCCGGAGCTTGTTGACCAGGACTCAATTATTATGCATTATGGCATAGTCCATAATCCTGAACCAGGCGGAGCGATCATGACCGAAACCCGGGTGGCCAGCGCGGAAGCCGACCCAACCCCCGCGGACCCGACCTCCGCGGTTCCGACGCCCGCGGACCCGAGCTCCGCGGAGTGGAAGAAGTCGGCGTGCATCCTGTGCGAGTGCAACTGCGGGCTGGAGGTCCTAGTCTCCGCTGGCCATCTGGCGAAGATCCGCGGGGACAAGGACCACCCCTCCTCGCGGGGTTACACCTGCGAGAAGCCGCTGCGCCTGGACCGCTACCAGAACGGCCCCGAGCGGCTGACCTCGCCCCTGCGCCGCACGGCGGACGGCGGCTACGAGGAGATCGACTGGGACACCGCGATCCGCGAGATCGCCGCCAGGCTCAAGGCGGTCAAGGACACCCACGGCGGGGACAAGATCTTCTTCTACTCCGGCGGAGGCCAGGGCAACCACCTGCCCGCGGCGTACGGGCAGTCGCTGCGCGCCGCCCTCGGCACGAAGTACTACTCCAACGCGCTGGCCCAGGAGAAGACCGGAGAGGCCTGGGTCGATTCCCGGCTGTACGGCACGCACACCAAGGGCGACTTCGAGCATGCCGAGGTCGTGCTGTTCCTCGGCAAGAACCCGTGGCAGTCGCACTCGTTCCCGAGAGCCCGTCCGGTCCTGCGGGAGATCGCCCGGGATCCCGGCCGGGCCATGATCGTCATCGACCCCCGCCGGAGCGAGACCGCGGCGATGGCCGACTTCCACCTCCGGGTGCGACCGGGCACGGACGCGTGGTGCCTGGCGGCGATGCTCGGCGTCCTCGTCTCCGAGGATCTGCTAGACCACGAGTTCATCGCCCGGCACACCGAGGGCGCCAGCGAGGTGCTCGCGGTGCTCCGGGAGATCTCGGTCTCCACCTGCGCCAAGACGTGCGGGGTGGACGAGGACCTCATCCGGGCCGCGACGCGGCGCTTCGCGGCAGCCACCTCGGCCACGACCTACGAGGATCTGGGCGTCCAGCAAGCGCCCAACAGCACGCTGGTGTCCTACCTCAACAAGCTGCTGTGGATCCTGACCGGCAATTTCGCCCGGCCCGGCACCATGTACCTGCACTCCTGGCTGGTCTCGCTCGCCGGCGCGCCCCCGGCCGACCCCCGGGCCACCCGAGCCGACCGGGCCACCCGAGCTGACCGGGCCACGCGAAGGGAGCCCGCGCGCTGGAAGAAGCGGATCGGAAAGGCCGCGGAGATCCCCTTCGCCGCCGGGGCGAAGGGGATCTCCCGCGCCGTCCCGGCGCTCGCCGCGACGCGCGTTCCCGAAGGCAGCATCAACCGCGCGGCCCAGGCGCTGCTGAAACCGCTCGTCCCCGCGATGGGCGGGATGCTGAGCGCAAGCGCCTACGCGCGGGAAGAGCGCGTCTCGCCGGTGACCGGCGCAAAGATCATCGGCGGGATGATCCCGGCCAACTCGATCGCCGACGAGATCCTCACCGACCACCCGGACCGGCTGCGAGCGATGTGGATCGACAGCTCCAACCCGGCGCACTCGCTTCCCGGATCCGCCCGGATCAAGCAGGCGATGCGCGCCTGCGACCTCACGGTGGTCGTGGACATCGCCTTCACCGAGACCGCGCGCCAGGCCGACTACGTGCTCCCCGCCGCCAGCCAGTTCGAGAAGTGGGAATGCACCTTCTTCAACGTCGAGTTCCCGCGCAACTCCTTCCAGTTGCGGGCCCCGCTGATGGGCCCCCTCCCCGGCACGCTGCCGGAGCCGGAGATCTACGCCCGGGTCATCCGGGAACTGGGCACGGTGGACGGCGCGCTCCTCGACAGGCTTCGCGCCGCCGCGAAGGCCGGCCCCGACGCCTTCGGCCTGACCTACTTCTCCGCCGCGGCCTCCGACCGTAACCTGCTGAAGCTGGCCGGGTATGTCCTGTATGAGACGCTCGGGCCGACCCTGCCGGACGGCGCCCGCTCCGCGGCCGTCCTGTGGGGAGCCGCGCAGTTGTGCGCCGTCGCCAACCCCGGCGGGCTCGCCCGCGCCGGCTTCGACGGACCCGGCCTCCAGCCCGGGCAGAAGCTTTTCGACGCCATCCTGCGCGAGCGGGCCGGCGTCACGTTCACCGTTGACCGCTGGGAAGACGTCTGGCACTACGTCAAGCGCGCGGACCAGCGGTTCACCGTCGCGATCCCCGAGCTTCTCGACCGGTTGCGCGGCCTCGGCGACGCGCCGTCGTCGTGGACCAGCGAGGAGTTCCCGTTCGTGCTCATGGCCGGCGAGCGCCGGGCGTTCACGGCCAACACGATCTTCCGGGATCCGGAATGGCGTCGCCGCGACCGCGACGGAGCGCTGCGGATCAGCCCGGCCGACGCCGAGCGGCTGGGCATTCCCGCCGGCGGCCGGGTCAGGGTGGTGACCGAGGCGGGCTCGGCTGAGACCGTCGTGGAGATCACCGACATGATGGGCGCCGGGCACGTCTCGCTGCCCAACGGCTTCGGGCTCGACCACCGGGCGGCGGACGGGAGCATCCAGCGTGTCGGCGTCGCGCCGAACGACCTGACCAGCGCCAGTCGCCGGGACTGGCTCGCCGGGACTCCGTGGCACAAGTACGTCCCGGCCCGGATCGAGCCCATCGGGTAACTCCGGACTCAGCCTAAGCCGCCTAAGCCGGGGGCTCGGTCAGGTAGCGGCCGTCCGGCGAGCGCCATACCGTCCGCTGGTCAACGCCATCCCACGACATCGTCATCGGTACGCGCCGCGGGTCACCGCCGCCCCGGACCCGGAAGCCCAGGGCCTCCAGCTGCGGGTCGAGCGCCTCGGCGCGGGCGGTGCACGGGGCGCACAGCAGGACGGCGTTGGCCGCGCCGGCCAGTACATCCGCCGGGACGCCCGCCGATTCGGAGCCGGCGACGTCGCGCACCACCGGGAGGCAGGCGCCACCGCTCTTGCCGATCACCCAGGCGCCGCACGCTTCGCAGCGGTAGTCGGCCCGGTGCCGGACCAGCCGCTGGACTTGAGCGGGAAACCCCTTCCTGAACGCGCCCACGCCGCCGACCCTGCCACGACCGCGCGGCAAGCCCGCGGAACCCGCTGACCTGGGCGGTTCCGGGAGGAAAACGATGATCGTTGACACCTGATCGCGGGCACACGTAACTTAACGAGGTCCACCAGAAGAAGAGGTCCGCGTGGAAACCGAACGCCCCGCATCCACCGCGTCAGCGCTCGCGGCCCGCCTCGAAGCGCTCCCGATGAGCAACTGGCAGCGCTGGCTCACGGTGATCGTGGGCATCGGGTCGTTCTTCGATCTGTACGAGGTCTTCCTCGGCGGGGTGCTCGCCCCGGTGCTGGCGGATAAGTGGACGCTGAGTTCCACCGGCAAGTCCGCGGTGATCGCCTGCGCGTTCACCGGCATGTTCGTCGGCGCCAGCCTCATGTCCGTCATGGCCGACCGCTTCGGGCGCCGGAAGATCTTCATCCTCAACCTCGCCTCATACGCCATCTTGTCGGTCGCGTCGGCGTTCTCGCCGAACCTGACCGTGTTCGTGGTACTCCGCTTCCTCTGCGGCGTCGGGGTCGGCTCGGAACTGGTGCTCGTCGACACGTACCTGGCGGAGTTCCTCCCCGCCCGGCTGCGCGGACGGTACATCGCGTGGGCGTACACGGTGGGCTTCCTCGGCGTCCCGGTGGCCGCGCTCATCGGCGCGCACGTGGTGGCCACCACGTCGTTCGCGGGCGTGGACGGCTGGCGGTGGCTGCTGATCGCCGGCGGCCTCGGCGCCGTGTTCGTGCTCGGCGTGCAGAAGGTCCTGCCGGAATCACCCCGCTGGCTGACCGCGCGAGGCCGGGACGACGACGCCGCCGCGGTGGTGGACGATATCGAGCGCAAGGTGCACCGGTCCCTCGGCCGGGCCGCGCCGGCGGCCCCGGCTGCGCAAGCGCCCGCGCCCGAGGCGGTGGAACGGCAGCGAGTCCCGCTCGCCGACATGTTCCGCACCTACCGCAGCCGGACCATCATGATGTGGATCTTCCAGATCCTGCAAACGGTCGGCTACTACGGCTTCGGCTCGATGGCCCCGCTGGTGCTGGTGGCCAAGGGCTTCTCGGTCACTGAATCGCTGGGCTACGCGGCGCTGACCTACATCGGCTACCCGGTCGGCTCGCTGGTGTCGATCCCGCTGGTCGAGCGGTTCGAGCGCAAGCACCTGATCATCGCCAGCACCGTGGGCATCGGGGTATTCGGCCTGATCTTCGGGCTGTCGGCGAACACGGCGGTCATCGTCGCGGCCGGATTCCTGCTCACGGTATGCAGCAATATCTTCTCGAACGGCTTCCACATCTACCAGACGGAGATCTTCCCGACGTCGATCCGCAGCAGCGCGGTCGGCATCGCGTACTCGCTGTCCCGCGCCACGTCGGCGGGCCTCCCGTTCGCCGCCGTCCCGGCGCTCGACGCGTTTGGCCCCGGCTGGGTGTTCGGTGGCTCGGCGGTGCTCCTGGTGTTCCTGATACTGAACGTCGCCCTGCTCGGCCCCCGCACCACCGGCCGCGTCCTGGAGGAAGCCGCGGCCAAAACCCCTTAGATTACCTAACGGATCGCGGCGACTCGCCTCCCCTCCGCCGCCTCCCCTCGCATCCACTAAGGGCGGGACTTGAGCGCGCTGGATGGCCACCGCCTGTCAGCCCGGCTTGCGGGCGGTGGCAAGGAGGTGGGAGCCGGCGCCGAGGAGTTCCGGGACTCGTTCGAGGGCGCGGGCGGTCTCCATCACGACGCGGCGGCACTCGTCGTCGGCGAGGCGCTCGGCCAGGTCGCCGAGCAGGAATGCTGGTCCCTCAACGGAGACCAGATCGGTGACCCGGAAGCCCGCGGCGGTCAGCTCGCTTCGCAGCTGCGCGGGCCGGTGCAGGTAGCCGGTGAAGATTCCGGGGCCGAGCGGCGGCAAGTGCCCGGTCCGCTCGATCGCCGGCAGCAGCTCTTCCTCTCCCGGAAACGTCCGTCCCGCGCTCTGCCGGAGCAGCTCCATCCTCGGCGCCCACCGGGAAATGGCCGCGGCGAGGACCGGGCCGCCCGGGCGCAGCACGCGATACGCGGACGCCAGCGCGCGTAGCCGGTCCTGCCGTCTATCCAGGTGATACAGCGGGCCGAGCAGAAGCAAGGCATCGACGTGGGCGTCGGGGAGGTCAAGCGACCGGGCGTCACCGACCATGGAATGGATGAGCGGATTCCCGCCCGCCGCCCGCCGCAGCTGCTCGACGTGCAGGGGCATCAGGTCGCGATGGATGACCTCGTACCCCAGCGAAGCGAGCCAGAGGGCGTACGCGCCAGGCCCGCCGCCGATGTCGGCGACGACGGCCGGCGGGGGTGGCAGGTGCCGCGAAACGATCTCCTTGGTCCGCTCGAATTCGAGCTGCCCGACCGGGCGAGCGGCAAGGCGCTCCTGCTCTCCGCCGCGCTCGTAGTACGCGTGCATTGGTGGCTACTCGAGTTCGGGGGAGCCGCGGCCGAGCTTGTCGAGCTTCGTCTGCTTGGGGCGCTTGCGCTTGACCTCCACGCCGCCCATCAGGGCCGCGCCGTCGATGACGATCGTGGGGCCGCCGGGAGCGCCGGGGCCGCTCGCCGAGTGGTCGAATCCGCCCATGATGCCGATGCCGGTGACCCGCACGTTCGCGTCGTCCGGGACCGTTATCTCGATTCCGCCCATGATCGTGACCGCGTGGATCGTTACCGTCTGCTCGGCGAAACGCGCGTAGCGCATGTCGATCTCGCCGCCGCCCATGAGCGTGAAGGCCGTGAACTGCCTGGGCACGACCCAGTCGCCCTTGCGGCAGAACCCGCCCATGATGGCGATCGCGGCGGGCGTGCCGGGCTCGCCGCCGAACCGCGCCGGGTCGGCGGGCGCCGCGGGCGCCGGGACGTGCGCCGTTCCCGGTTGCGGCAGGTCACGAGTGATCGGCTCCAGGTCCGCGTACGTCTTCGCCGCGTACACCTGGTCCAGTCGCTGGTCCAGCTCCTCGAGGGTCAGGCGGCCGTCACCGGCGGCCTGCCGCACGATCTCCGCCACGCGCTCGCGATCAGCGTCCGATGCGCGCAGTTGTCCTCTTTCCGGGACAGCCGGGCTATTCATACGCGCCAGCCTAAGACGTCAACAGCACGCTGGTATATGGAGAGGCGCCGCAGACCCGTTCGGATAAATGATTTTCGGTCTTGCAGTAGGGTCGGGTCTCGTGCGTGTCGTACTCGCCTCTGCCTCGCCCGCGCGGCTCGCGGTGCTGCGCGGGGCCGGCCTCGAACCCGACGTCGTCGTGAGCGGCGTCGATGAATCCGCGTACCTGGCCGGATCGACGCGGGAACTGGTCGGCGTGCTCGCCGCGGCCAAGGCGTCGGCGGTGGCCGGAGGGGTAGCGTCCGGGATTGTGGTTGGCTGCGACTCGATGCTCGACCTGGAGGGGCGGGCGTACGGGAAGCCCGCGGACGCCGCGGACGCGGAGGCGCGCTGGCGTGAAATGTCGGGTAAATCTGGCACGCTGTACACCGGTCACTGCGTCATCGACGCCTCGTCGGGGAAGCGGGCGGAGGGCGTGGCGGCGACGACGGTGCGGTTCAGCAGGCCGACAGATGCCGAAATTTCGGCTTATGTGGGTACGGGCGAGCCGCTGAGCATGGCGGGCGCGTTCACGATCGAGGGACTCGGCGGCTGGTTCGTCGATTCGATCGATGGCGACCACAACAACGTCATCGGCATCTCCCTCCCCCTCCTCCGCCACCTGTTCGCCGACCTCGGCGTGAGCGTCCCCGCCCTCTGGGGCTCAACTACGCAATCGAGCGCGTAATAGCACGCCCGATCGCGCAATCGAGCGCGCTAGTAGAGCAGGGTGGAGAGGCGGTCCGCTGAGTAGTACGAGTCGAGTTCTTGCACTGATTCGGGGGGTTGCTGGACGGCCTTGCACAGGGCTCCGGTGGAGGGGATCGCGTCCGCGGGGGGCCACTTCTCCGGCTTCCACAGGCCCGAGCGCAGGAACGCCTTCGGGCAGTGCGAGAACACCTGGTCGATCTCGACCACCATCGCCAGCACCGGCCGCTTCCCGCGAACCTCCAGGTCGGCGAAGAACGGCGCGTCCCGCACCAGCCTCGCCCGGCCGTTGATCCGCAGCGTGTCGTCCCGGCCCGGGATCAGGGACAGGATCCCGACATGGGGGTTGGCCAGGACGTTGAGGTAGCCGTCGGCGCGCTTGTTGCCCGGCCGTTCGGCGATCACGATCGTCCGCGGGTCGAGCACGTGGACGAGGTGCCCGGACGGGTCGCCCTTGGGCGAGGCGTCGCAGTTCCCGTCCGCGTCGCAGGTGGCGATGACGCAGAACGGCGACGTGCGCAGCCATTGCGCCTGCAGCGGGTGCAGGTGGTCGCGCACCTTCGTGGCGGCGCGGCCGGTCGCGTGCCCCCCGATGGCCTCGCGCAGCTCGGCCTCGGTGGTGATTTCCTGAAATGTCGTCGCCGTAGCCGTAGCCGTAGTTTCGGGAGCTTGAGTCGCGCGTTCGGGAGCCTGAGTCACGCGGGGAACCTCACAACCTCGTAAACGACTTAATGGGATTTTTTTCTGAGAGCAGCGACGGAGGCCCGATAATCTTGCTGTCTGGCCTGCCCACCACCTGGGGATCCTTGTCCGGGTAGTCGAACTTCTCCAGGACGTGCCGCATCGCCTCAAGCCGGGCCCGCTTCTTGTCGTTGCTCTTCACCACCGTCCACGGCGCGACGGCGGTGTCCGTGTAGAAGAACATGGCCTCCTTAGCCTCGGTGTAATCGTCCCATTTGTCGAGGGATTTGATGTCCATCGGGGACAGCTTCCACTGCCGCACCGGGTCGACCTGCCGGATGATGAACCGGGTCCGCTGCTCCAGCCTCGACACCGAGAACCAGAACTTCGTCAGCGACAGCCCGGAGTTCACCAGCATCCGCTCGAACTCCGGCGCCTCCCGCATGAACTCCAGGTACTCGTCCGGCGTGCAGAACCCCATCACCCGCTCCACGCCCGCCCGGTTGTACCAGGACCGGTCGAACATCACGATTTCCCCGGCCGAGGGCAGGTGCGTGACGTACCGCTGGAAGTACCACTGGGTCATCTCGCGCTCGGTGGGCTTCTCCAGCGCGACCACGCGCGCCCCGCGCGGGTTAAGGTGCTCGGTGAAGCGCTTGATGGTGCCGCCCTTGCCGGCCGCGTCGCGTCCCTCGAAGACGATGACGATCCGCTGCCCGGTGTCCTTGACCCAGTTCTGCAGCTTGACCAGCTCGATCTGCAGCAATCGCTTGGCCCGCTCGTAGACCTCGCGCGACATCCGCTCGTCGTACGGGTAGTCCTCGCGCCAGGTGTCCACCGTCCGCCCGTCCGGCCACAGCAGCACCGGATCGTCATCGTCGTTGTCCTCCACGGTCAGCCCGGCGAGGACGGCGAGATCCCCCGGGTCGGTTGATCCTGGCGATGGCAGTTCGCTGAGCACGGTACTAGGAGAGCACACCGAGGTGCGGGTGGTCGCGGGCTGGTCTCCTTTTTATCCCGAACGGATGGTGGCGACTCATCCGTGCTCGCCTACTCGTCGCCGTGGACGACCTGGCCGCTGGCGATCGTCATCTGCACGGAGGCGTCGCCGATGGTGTCCGGCGGGATCGTGTAGAGGTCACGGTCGAGGACGGCGACGTCGGCGAGCATCCCCGGCCGCAGCGTGCCGGCCACGTGGTCCTCGTGGTTGACGTACGCGACCCCGGCGGTGAAGGCGTGCACGGCGGCGTCGATGGGGATCGCCTCGGCGGGCAGCAGCGGCCGGGAGGTCTCGGGGGAGCCGGGCCGGCCGAGCCGGGCCGACAGCACCCGGTTGACCGCGACGTGCATCTCCTGCAGCGGGTTCGGGGTGGAGACCGGCCAGTCGCTGCCGAAGGCGACGCGCCCCGCGCGCCGGAAGACCTCCCCGATCCGGTACTGCCAGCCGGCCCGCTCGTGGCCGACGAAGGGGACGGTCAGCATGTAGTTCCGCTCGTCGTCGCAGGCCCACAGCGGCTGGAAGTTGGCCACCACCCCCGCCCGCGCGAACCGCTCCAGGTCGGGCGGGCTGATGAACTGCAGGTGCGAGATGTGGTGCCGCCCGGCGTCCCTGGCGGGCCGCGGCAGTGCCTCGACGGCGTCGAGCGCGGCGGTGATGGCACGGTCACCGACCGCGTGGAAGTGGAGCTGGAAGCCGTGGTCGGACAGTTGCCTGGCGGCCTCGGCGAGTTCGTCCTTGCCGATGAACAGGTTGCCGCGGTGGCTGGTCTGGTGGCCGTGCCCGTCGAGGTAGGGGGCGTTCATCGCGGCGGTGAATGTCTCGCAGACGCCGTCCAGCATCAGCTTGACGGCGGTGGCGCGGAAGTATCCGCTGCCGTCGGAGGCCGCGCGGCGGGCGAGCAGCCGGTCGATCTGGCCGAGGCCGAGGCTCCGGTCCCACCACAGCGCGCCGGTGACGCGCATGGTCAGCCTCCGGTCGGTGGCGGCCCGCAGGTAGGTGCCGAACGTGTCGGGGATGCCGAGGTCGCTTGCGGTGCCGACGCACGCGTCCTGGACGGTGGTGATGCCGACCGAGTGGAGGAACCTCTGCGCGGTGAGCAGCGCGTCGGTGAGTTCCTCGTCAGTCGGCGGCGGTACGTGGTCGGCGACCGGGCGCATCGCGCCGTCGTGCAGGGTGCCGACCGGCTGGCCGGAGCCGTTGCGCATGATCCGGCCGTCAGCGGGGTCAGGCGTGCGGGCGGTGATCCCGGCGAGGCCGAGCGCTTTCGTGTTCACCCAGGCGCTGTGGCGGTCGCGGCTCGACAGGAACGCCGGCCGCCCGCCGGTCACCTGGTCCAGGTCGGCGGTGGTAGGGGTGCCGGCGGGGAAGGCGGTCGGGGACCAGCCGCCGCCGAGTACCCACGCGTCACCCGGTAGCCGGGCGCTGTAGGCGGCGATCTCGTCGAGGCACTCTTGCCTGGTCCGCTTGCCGAGCAGGTTGCAGCGCAGGCTTTCCAGGCCCCCTTGCACCGGGTGGATGTGCGCGTCGCCGAACGCCGGGATGGCAAGCCGCCCGCGCAGGTCCACCACCCGGGTATGCGGCCCGGTGAGCGCGCGGACGTCGTCGTCGCTGCCGAGCGCGCGGATGGTGCCGCCCCCGATGGCCATGGCCCGCGCGAACCCCGACGGGTGCTCCGGCGTCCTGACCTTCCCGTTTACCAGCACAAGTTCCGCGGCTCGCCGCGGATCGTGCCCTGCCCTCGTCCCCGGCTCCGTCCCTGCTCTCGTTTCCGGCTCCGTTCCTGCCCTCGTCCCTGCTCTCGTTTCCGGCTCCGTCCCTGACCCCGTAATCCTCATAAGTCCGGATGCTACCGTTTTGTGCATGGCGACACCCGTTCAGCGCATCTTTCGCTCGCCTGGGCCTGCCCGGGAACCCGCTCGATTACGCGATTGAGCGCGCTATGACGCCATCGATTGCGCAATCGGGTGCGCTGGGCGGGGTGCCGATGGCACCCGCTAGCCTGTGCCGCATGCGTGAGGACGCGGTCATCTACACCGACGGTGCGTGCAGCGGGAATCCGGGACCCGGCGGCTGGGGCGTGGTGCTCCGGTACGGGGACGCGGTGAAGGAGCTGCATGGCGGTGAGGAATCGACCACCAACAACCGGATGGAGCTGATGGCCGCCATCACCGCCCTGGAGTCGCTGACGCGGCCGGTCGGAGTGCAGTTGCATACCGATAGCCGGTACGTGCTGGACGGGATCACCAAGTGGCTGCCCCGCTGGCAGCGTAACGGCTGGCAGACCGCGGCCAAGAAGCCGGTGAAGAACGCGGACTTGTGGAAGCGCCTGGCCGCGGCGATGGAACGGCACGAGGTCACCTGGCACTGGGTCAAGGGTCACGACGGCGACCCCGGCAACGAGCGCGCCGACGAGCTCGCCCGCCTTGGCACCGCCGAGGCGGGCTGAGCTGCGCGCCCGATCGCAAGCGATCGTACCGGGCGCGCTGCTCAGCTGTATCTCCCGGGGGGACGACCCCCCGTACCCCCCGCGGACAGGACAAACCCCGTGGCGGCTGTTCCGTTAACATTGGCCCGCGTAGGCGCCGCTGGTGTAGGTGGTCCAGGCGTCCCAGTTGGCGCCGTCATCGGACAGCTGTATCGCCGCCCTGGCGTTGCCGTACGGGTCGGTCGTGGCGAGCGAGCCGTTCGAGGCGTTGATCTGCCAGTAGCCGTAGTCGTCGGTCGGGCTTACCGCGTACTGGTTGCCGCCGGACTCGGCCATCGCGACCGAGGCCGCCGTGACCGCGTCCGCCGGGTTGCCGCCCGCGTTCTCCCACAGCTGCTCCAGGCCGGAGCAGCTGAGCGTCCCGCTCAGGCTGGTGGATCCGCTGCCGGCCGAGGCTGACGCGCTAGCGGACTGGGGGACGACGCTGCTGCTGTCGCTACTGCTGCTGTCGTCGCTGTCGCTTACCGCGGCATTGGCGTGCCGCGGCTGGTAGTCCGGCAGCGTGTAGTTGGCGGGCGGGTCGGCCGGCACGTACAGGGACTGGCCCGGGTAGATGACGTCCGGGTTGGAGATCCGCGAGTCGTTCTCGTGGTAGAGCCACTGCCAGTCGCTGGCCTTGTGGTAGTAGTCGCTCGCGATCTTGGCCAGGGTGTCGCCCGAGCGCACCGTGTAATGGGTGCTTGTGGTGAGCGTCGTCCCGGAGGCGTGCTGCCTCGCGGTCGTGCCGGCCTGCGCCGCGGTCCGCGTGGACGCGGAATCCAGCGTGGCCCTGGCGTTCGTCGCAGGCTGGTGAGCTGCCACGGTAGCGGCGGGCTTGGCGCTCGCGGTGGCCGCGTTCGCCGCCTGCGGCGCTGCTACCAGTGCGCCGGCGATTGCCATTGCCGGGGCTGCCTTGCCGGCCTGCGACGCCACCTTCTCCACCTGCGACGGTGTCGTGTGACGTCCCCTGCGCCGGATCTTGATGGGCCGACGTTCACTAAGCCCAGCAGTCATACTCTCCCCAAGGTTGACTCCTTGCCCCCTACGCGGCGCTGGCGCCTCTCGGAGGGCCCCTGTTACTCGACGGACGGCGGCCCACGGGATGAATTCCCTGCCCCCTATGGGGCGGTATGTGGTCTTTGTCCGTGCCTTGCCGTCGAGTGAGAGCATGGCAGGAGCGGGTGGCGGTTCGCAGGAGAATCGAGTTTTTTCTGTGATCCTCCTGTGATCAACCCTGGATAAAACTCGTAGAGTAGCTTCAACATCGCCCAATGTATTCAAGGATGGCTGACCAGCTAGATTGGGTCAGTCCCGCCGCTGACCGTGAGTGCCGCCGCATTCCTCCGACTGGGATACTGGGCAGCGTGACTGGAGACTCGCAGCGCCCGGAGCGCCCGATCAGGTATTTCGAGGACTACGTGCCGGGGCTCACGGTGGACTGCGGCACCTTTTCCGTCAGCGAGGAGGAGATCGTTGCCTTCGCCAAGGAATACGACCCACAGCCCTCCCACACCGATCCGGTCGCCGCGGCTGAAAGCCCCGTCGGCGGGCTGATCGCCAGCGGCTGGCAGACCACCATCCTGTCGATGCGGCTGCTCGCCGAGCACTTCATCAGCGGCGAGACCGGGCTGGGCGCGGCAGGCATCGACGAGATCCGCTGGCCGCGCCCGGTGCGCCCCGGCGACACGCTGCGCGTCCGCGCCACCGTCGCCGACGCCAGGCGCTCGCGCAGCAAGCCGGACCGGGGGATCGTCCACTCGGTGACGGAGATCACGAACGCCGACGGCGAGACCGTCATGACGATGAAGGCCACCAACTTCTTCCTGACCCGCCAGCCCAGCGCCGGCTGACCGTACCCTCCAGCGCCGGAGCGCCAAAGATCTTGGCGTGGATCCAGTACCCCGCTACTGGAAATCCTCCAAGATCTTTCCATGGCGGGGACGCGCTCGGCCGCGAGGGCCGGGGGCCCGGGGGCGGGCTGAAGTCGCTAGGCGGAGGGGGGCCTGCCGTCGTTGAGGGAGGCGGTGCCGTTCGGGGAGTCGCCGTTCGACGCGGAGTTGGCCACGCTCTTGCGCACCGATTCCAGGATCGTCAGGCCCTGGCCGACCAGGCCGGCGGCGATCTCGCCGAGGCCGTCGGCGCCGTTGAGGACGCTGACGTTCGCGCCGGCCAGGCCGGCCGCCGCCTCCTTCACGATCTGCGGCAGCTGCTGGATCAGCATCTGGTCCAGCGCCACCCGGTTGTTGGACGCGGCCGCCTCGGCGGCGATCCTGGTGCGCTCCGCCTCGGCCTTGGCGAGAACCTGTACCTTCTCCGCCTCGGCCTCGGCGGGCCTGACCACCTCGGAGACGAGCTGCTGCTGCCGCAGGTCCGCCTGCCTCTGGGCCAGCTCGGCCTGCGCGGAGATGACCGCGCGCTGCGCCTCGGCCTGCGCGAGCGGCCCGGCCTGCGAGGCCTCCGCCTGCGCCTTGTCGATCTCCGCCTTGTACTGCGCCTGCACGACCGCGGTCTGCCGAGCATACTCGGCCTGCTTGCGCGCGGAATCCTGCTGCGCCTCCGCGGCGGCCTGGTCGGCCTGCGCCTGGGCGATCTTGGCCTGCCGCTGGATCGCCGCGTTGTTCGGCGCGGCCATCGCCGCGATGTACCCGGCGCCCATGTCGTCGATCGACTGGATCTGCAGCGAATCGACGGTCAGCCCGATCGTGGCCATCTCCGCCTTGGAGCCCTCCAGCACCTCGGTGGCCAGCTTCTGCCGCTCGGTGACGATCTCCTCGACGGTCATCGACCCGATGATCGACCGCAGGTGCCCCGCGAAGATCCGCCCGGTCAGCACCGACATCTGGTCCTGGTCGGACAGGAAGCGCTGGCCGGCGTTGACGATCGACTCGGGGTCGTTGCCGACCTTGAACGCGATCACCGCCCGGACGTTCAGCGAGATCCCCTGCTTGGTCACGCAGGTCTCCCCGACTTCCGCCTCCTGCATCGAAAGCGTGAGATAGCGGGTCTTCCGGAAGAACGGCATGACGAACGAGCCGTGGCCGGTGACCACCCGGAACGGCGCGTCCTTGAGGCCGTAACGACCTCCGGAGATGAGCATTGCCTCGTCGGGTGCGGGGACACGGTAGCCGAACATCGTTGTTCACTCTCCTGAGCGGGAAATCTCGTCGTATCGGAGGTCTGTAGCCCCCTGTGGGTAAATGCGTGGTCCCCGGAACCCGCGGCACTTCGCCGAGCGGGTCGCTCCATTCGACCACGTTCACTGCCCGGGGCCCGCGCACATCGATGACGAGGACCTTCGCGTCCTTGGGCAGCGGGTCTTCCGACCAGGCCAGGTAGCGCTCGGAGCCGCCGCGGATCTTGACCCACACCTCGCCGGGCCCGCCGGTTCCCCGGGTGCCGACGGTAAGAACGCCTACCGCGCCGATCGCAGATTCATCGCGTGCCAACAAGCGTCACCCCGCAGCCGGAATTACCGGGAAACAGGATAGCGGGCGCTGGAAGAAAAGCCACGATCCGTTCGGATGAAATGTCTTTCGCCTGGGTTTCGGTTTTACAGCCAGCCAGCGCGGATGCTGTCGGCCGGGGCGCCGGAGGGCAGGCGGCCGAGCTGGCCGGCGCGGACCTTGTCCAGCATCATGCCCGCCACGCCCGCGATCGTCGGGGCGAACTCGCGCAGGCTGCCGGCGTCGGACGGGTCGGCCGTCTCCGGCGGGAACCCGGCGCGCTCGAGCACGGCGGGTAGGTCGGAGAGCTCCTTTTCCAGCCAGCCGAGCGGATCGGACGACAGTTCCCTGAGGAATACCCGGCTGGTGGGATCCCAGCCGTTGAAGACGGGGTGATGGTGGGTCCGGTTGAAGCTGCCCGGCTCGCCGTCCACCGATTCGAGCAGGTCAACGCGCCAGATCGGCTTCGCGGCCTCGATCGGGACGGCGGAGTAGATCGTGCCCTTGAGCTCGCCCCGGTCGAAGACTCGTAGTTCAAGGCGGACGCCGTGTTCCGGCCCCTCCTGGCCCTTCGCCGGGTTCGGGTCCAGGAAGTAGAGGTCACCGACGACGACGCCTACCTTCTCGAAAACGAAGGCCTGCAGCATGGGACCACCTAACTCGGTTGGCTACATCATCTCCACTATCCCCTCGCCGGTCGTGCCGAGTCCAGCCGCTGCCCAACCGCTGCCCAGCTGCTGCCCACCCGCTGCCCGCCGCCGCTCCGCCACTGCCGCCCAGCTGCTGCCCATTAAATTGATCGGAATAGTATTAATATGCGCTGGCCATGGAGCGGTCGCTGGCGGACAATGAGGGCGTACGCCGAACGTCCGGCAGAGAGGGAAACGAGCGATGGCGCTATGGAAGCCAGACCCCACGTTCTACCCGTCCCCCCGCGACGCGGTCGCCGCGCCACCGGAAAAACTCGCATATGTCGCGACTTTTGACCGAGCGGCCGCCCGGCCCGACGCCATCGCGGTCGTCGGCACCGACCCCGAGGACTCGCGGAGCTACGGCCAGGTCGTCGGGTTCACCGAGCTTCCCGAGACCGGCGACGAACTGCACCACTTCGGGTGGAACATGTGCAGCTCCGCGCTCTGCCCGTACGCTCCCCATCCGCACACCGAACGCCGTTACCTCGTCGTCCCCGGCCTTCGCTCCTCGCGCATCTACGTCATCGACGTCATCGACGATCCGGCCACGCCGAAGGTGGTCAAGGTCCTCGGCCCGGAAGAGCTGGCCAAGCGGGCAGGCTACTCCCGCCCGCACACCGTGCACTGCGGCCCCGAGGGCCTGTACGTCTCCTGCCTGGGCGGCGCGGACGGCGCGGACGGGCCGGGCGGCGTCGCCATCCTCGACCACGAGAGCTTCGAGGTCCTGGGCCGGTGGGAGGTGGACCGGCAGGACCAGTACCTCGCCTACGACCTGTGGTGGCACATCGCGCACGACGTCGCGGTCACCTCGGAGTGGGGCACCCCGTCGATGATCGAGGACGGCATCAACCCCGAGCTGCTGCTCGGCCGCAAGTACGGCCACCAGCTGCACTTCTGGGACCTGCGCAGGCGACGGCACACCCAGACGATCGACCTCGGCGATCAGCATCAGATGGCCCTTGAGCTGCGTCCCGCTCACGACCCGACCAAGAAGTACGGCTTCGCCGGCGTGGTGGTGAGCGTCGAGGACCTGTCCGCCTCGATCTGGCTGTGGCACGACGACAAGGACCGGTTCGCGGTGCGGAAGGTCATCACGATCCCCGCCGAGCCCGCGCCCGCCGAGAAGCTGCCGCCGCTGCTGAAGGACTTCGGCGCGGTCCCGCCGCTGGTCACCGACATCGACCTGTCGGTGGACGACAAGTGGCTGTACGTGTCCTGCTGGGGCACCGGCGCCCTCAAGCGGTACGACGTGTCCGACCCGTTCAACCCGGCCGAGGCGGGAGAGGTGCGCCTCGGCGGCATCGCGACCGAGACCCCGCACCCGGCCGCGCCCGGCGAGCCGCTGCGCGGTGGCCCGCAGATGGTGGAGGTCAGCCGCGACGGCGAGCGGGTCTACGTCACCAACAGCCTGTACGGATCCTGGGATGATCAGTTCTACCCGGCGGGCGTGGGTGCGTGGATGGCGAAGATTGATGCCCGAACGGATGGTGGCGTCTCGCTCGACCCCGGCTTCTTCCCCCATGGTGAGGAGGCGTTCCGGGGTCGCCGCGCGCACCAGGTGCGGCTGCAGGGCGGGGACGCGTCAAGCGACTCGTACTGCTATCCGTGATCACCTCCACGCTGACCGCCGGCCAGCTGTGGACACTGGCCCTGCTCGGGTTCTTCCACGGGATCGACCCGGGCATGGGCTGGCTGTTCGCGGTCTCCTACGGGTTGCAGGAGCGCAGCCGGAAGTCCCTGCTGCGGGTGCTGCCGTTCGTCGCGCTCGGGCACGAGGGCGCGATCGCGGTCATGGTGGTGATCCTGACCGTCTCCAGCTCGCTGCTGGCCGCCAAGGTGGTGGTGCTCGCGGGCGGCGGGCTCCTGATGCTGTACGGGCTGTGGCTGCTGCTGCGCCGGCGTCACCTGAAGTGGGTCGGGATGCGGCTGTCGAGCTGGCAGCTGGCGATGTGGGCGTTCGTCATGTCGTCGGTGCACGGCGCGGGGCTGATGCTGGTCGCGGTGTTCGCGTGGGGCCCGGACGAGAAGGTCAGCGCGCTGGACCTGCGGAACGGGGTCGGTCAGGTGCTGGTGAACGGTGCCGCCGCGATGGCGGTGCACGTCGGCGTGATGATCGTCACCACCGGCCTGGTGGCGCTGCTGGTGTATGAGGTGCTCGGCCTGCGGATACTCCGGTCGATGTGGGTCAACCTGGACCGGGTGTGGGCGTTCGCGCTCATCGGGGCGGGGGTGGCCACGCTGATAAGCGCCTGAGCTCGCGGCCGCCGTGTATTAGTCACTCCCGTAACGACGCTGGTATATGGGTGGGTATGGCTGTTACGGATGAGCTCCTGGTCAGGAACAAGCGCTACGCCGGATCCTTCCCCGGGCCCGCGGCGCCGCGGCCGAGGCTGCGCCTCGCGGTGGTGGCGTGCATGGACTCCCGCCTCGACGTGCACGGCGCGCTCGGGCTGGAGACCGGCGATGCCCACGTGATCCGCAACGCCGGCGGCGTGGTGACCGACGACGTGATACGGACGCTGGCCATCAGCCAGCGGTTGCTCGGCACCGAGGAGATCGTCCTCATCCACCACACCGACTGCGGCATGACGAAGTTCACCGATGACGAGTTCAGGTCCGCCATCGAGGCCGACACCGGGGTCCGGCCGCCGTGGGCGGCCGAGGCGTTCACGGACGCTGATTCCGACGTGCGCCAGTCGATCGGCAGGCTGAAGAACAGCCCGTTCGTCCGGCACGCCGACCAGGCCCGCGGCTTCGTCTTCGACGTCGCGACCGGCCTGCTCCGCGAGGTGCGCTAGCACGCGCTATTCCCCTCCGCCGGGCGATCTCGCTGGTTCATGGGGTGTTCTGAGGAATGCCCCATACGCAGAGGAACGGCAGAGCGAGGCGACAGCGCCGGCAAATACTCATCGGTAACACTGATGAATGTCGAAGTAGTGGGCCTGCCGTATCGGAGGCGGGCCGGGAGGGGAAACAACGATGACCCCCACAGTCTTGTGGCTCAATGTCCCATTCATAGTGATCGCGTTCGGGCTCGTCACCGGGCTTCCGCTGTGGCTGGTGCTGCGGCACCCGGACCGGGATCCCGCGCGAACCCGCAGCCTGCCCGAGTACCTCCGGATCAGCGTCCCGGTCGGCCGCAAGCGCGAGTCGGCATCGTCCCGGTTATCGGCATCGCCCAGTAACGCGGGCAGTACGACGCGCGCCAGCAGGCGGTCCCCGCGGGGACCGCGACTTTTAGTGAATGGCGGCCCCACATATGCCGCGAACCGGACGCGTTTAGGGCTCTCATTCACTAAAAGTCGATCCCGCCGGGCTGGACACGGCGGAAATCGTCGGGGCGAGACGGGGCGCCGTCCAGGTTAGGGGCAGCGCGGTGGCATGGCGGTGGCTTGTGCCAAGCTTCACGGGTGCCCGAACTAGGAATCGCTTGCGTCGTCAGCCTCGCGGCCTGGGTGTACCTGGTGGTCGGCCACGGCGGTTTCTGGCGAACGGGCCATCGGCTGCCGGCTTTCACCGCCGAGCCGACCCCCGGCGCTTGGCCCGATGTGGTGGCCGTGGTGCCAGCCAGGAATGAGGCGGGGATCCTCCCGGTGACCCTGCCCACCCTGCTCGCGCAGGAGTATCCCGGTGGCTTCCGGGTCATCCTGGTCGATGATGGGAGCGACGACGGCACCGGGACGCTAGCGGCGGAACTCGGCGAGAAGGTTCTGGCGGCCGGGGCAGGTTGGCAGGGGAAGCACCGCGGCGCGGAGCTGACCGTGCTGCCCGGACGGCCCCGGCCGGCCGGGTGGGTCGGCAAGGTCTGGGCGATGAGCCAGGGCTTCGCCGCCGTTGATACTGATAACAGCAACAAAAATGGCTACGTCCTGTTTACCGACGCGGACATTGCCTGGACGCCCGGAGCGTTGCGCCGGCTCGTCGCGGCGGCCGAGACCGACGACCGTCAGCTGCTGTCCCAGATGGTGCTGCTGCGCGCCGAGACCGCGTGGGAAAAGCACATCGTTCCCGCGTTCGTCTACTTCTTCGCCCAGCTGTACCCGTTCCGCCGCGTCAGCGACCCGCGGGCCAAGACCGCCGCGGGCGCGGGCGGCTGCCAGCTCATCAAGCGCGAAGCCCTGGAGAAGGCAGGCGGCCTGGAACCAGTCAAGGGCGCCCTCATCGACGACGTCGCCCTCGCTTCGCTGCTCAAGCGCGACGGGAACCGCATCTGGCTGGGCCTGACCACCGAGATCACCAGCGCCCGGCCCTACCCGAAGCTGGCCGATCTGTGGAACATGGTCGCCCGCTCGGCCTACTACCAGCTGCGCTACAACCCGCTGCTGCTCACCGGAACGATCCTCGGCCTGCTCCTCATCTACGCGGTCCCCCCGGCCGGGGCGATCGCCGGCCTGATCGCGGCGGCGGCCGGCGCGACCGGCGCGGTCGGC
>JAFMRC010000342.1 GCA_017354375.1 Nocardiopsaceae bacterium | reverse complement strand
CGCCTAGCCCCCGCCCCGCGCCACCCACCCCGCTGCGGCCCGAGTGCGCTTTTGGGCTCGCTCTTGCCGGCCCAGATGCGCACCTGGCACGTTGGGCGGGGGCGGTCGTTTCGCGCCGCCCGCCCTCCCGCTGCGGTCCGAGTGCGCACTTGGGCAGCCTCTTGCCGGCCCAGGTGCGCGTTTGGCACGCGGAGGCCGCGCGGGGCGGAGGCCACGCGGGGGCACGCGGGAGGACACGCGGGGAGGACACGCGGGGGAGGGGAGAGGGCGCGGGCGAGGTACCGTTGGAGGGTGAGCCAGGTAAGGCTGATCGCCGTGCGGGACAGCGAGCTGTCCATCGACGAGGTTCGCGCCGCGGTTGCTGACCCGGTGGCGGGTGGCCTCGTGCTGTTCGCTGGCGCCGTCCGGGACAACGACACCGAACGCGGGGTTACCGCGCTGTCCTACAGCGCGCACCCGTCCGCCGAGGCTGAGCTGAGGCGGGTCGCCGAGGACATCGTCGCTAAGTACCCCGACGTCGTCGGCCTCGCGGCCGTGCACCGCACGGGCGACCTCGCGGTCGGCGACCTCGCGGTCGTCGTCGGAGTCTCATGCGGGCACCGGGCCGAAGCGTTCGAGGCATGCCATGCGCTGATCGACGAGCTGAAGGCGTCGGTGCCGATGTGGAAACACCAGATGTTTACCGACGGGTCGGCCGAATGGGTCGGCAGCGCGTAATCTTCCGACCATGTCCCGACGCTCCCTCACGCTGATAATCGCAGGGGTCGCGACCGTCGTCGCGCTCGCCGTCGCCGTCCTGGCCCCCGTCCCCTACGTGATCCTCGGCCCGGGGCCGACGCTCAACACCCTGGGGAAGGACTCGTCGGGCCACCCCCTGATCACGATCAGCGGGCACCCCACGCATCCCACCACCGGTCACCTCAACATGGTCACCGTGAGCTACGAGGGCGGGCCTGGGATGAACCTGAACATCTTCCAGGCGCTGCAGGCCTGGCTGAACCCGGACGAGGCAGTGGTCCCGGAAAGCGAGCTCTTCCCGCCCGGCCAGTCCGCCCAGCAGACACAGCAGCAGGACACCGAGGAGATGACCGGGTCGCAGCAGACCGCGGCGGCGGCGGCCTTCCGGGTACTGCACATTCCCTTCACGACGCAGGTCATGGTCGCGCAGGTCGTGTCGGGCACTCCGGCTGCCGGGGTGCTCAAGGCCGGGGACATAATCCTGTCGGTGAACGGCTCGAAGGTGACCGATCCGTCCTCGCTGAAATCGCTGACCACCTCTCACCCGGCGGGATCGGCGCTGCGCCTTTCCGTGGTGCGGGGCGGGAAGACCATTCCCCTGACCGTACGGACCAAGGAGCTCGGCGGGCGGCCGGTCATCGGCGTGGACGTCACCGAGCGGTACAAGTTCCCGTTCACGGTCAACTACAACGTTGGGAACATCGGTGGCCCGAGCGCCGGGATGATGTTCGCGCTTGGCATTATCGACAAGCTCACCTCTAGCGACCTGACCGGCGGGAAGTTCATCGCGGGGACCGGCGAGATCACGGCCGCCGGAAAGGTGGGTGCGATCGGCGGCATCCAGCAGAAAATGGTGGGCGCGCGAGACGCGGGCGCAACGATCTTCCTCGCCCCGGCCGGGAACTGTTCGGACGTGCGGGGGGCGGTGCCGGCCGGGCTCCGGGTCGTGAGGGTGGCTACCCTGTCGCAGGCCGTATCGGACCTGCAAGCGCTCAAGAAGGGAAAGCCGGTTCCCTCGTGCTGATCGCCGGCAGCGCGTAGGCTTTTACCCGCAGGACTTCGAGGGGAGCACATGGAGTCGTGGCAGTTCCAGTACTTGTCGATGCGACCGACGTCCCAGCCGACCGGGGCGCGCTGAGCCGCTACGTTGACGGCCTGGTCGGTGCGCTCGGATCGGCCGGTGCCAACCTTTCGGTCGTGTGCCAGCGTGCCGACACGCAACGATACGAGCGGCTGGCGCCCGGCGCGCGCGTGGTCGCCGGGCCTGCGGCGCTGGGACATCGCTCGGCCAGGCTGGCGTGGGAGCAGAGCGGGCTGCCTCTCGTCGCGCAGCAGGTTGGCGCCGACGTCATCCACATGCCGCACTACTCGATGCCGCTGCGGCCCGGTCGGTCCACGGTGGTCACCGTGCACGACATCACCTACCTCACCGAGCCGTCGCTGCATCCTCCCGGCAGCGCGATGCTCTTCAAGGCGGCGATCCGCACCGCGGCCCGGCGGGCCACCAGGATAATCGTCCCGTCCGACGCCACCCGTGACGAACTGGTGCGGGAGGTGGGCGTGGACGTGTCGCGGATCGACGTCGCCCACCACGGCGTGGACCCGCGACTGTTCCGCCGGCCGTCGGAGGCCGAGGTGACCGCGGTCTCCAACCGGCTCGGGCTGCACGGCAAGCCGTACATCGCGTTCCTCGGATCGCTGGATCCGCGCAAGAACGTGGCGGCCCTGATCGAGGGATGGGCGTCCGCGGTTTCCGACGCCGACGACCCGCCCGCGCTGGTGCTGGCCGGCGGCGGGGGCTGGAGCGATGAGGTGGACGCCGCTGTCGCGGCGGTCCCCCCGCACCTGCGGCTGCGCCGGCCCGGATACCTGCCGTTCGGTGACCTTCCGGGCTTCTTTGGCGGGGCGCTGGTGGTGGCGTTCCCGTCGCGAGGAGAGGGATTCGGGTTGCCGGTGCTTGAAGCGATGGCGTGCGGTGCCGCGGTGCTCACCACCCACTGCACGTCGTTGCCCGAGGTCGGCGGTGACGCGGTGGAGTACACGGAACCGGACGCCGAGGCCATCGGCGCGGCGCTGCGGAGGCTGCTCGCGGATCCGTCGCGGCGCGCGTGCCTCGGGGAAGCGGGGCACGAGCGGGCGCAGCAGTTCACCTGGGCGGCCTCGGCGGTCGCGCACCTCGACAGCTACAAGCGGGCGGCTGATGCGGCGGCTTCGCAAGACGGCTGAGCCGGAGGCGGGCTCGCCCGCGAGTGTGTAATGTTAGCTGATATGTTCGCGTCGTCCACGGCGGAAGCGGCAGGAACTATCAGCATGTGCGAGTCCCGTTCCTGGTGGCTGCCGTTTCCCGTTGACGTCCGCCTCACGCTATCGGTTCACGGCCGGGGGACGGGTGACCCGACCTTCCGGGTGGGCGCGGACGGCGCGGTATGGCGGACCTCGCTGACCCCGGACGGCCCGGCCACGATCCGCGCCGGAGAGGCGACGCCCGCCATTCGGGCGGATTCGCCCGAGGCGGCCTCGGCGTCCGAGGCCGCCTGGCCTCCGGAAACCCCCGGTTGCCTCGTGACCGCGCACGCCTGGGGTCCGGGAGCGGGATGGCTTCTCGACGCCCTCCCTGCCGCTCTCGGTCTATACGACGATATTTCCGGATTCGACATCGCCGCGTCTCTCGCCGTTCCCGGTGCTCGCTCCATCCTCCGCGTCGTGGCGCGGCGGCATCCCGGCCTCCGGGTTGGCCGCAGCGATCGCCTCATGGAGGCCCTCGTCCCGGCGATCCTGGAGCAGAGGGTCCTGTCGCTTGAGGCGTCCCGCGCCTGGCGGATCCTGCTCGCCAAGTACGGCACGCCGCCGCCTGGCCCGGCCCCTCGCGGCATGCGCGTGTTCCCCGACCCTAAGACCTGGCGGACCATCCCGTCCTGGGACTGGCACCGGGCCGGAGTGGAAGGCGCCCGCGCTCAGACGATCATCAGGGCCGCGAGCGTCGCCAGCAGCCTGGAACGCCTCCTCGCCAACGCCTGCCCCCCCGCGCCGGCCCCCGCCCCCCACCCCGCCCCCGTCGCTCCCGCCCCCCAGCCCGCTCAATTGCGCGATCGAGCGGCTGATAGCGCGCCCGATCGCGTAAACGAGCGCCCTAGCCCAGAGGGCGGCGACGGCAGGTACGCGGAGGCGGCACGAACGCTGCGCACCATCTGCGGCATCGGCCCCTGGACGGCCGCCGAGACCTTGCAGCGCGCCGCGGGAGACCCGGACGCGGTCTCCGTCGGCGACTACCACATCCCGAAGGACGTCGGGTGGGCGCTCGCTCATCGCGAGAAAACGGACGACGCCCAGATGCTCGAGCTTCTCGAACCGTACCGAGGGCACCGCTACCGGGTCACCAGGCTGGTCGGGCTGAGCGGCCTGCACCCGCCGCGCCGCGGGCCGCGCCTGCCGGTCCGCGACTACCGGTACTTCTGACGGCCATCGGTACTTCTGATGGCTACCGGGGATTCTGCCACTACCCGTTCCCAGCGACACCGGAGATTCCGCCCGGAAGCCGACGTACCGGCCACGTGCCCGCGGAAGGCGGTGGCTTAAGGTTCTAGGCATGAACGCTTCCAGTATCGACAACGGTGAGGGCAACGGTGCGAGCAGGGGCGTTACGGAAGCGGCCATGCGCCGGGCCCTGGCCCGCGCCCGCGACGGCAAGCCGCTCGATCCCGGCGAGGCAACCGTCTTGCTGCAGGCCAGGGGGGATGACCTCAGGACGCTCATGCGGCACGCGAGCCGGGTCAGGGACGCGGGACTCCAGGCCGCGGGCCGGCCGGGCGTCATCACGTACTCCAGGAAGGTCTTCATCCCGCTGACCAGGCTGTGCCGCGACCGCTGCGCCTACTGCACGTTCGCCACGGTTCCGAAGAACCTCGACAGTCCCTTCCTCAGCCCGGACGAAGTTCTCCAGATCGCGCGCGAGGGACAGGAACTCGGCTGCAAGGAGGCCCTGTTCACCCTGGGCGACCGCCCGGAGTCCCGGTGGAAGCAGGCGAAGCGGTGGCTCGACGAACGCGGCTACGACGACACGCTCTCCTACGTCCGCGCGATGGCGATCCGCGTCCTGGAGGAGACCGGCCTGCTCCCGCACCTGAACCCGGGAGTGCTCAGCTGGCAGGACTTCCAGCGGCTGAAGCCGGTCGCCCCGTCCATGGGCATGATGCTGGAGACCACCGCGAAGCGGCTCTATGAGGAAAAGGGCGGCCCGCACTTCGGCAGCCCCGACAAGGACCCGGACGTGCGGCTGAGGGTCCTGCACGACGCGGGCCGCTCCAGCGTCCCGTTCACCACCGGCATCCTGATCGGCATCGGGGAGACACCGCTGGAGCGCGCCGAGTCGATATTCGCGATCCGCAAGGTGGCCCGCGAGTACAACGGCGTCCAGGAAGTCATCGTCCAGAACTTCCGCGCCAAGCCCGACACGAAGATGCGCGGCACTCCCGATGCCGACCTGCGGGAACTGGCCGCCACGATCGCCACGGCGCGGGTCGTGCTCGGCCCGAAGGCGCGCATCCAGGCCCCGCCGAACCTGATCGGCTCCGAGCACCGGCTCATCCTGGACGCCGGGATCGACGACTGGGGCGGAGTCTCCCCGCTGACCCCGGACCACGTGAACCCGGAGCGCCCCTGGCCGCGGATCGAGGAACTGGCTCAGATCACCTCCGATGCCGGGTTCACGCTCGCCGAGCGCCTGACGATCTACCCGCCGTACATCCGCGAGCCGTGGCTGGATCCCCGGGTCGCCGGCCACGTCGCCGCGCTCGCCGACCCGGAGACCGGCCTCGCGCGACCCGGCGCGCGCCCCCGCGGCCTCCCGTGGCAGGAGCCGGACGGCGGCTGGGGCGAGTCCTCGGGCCGCACCGACCTGCACGTCACGATCGACACTCGCGGCAGGACTTCCGACCGGCGGGACGACTTCACCGAGATCTACGGGGACTGGCAGGCTTTGTCCGAACGGATAGGGGTGCCTGCCCCCGCCCCCGCTACCTCCCCCGACGCGGCGGAGGCGCCAGGGCCAGGTGCGGGGCCAGCGCCGGGGC
>JAFMRC010000117.1 GCA_017354375.1 Nocardiopsaceae bacterium | reverse complement strand
GCCGCGGCCACGGAGGCGAGGGCCGTGGCTCCGAGCCAGCGGCGCGCGGGCTGGCGGCGCGCGGGCCGGTTAGGTGACATTGAGGTGCTCCCTTACCATCCGCGGCAGGCCGGGTCCGTCCGCGCCAAACCCGTGCTCCCGCCACAGGCTGCCGAACTCGTCGTACCGATGCCACCTGCCTCCGAACTCGACCAGCAGCACGCGGTCGCGCAGCCGCTGGGCGGAGGCGGTGCTCGCCAGCTTGGCGCACCGCTGGCAGAGCGGGAACTCCCTGCCCTGGGCCGTCCTGTACGTCTCCCGCAGCACGGGCGTCCGGTAGGTGACGTCCGCCGGGAAGCGGACGGCGGCCGACCCGTGGAGCGGGTTCACCAGGCACGGGGACGGTGGTTCGCCGGTGCCATGCCTGAGCGCCATCCGGCCGTCGCGGGCCAGCACGATGGCGCCGACCAGGTCGATCTGGCCGGTGCCGGTGCCGGTGCTGGTCGCGGGGGCGTCTCCCTCGCCGCCGCCGACGATAAGCATGCCCGCGTCGTAGTCGTCGCAGGCGCGCGCGTAGCCGGGGCCGTCGTCACCGCCCTCCGCGATCAGGCGGCCGAGCTCGGCGAGCTCGGCCCGGGCGTGGCGCAGCAGCCACTCGTAGCCCGGTGACGCGGGCATGCGACCCGCCGGCGTGCCGGGGTCTCCGTAGGAGTCGCCCCACCCCAGCAGCGCGGCCCGACCGCGGCGGCCGGCCCGGACCCCGCCGAGGCCGATCAGTGCCAGCAGCGGCCCGACCACCACGAGGCCGGCGATCCCGCCGCCGATGACCGGCGCGTAGGACGGGCCGGGGGCGGTGAGCACCGGGCCCATGCCAGGGGTCGGCACGCCGCTGGGGAACTCACCGGGGGAGTACTCGGGGATCGGCGTGCTGGCAGCCCGCGGGTCCGGCGGCGAGGTGCCGATGTCCGTGATCAGCGAGATGACGCGGGCCGGCGTGCTGGCCGCGATCTTGGCCGGGGTCGTCATCGTGTCCGGCCCGGTCTCGGTGTCGATCGGCAGGCTGATGTCCCGCGGCACCTGGTACTCGGCGTCCGAGATGTCGCCGCTTGGCCCGATGATCAGGTACGCGCCGTTGCGGTGCGTACGGGCATGGAGCTGGTCGAGGAAGTAGCTCTGGTAGTCAGGATCGTCGTCCTCGTCGATGTTGAACGGCACCGCGATCACGTAGGTCGCCACCGGCGACTTCCTGAGCGCGGTCGTGATCTTCTTCACCTGGGCGGGGGTGAACATCCAGGCCATGTCGGGGTCGATGTACAGCGGATCGGCCGGTGACAGCGAGCTGGCGGCGACGCCGATCCCGTCGGACGCGCTCGACGGCGGCCCGGTGGTGCGGGCGGCGTGGGCGGCGGGATGAGCCGCCATCGCCACGCCGATCAGGCCGGTCACCCCCGCCACCGACCGCAGCCGGAGCGTGCCCGGCCGGAACCCCGGGCGCAGTCGCCTCCGGCGGCGCAGCACGGGCAGCAGGAAGAGGCCGCCGCCGATCACGGTGCCGCCGATCCACGCCGCCGCTACCTCCCAGGCCGGGACGCTTGGCGTGAGCGATCCCCTGGTCTCCCGCTCGCTCTGGGCGAGGATCTGCTCGGTCTTACCGGACATCAAGATGGAGACGAACCGCTGGAGCAGCTGGACCAGCGACGGGCTGCCGTTGAGCTCGAACCCGGCCGCCTGCATCGCGTCCGCGACCGGCAGCGACGTGCCGAAGCCGGTCGCGGAGACGCCGTCGGTGCCGCTGCCGGCGCCGCCACCGCCGTCGAGGATGTAGAGCTGGCCGCCGCCCACGTGCTCGTGCAGTACCGCCGCGAGGTCGTTAGCCTCCAGGTCGCCGTCCGGCCCGGCCGAGACGGAATCGACGACATAGGCCTTCAGCGGGACCCGTGCGAGTATCTGGGCGACCCGCGCCGCGTCGGACGGGGCGGCGTCGTCCGCGTACGCGCTGATGTAGACGGGATTGTGGCGTAGCTGAGTCACCAGGTAGCTGGTGTAGGCATCCGCGTGAGCGGGCGTGCTGGCCGCCGCGACGAGTCCGCCCGCGAGCATGACCGCCCCGGCCGCCAGCACGATCCGTCGCAGCCAGTCGCGAAGCATGCCCGGAATAGTAGCAGTGTTCCGGTAATTGGGGCCTTGGTGGGCAAATCTCCGGGACAGCGATTGTCCGGAGGGGCACCCCGGCTTCGGGATTTTCAGAAGACGAACGGGACCAGCATCTTGGTGGAGTGCTTGTAGGAAGGATAGGTGTCGGGGAACTGGCCGGCGAGGAACGCCTCCTCGCGGGTGGCGCTGAAGATGAAGTACCCGCCCAGGCCGACCACGGCGATCAGCCCCCACAGGCTGGTGGCCAGGGCGTTACCGAGCAGGGCCACGATGATGCCGGTGTAGATGGGGTGCCGGACGCGGCGGTAGGGGCCGGTAGTGACCAGCTCCGGCTCGTCCCGCCGCGACATGGGCATGCCCCAGTTCCGGCCGATGTAGACCCGTGCCCAGACGGCGAGGGCCAGGCCTCCGGCGAACAGCGCCAGCCCGACGCCGATCAGCACCGGGCCGCTGGTCAGCGGGTGGGAATGGCCGCCGATCGACCGCACCAGGTAGACGACCGCGATGGCGATCACGACGCGGATACCTATGTACCGGCCGCTCAGGCCCTGCCCGGGCTTCGCCTTCCGGGCCGAGATGAACCAGTAGGCCCAGAAGGCGAGCCAGCAGATGAGGATGACGTAGTTGACGATGATGCGCACGCTCACATCATGCCGCCGCGCCGCGCCGGGCGGATCGGCCGCTGGGTGGAGTTATCGCTTCATCCCGAGGGTGGAGCCGGTCAGTGGCCCAGCGCGGTTTCGACGACCTTGACCACGACCATGATCAGGGCGATGCCGAGGTAGCCGCGCAGCGCGATCAGGCCGAGGCGGCGGGCGCCGGTGATCACCGGGGCGGGCAGGTCCTCCAGTGGCGGCATCCGCCAGGTCATCTTGTCGGCGACCTCGGCGGCGTCGGTGGCGATCGCGTCGGCGAGGGCCTCCGGGGTTCCCACGGCGTCGTCGTGGCCGGACACCCGGCGCCGGTGACCGAGCCACCGCCCGGCCGCCGCGGTTAGGCCGGCGCCCGCGGCGATCGCGATGCAGGCCGCCACGATCGCGACGATCTGCCCGGAGGTGATGCCCGGGAACACTACCGACGCGGTGAGCACCACCGACAGCGTGATCAGCGCCGTGACCACCGCGGTGGCGAACACGTTGGTCCGGCGGCGGTTCACCCACGGGCCGAGCACGGCGCGGTCGTTGCACAGCAGCAGCAGGAACACCGTCGCGCTGGGCAGCAGCACCCCGGCCAGGACCTGGACGCCCTCGGTGATCAGCCCGAGCGGGGAGCCGGGCAGCAGCACGATCGCGGCGGAGACCGCGATGAGCGCCGTGTACAGCGCGTAGAAGCCCTTGGCCTGGCCGACGCCGCGGTGCAGCGAGTGCTTCATGCCGAGCACGTCGCCGATCGCGTAGGCGGACGACAGGGAGACGGCGAACGCGCCGATGATCGAGGCGTCCAGCAGCGCGATCGCGAACAGCACCCCGGAGATCTTGCCCGCATAGGCGCCGACCGCGTGGGCCAGGCCCGCGGAGTCGGTGAAGTGCCCGGCCGCGCCGGTGTGCGCGACGGCCGCGGCGGCGACGCCCATCACGGCGGCGGCGCCACCGACGACGACCGCGATGCCGATCCACAGGTCGGTCTTCTCGTACTTGATGAACCGCGGGGTGATCCGCTTGTCGATCACGTAGGACTGCTGGAAGAACAGCTGCCACGGCGCGACCGTGGTGCCGACGATGCCGATGATCAGCAGCATCACTCCGGCCATTCCGCCGGGGCCGTTCTGTGGCAGCGCTGGAGTGACGAAGCCGCGGGCCACCTGGCCGGCACCGGGGTGGGCCATGAAATACAGCGGGATCAGCAGCAGCGAGCCCGCGCACAAGGCGATCGCGACCCGCTCGAAGGTGCGGAAGCTGCCGGTGAACGCGGTGGCGACGATGATGAGCGCGGCGAGGCCGACGGCGAGGATCCTGGGGACGCCGAGGTAGCCGGCCGCGAGGGTGATGCCGATGAACTCGGTGATGATCGTCAGCGTGTTCAGCAGGAACAGGTCGGCGATCTCGAACATGCCCCAGAACGTGCCGAACCGCCGCAGGATCAGCCGGGCGTGCCCGACCCCGGTGACCGCGCCGAGCCGGAGCACCATCTCCTGGTTCACGTACAGCACGGGGATCAGCAGCAGGAGCGTCCACAGCAGTCGGGTGCCGTAGTCCTGCCCGGCCTGGCCGTAGGTGGCGAACGCGCCGGCGTCGTTGTCGCCGACCATGACGATCAGGCCGGGGCCGACGACGGCGAGCAGCGTCTTGAGCTTGGCCGGCAGGGTGGAGCGGGCGCCGGTGTCGTCGGCGCTGATGGTGCCGAGGGCGCCGCGGATGTCGCCGACGTGGGCTTCGTCGAGTACGGCCCGGGAGGTCGCGATGGCCATGGGTGAACACCCCTTTCACGCGTTGCGAAGGTCAAGCGGAATCGGGGCACACGCTCACGCGTCCGCATGCGCGCGGGCTCGCCGGGGAGCACGCGACCACGTGCGGAATCTCAAGAACGGGATTTATCCGTCTTTAAGCGATAAGACGGTATAAAGAGGAGAAAGCGGGGTCCGGGATCCGGGATCCGTCAGCATGTGCCGGTGACTGGCAGGGAGAACGACGCGGGGCGGGGCCTACTTCGGCCCGGACTATCAGGGTCCATCGTTCCTCCCTTCATCCGCGGCGCTTGTGAACGCCTTCACATGCGACACCATGCGAGGAGCCGTCCGATCAGTGGGCTTGTGTCGTGAAGACGCCTCGCCAAACGAGGTGCCTCAATCGACCTCCCTAGGATGCCCGCTCCGGTTCCCTCGTGTCAAACTACGAGAGTCAAACTTACGAGAGGCCGGCGTCGTGGGCGATGATGGCGACCTGGGTGCGGTTGACCGCGTCGAGCTTAGTCATGATCCGCCCGATGTGCACCTTGACCGTCGTCGCGCTCAGGTACAGGTCGCTCGCGATCTCGGCGTTGCTCAGCCCCCGGGCGACCGCGGCGGCGACCTCGCGTTCCCGGTCGGTGAGCTGGGCCAGCCGGCGGCGGGCCGCGGCCGGCGCTTCGCCGCTGGAGAAGTTGCTCAGCAGCCGCCTGGTGATCCGCGGCGAGATCATCGCCTCTCCGCGGGCGAGGACGTGCACGGCGTAGGCCAGTTCCCGCGGCGGGGTGTCCTTGAGCAGGAAGCCCGCCGCGCCCGCGCGGAGCGCCGCGTGCACGTACTCGTCGAGGTCGAAGGTGGTGAGCACCGCGACGGCGGGCGGAGAGGGCGCGGCGACCAGCCGCTTGGTGACCTCCAGGCCGTCGACGGTGGGCATCTGGATGTCGGTGAGCACCACATGCGGGCGGTACCGGGCGACCAGTTCCCCGGCGACGTCTCCGTCCCCGCCCTCGGCGACCACATCGATCCCCGGGTCGGCGTCGAGGATCAGCCGTACCCCGCTGCGCACCAGTTCCTCGTCCTCGAGCAGCACGACCTTCACGGGGGACCCGGGCCGCACGGGGGTCCCGGGCTGGGCGTCCGTGTCCGTCACGCGGGCTCCCTGGACTGGCTGGCCGAGGGCTGGCTGGCCGGAAGGGGGCCGGGGGAGAGGCGATCACCGGGCGAGAGGGGAAGGGCCGCGTGCACGCGGAAGCCGCCGTCCTCGGTGGGCCCGGCCTGGAGGGTGCCCTGGGCCAGGGTGACGCGCTCCCGCATCCCGAGCAAGCCGTAACCGGACCCCGGGATGCTGGCCCGTCCTCCGCCGCGCCGGTTGGAGACGGTGAGCCGCAACTCGCCCTGTTCCGCGGCGAGGTGGACGTCGACGCGGGCGTGCGGGGCGTGCTTGGCCGCGTTGGTGAGGGCCTCCTGGGCGACCCGGCAGGCGGCCCGGCGGATGGCGCCGGGCACCTCGGGGAGTTCCTCGGGCGCGTGCAGGTGGATGTTGCCGCCGGCCGCGACGCAGTCGCGTACCAGGGTGGCCACGTCGCCGGAGACGGAGCCGTCCGACCGTACGCCGTGGGCGCCGTCGGACGACTCGGACGACTCGGATGGCTCTTGCTGGTCGCTGCGCAGGACGTCCAGGATCTCGCGGAGCTCGGTCAGGGCGGTGGCGCTAGCGGACCGGATGATCTCGGCCGTCTCGACGGTGCGCTCGTCCGGCGCGGTCATGGTGAGCGCGCCCGCCTGCAGGGCGATGGTGCTGACGCGGTGGGCGACCACGTCGTGCATCTCCCGGGCGATCCGCCGTCGCTCCGCGGCGACCGCCCGCTCGGCCAGCAGCTCCTGCTGGCGTTCGGCCTGCTCGGCGCGCTCGGAAAGGGCGTCCAGCAGTTTCCGGCGCTGGTACATCCACAGCCCGGCCAGGGCGGGCACGGCCAGCCAGGCGGAGGGGACGAAAAGCTGGTAGAGGACGCCGTCGTGCGGCCGGGGATCCCAGTAGGAGTACCCCAGGAAGCCGACGGCGACGATGACGGACGCCAGGGTGCGCCACCGCGGCCCCCACTGCCGGGCCACCGTGTAGCTGGCCACCATGAGCGGGAAGAACGCCGCGTGGTCGAAGCAGATCAGTGGCGAGGCCAGGATGGGCAGCCACGGGAAGCGGCGGCGTACTCCCAGGGACGCCACGCCGATGAGGAAGGCCAGGCGCACCCAGAACCCGTCGGAGACGGTGAAGGCGAACCACCAGGCCACGGCGACCACCGCGACGTCCAGGGTGAGGTTCGAGAGGCGGCTGTCCCACCAGGTCAACCAGTGGCGGTCTGGCTGGGGGGTGAAGAACTTCACGGCGGTTGATTCCTAGCTGGGCGGCGGGGGCGGCGGGGTGTGTCCTAGCTCACGTGAAAGATCACGATCTTTTAAGTTAAGTATGGCCGGCCGGAAGCCAGAAGGCCGTTAGGGTAACAAAACCCGCCAATAAGTGCCCGATGGGGAATCATAGAGACCGACGGCGAACGGATCGCGCATGAGTGGTAACCCGTTGGAGACCGGACCTAATCCCGCTGGCGGGCCGTTCCGTGGTTTCCCCGGTCAGACGCCATCCGCCAGTCTCCCCGGCGGGACGTCCGCTGGCGGGCCATCCAGCGGTCTCCCAACCGTGCCGCCCGCTGGCGGGCCATTTACCGGTCTCCCCGGTGAGCAAGGGATCGTCAGCCAGCTGACAAGCGGCGCGTCGACGGCACCGACCCCGACGGTCTCCTCCGGCCCGCCAAGGTACGTCCCGCCGCCCGCGCGGTCCGTGGGGACGGTAGGCATGGTCCTCGGCTACTCGGTGCAGACCAATGTCCTGACCATGGTCGCCGACGCGATCAAGTCGCAGGTTCCCGCCCTGGACAAGGCGATCGGCGACCTGCAGTCGGCCTGCAACAACTGGAGCAGTGGTGCCCTCGGCTCCATCGTGGGGGGTGGCCTCGCGGTGGACTGGCCCACCGGGCAGGACTTCGGCGTCATGCTGGACATGATTGCCAAGGGTTTCATCCCCGTGGCCACGCAGATCGCGGATCTCCACATTGATGCCGTGCGGAAGCTCGCCGACACCGCGTCGCACTACGCGGAGACCGAGAACCGCAACTACCAGGCGATGCAGGAGGGCTTGAACGACGGAGTCCCGGTCATCCCGCCTGGTACGTATCGGTACACCGCGGGCACGGCCGACGTCCCGCCCGGCGTGGATGAGGTCCCGCGCGTCGTGCAGCAGGTTGCGATCAAGCCGGGAGGCGGCCTGACGCCGACGCACGTCACGTACATGAACTGGCAGGAAATCATGTCGGTGCTACATAACCTGGAGCCCGGTCCCTGCCGTGAGTGCGGTGGCCTCCTGCTCGCGCTCGGCCGCGAGCTGAGCCGGGTGGCCGAGCAGGTCGCCGACGGCGGCGAGCGACTCGCCCAGAACTGGCAGGGCCAGGCCGCGGCGGAGGCGATCAACGCGTTCCAGGCCATGTACGACCAGACCGCCACGCTCGCCGCCGAGGCGACCCAGGCCGGCAACGTCCTGAACTGGGTAGGCAACGACGTGCTCCCCGCGTTCCAGGAGATCCCGAGCCCGGCGCTGGCATCGGGGCTGATCGAGTTCTTCCGGACGCACGTGGAGGGCAATGGGACCCTTTCCGCGGCGGGCGGGGACCTCGCCGGGAACGCCAAGGCCCAGGTGGCAGCCGAGCAGTACCTGACGGCACTCGATAACTACCTCGACCAGGCCTACAACGCCATCCCGAGCCCGATCGCGGGCACGCCAGGATCCTAGGTCGGCTGAGTCCTAACTGGGCGGGGGGGCGGGGAGCTGGGGGTGTGCCCTACCTCACGTGAAAGATCATGATCTTTTGAGTTAAGTGCGGCCGGCCAGAAGCCAGAACGCCGTTAGGGTATCGGAACCCGCCAATAAGGGCTGATAGGAACCAGGGACCCACGACGAACGGATCGCGCATGAGCAGCAACCCATTGGAGAACGTGCCTAATCCCGCTGGACAGCCATTTGGTGGTAATCCTGAAGAGCCGGGGGCCGTCTCCAGTGAGTGGGACCAACTGACAAGCGGCGCCTCCGCGGCGCCGACCCCGACGGTCTCCTCCGGGCCGCCGAAGTACGCCGCGCCGCCCGCGTGGCTACCGCAGCCCGAACACATCGACAACGGCTACACGGTGCAAACCAGCGGCCTGACCAATGTCGCCGACGTGATCAAGTCGCAGGTTCCCATCCTGGACAAGGCGATCGGCGACCTGCGGTCGGCCTGGAACAGCGGCGCCCTCCACGGCGTCGTGGGGGGCGGCTTCGAGGCGGACTGGTTCGCCGGGCAGCGGTTCGACCTCATGCTGGACATGATTGCCAAGGGGTTCATCCCCGCGGCCACGCAGATCGCGGGCCTCCTCACCGATGCCGCGCGGAGGCTCGCCGACACCGCGTCGACGTACGCGGAGGCCGAGAACCGCAACCACAAGGCGGCTTTGGGTGGCCAGGGCGGTTCGATCCCTAACGACGGGCACAATTACGCCCCCCGGCCCGTCGTGCAGAAGGTCGACATCAAGCCGGGCTACCTGGGGGTGCCGTCGTGGGCCGAGAGCAAACAGCAGATAATGTCGATACTGCACAACCTGGAGCCCGGTCCCTGCACTGAGTGCGGCAGCCTCCTGCTCGCGCTCGGCGGTGCGCTGAACCGGGTGGCCCAGCAGGTCGCGGACAGCGGCAACCAGCTCGCCGAGCACTGGCAAGGCCGGGCCGCGGCGGCGTCGATCCAGGCGTTTCAGACCATGCACGACCAGGCCGCCACGCTCGCCGCCGAGGCGATCCAGGTCGGCAATGTCCTGATCTGGGTGGGCAAGGACGTGTTCCCCGTGTTCAAGGCGATACCGAGCCCGGTGGTGGCGACGGGGCTGACCGAAGGTATCCAGAGGCTCGTGACGTTCGACTTCGACTCTGTCGCTGCGGACGGCGCCAGCGGGGACCCCGCCGGGAACGCCAAGGCCGATCAGGCCGCCTCGCAGTACCTGAAGGCGCTCGAAAACTACCTCGACCAGGCCTACAACGCCATCCCGAGCCCGATCGCGGGCACGCCAGGCTCCTAGGCCAGGGCCGGTAGGAATCAGAGACTGGCGGCGAACGGATCGCGCATGAGCGGCAACCCACCGGAGAACCCATCTAATTCAGCTCCTGTGCCATTGCCTAATTACCCCACTGGTTTTCCGGGGGCCGTCTCGGGGGCCGTCTCCGGTGAGTGGGACCAGCTGACAACCGGCGCCTCCGCGGCGCCGGTCCCGACGGTCTCCTCCAGGCCGCCGAAGTACGCCCCGCCGGCCCCGTGGCTCCCGCAGCCCACACACATCGTCTCGGGCTACGCGGTAGCGCCCGGCGTCCTGACCAAGGTCGCCGACGTGATCAATTCGGAGGTCCCCGGCCTGGACAAGGCGATCGGCGAGCTGCGGTCGGCCTGGAACAGCGGTTCCTTCCGCGGCGTCGTGGGGGGCGGCTTCGAGGCGGACTGGCTCGCCGGGCAGCGCTTCGACGTCATGCTGGACATGATCGCCAAGGGGTTCATCTCCGCTGCCACGCAGGTCGCGGATCTCCTCGCCGATGCCGTTCGGAGGCTCCGCGATACGGCATCGACGTACGCGGAGGCCGAGGATCGCAACCACCAGGCGGTGGTGGGGGGCCAGGGCGGCTCGGTCCCTAACGACGGTCACAATTACGCTCCCCCGCCCGTCGTGCAGAAGGCCGAGATCAAGCCGGACTACCACTACCTGGGGGTGCCGTCGTACGCCCTCGCCCCGATAAAGCCGCACATCATGTCGGTGCTGCACAATCTGGAGCCCGGTTCCTGGACTAATCTCGGCGGTTTCCTGCTCGATCTCGGCGGCACACTGCACGATGTGGCCCAGCAGGTCGCCGATGGCGGCAACCAGCTCGCCGAGTACTGGCAAGGAGGAGCCGCGGCGGCGTCGATCCAGGCGTTCCAGAGAATGTACGGCCAGGCCGCCACCCTCGCCGCCGAGGCGGCCCAGACCGGCAACGTCCTGAACTGGGTGGGCAAGGACGTGGTCCCCAAGTTCAAGGGGATCCCGAGCCCGGTGCTGGTGACGGGGTTGCTCGAGGACATCCGGGCGAACCTAGGGGGCGAGGGGTTCGACAACATGTTGCGCGAGCCCGGCAACTCCACGGACGACGCCGCGCTCGCCACCGCCCTGAAACACGGCGAGCAGTACCTGAAGGCGCTCGAAAACTACCTCGTTCAGGCCTACAACGCCATCCCGAGCCCGATCGCGGGCACGCCAGGATCCTAGGCCAGGCTGAATAAGGGCCGATGGAAATCAGAGACCGACGACGAACGGATCGCACATGAGCAGCACCCCATTGGAGAACGTACCTAATCCCGCTGGCCAGCCATATGGTGGTAATCCCGAAGAGCCGGGGGCCATCTCCAGTGAGTGGGACCAGCTGACGAGCGGTGTCTCCGCGGCGCCGGTCCCGACGGTCTCCTCCGGGCTGCCGAAGCCCCCTCCGCCGCCGGAGAAGTGGCTCCCGCCAGCCATGCCCATGGACGACGGCTACACGGTGTATTCCAGCCACCTGATCACGATCGCCGACCTGATCAAGTCGAAGGTATCCGGCCTGGAGAAGGCGATCGGCGACCTGCGGTCGGCCTGGAACAGCGGCGCCCTCCGCGACCCCTCAGGGGGCGGCCTCGTGAACCCCGCCATCATGGGGGAAGGCCCCGCGGTGTACTGGTCCACCGGGCGGGACTTCGGCGTCATGATGAACATGATTCCCAAGGGGTTCATCTCCGCGGCCACGCAGATCGCGGATATCCACGTCGATGCCGTGCGGAAGCTCATCGACACCGCGACGGTGTACGGGGAGTCCGAGAACCGCAACTACAAGGTGGTGAAGGGGGCCGATGGGGAGGGGTTCGGGGGCTTGGGGGGCAACGCGCGCGAACCCGGTGCCCCGCCCGTCTTGCGGCAGGTTGTGATCAAGCCGGGCAGCCTGGCGCCGACGGACACCACGACCATAAACTGGCAGGACATCATGTCGGTGCTGCACCACCTGGAGCCCGGTCCCTGCCGTGAGGCCGGCGGCCTCTTGCTCGCGCTTGGCGGCGAACTGAACCAGGTGGCCCAGCAGGTCGCCGATGGCGGCGACCAGCTCGCCCTGCACTGGCAAGGCCAGGCCGCGGAGGCGGCGCTCAAGACCTTCGAGAAGATGCACGGCCAGGCCGCCGCGCTCGCCGCCGAGGCGATCCAGGCCGGCAACGTCCTGAGCTGGGTGGGCAACGACGTGTTCCCCGTGTTCAAGGCGATCCCGAGCCCGGGGGTGGCATCGGGGCTGACCGAGGACATCCGGGAAGCGTTCGGCGCTTGGAACCTCTCCGGGAACGTGGACTACGCCGGGTACTTCAAGGCCCAGCAGGTCGCCCAGCAGTACCTGACGGCGCTCGACAACTACCTCGTTCAGGCCCACCACGCTATCCCGAGCCCGATCGCGCGCACGCCAGGATCCTGATCCCGCCGGCCCGCATCGGCACCAGGGAATAACTCCGCCTGGAGATTAGTTTGCATCAAGCAACTAATCAATGACCCCTCTCAACGGAGGAGCCTCCTCGATTCCAGGAACACGGAGGAACCCAGTGCCGCCCGCCTCATCATCGCCGGCCACCACCCCGGCGTCCCAGGCCGGCCAGGCGAAACCCGCCGTCGGCCCCCGCTACAAGTGGATCGCGCTGTCCAACACCACGCTCGGCGTGCTGATGGCGACCATCAACACGTCCATCATGCTCATCGCCCTGCCGAACATCTTCCGTGGCATCGGCATCAACCCGCTGCAGTCCGGCAACACCACGATCCTGCTGTGGATGATCATGGGCTTCATGGTCGTCACCGCGGTGCTCGTGGTGAGCTTCGGCCGCCTGGGCGACATGTTCGGCCGCGTCCGGATGTACAACATGGGCTTCGCGATCTTCGCCCTGTTCTCGATCCTGCTGTCCGTCTCCTGGATGCAGGGCACCGCGGCCGGCTGGTACCTGATCGCGATGCGGATCTTCCAGGGGATCGGCGGCGCCATGCTGATGGCCAACTCCAGCGCGATCCTCACCGACGCGTTCCCCGCCCACCAGCGCGGCCTGGCCCTCGGCCTCAACCAGGTGGCCGGCATCGCCGGGTCGTTCATCGGCCTGGTCCTCGGCGGAATCCTCGGCCCGATCGACTGGCGCCTGGTCTTCCTCGTCTCCGTGCCGTTCGGCGTCCTCGGCACGATCTGGTCCTACCTCAAGCTCAGGGAGCTCGGCGTCCGCAAGCCCGCCCGGCTCGACTGGCCGGGCAACCTCACCTTCGGCGCCGGCCTGATCGCCGTCCTGGTCGGCATCACCTACGGCATCCAGCCCTATGGCGGGCACGTGATGGGCTGGACCAGCCCGCTGGTGCTCACCCTGCTCGCCGGCGGCGTCGCCATCCTCGTCGCCTTCTGCGTCATCGAGACCCGGGTCGCGGAGCCGATGTTCCGCCTGTCGCTGTTCCGCATCCGCCCGTTCACCGCGGGGAACCTGGCCAGCCTGCTGTCCGGCCTGGGCCGCGGCGGCCTGATGTTCATCCTGATCATCTGGCTGCAGGGCATCTACCTGCCGATGCACGGTTATGACTTCGAGAGCACCCCGCTGTGGGCCGGCATCGCGATGCTGCCGCTGACCATCGGGTTCCTGGCCGCCGGCCCGGTGTCCGGCTACCTGTCCGACCGCTTCGGCGCCCGCCCGTTCGCCACCGGTGGCATGGCCGTCGCCGCGCTGTCCTTCCTGCTCCTGCAGATCCTGCCGGTCAACTTCACCTACTGGCAGTTCGCCGGGATCCTGCTGCTGAACGGCATCGGCATGGGCCTGTTCGCCTCCCCGAACCGGGCCGGCATCATGAACAGCCTCCCCCCGGAGCGCCGCGGCGTCGGCGCCGGGATGAGCGCGACGTTCCAGAACTCCGCGATGGTCCTGTCGATCGGCATCTTCTTCTCGCTGATCATCCTGGGCCTGGCCTCGTCCCTGCCCGGCCACCTGTACGCGGGCCTGACCGCCCAGGGCGTCCCGGCCGCCGCGGCGAAGGGCGTGTCGCACCTGCCGCCGACCGCGGTCATGTTCGCCGCGCTGCTCGGCTACAACCCGATCAAGATGCTGCTCGGCCCGGTGCTCGCGCACCTGCCGGCCAGCCACGCGGCCTACCTGACCGGCCACTCGTTCTTCCCGTCGCTGATCTCCGCGCCGTTCCACGCGGGCCTGGACGTGGCGTTCGACTTCGCGATCGCCGCCTGCCTGGTCGCCGCCGTCGCCTCGCTGCTGCGCGGCAAGCACTACGTCCACGACGTGGACGCCGCCCCGGCGAAGACCAATACCCATTCCCCCGAACGGGTAGTCGCGACTGTCACCAGCCACGACTGACTCCCCTGCGGAAGTTCAGGTAAAGCCGCGCCTACGCC
>JAFMRC010000551.1 GCA_017354375.1 Nocardiopsaceae bacterium | reverse complement strand
CCGCCGGGGCCGGCCGGCACGGGCACGTGCACCGGGCGCACCCCGGTCAGCGACGCCTGGGCCGCGTAGCTCACCCAGCTTGGCTGCGCGATCGCGACCTCGGGGGTTCCGGAGCCCGGCTCGGCGCCCGGCAAGCCAGAGCCCCGTGACCCGGAGCCCCGTGAGCCGGAGCCCAGGCTGAGCAGCAGCCCGTACAGCAGGGCCTTGCTTCCCGGCCCGCACACCACGTCATCGGGCGAGGTCGGCAGGCCGCGCCGCGTCCAGTACCCGGCGGCGGCCTCGCGCAGCGCCTCGGCCCCGGCGACCGGACCGTAGCCGTTCTTGTGGCTGGCCGCGGCGAGGGCGTACCTCAGGATCGGCGCCGCTGGCACCCCCGCCTCGCCGAACGCCATCGGCAGTACCCGCTCGCCGCGCTTGCGGCGCGCGTCGAGCGCTTCGCCCGCGGCGAGGGTCGCCGAGACGGCGGGCGGCTCCGCGTCATCGGCTGGCAAGCCGGCCGGCGGTGCCGGCGTGCCAGCGGACGACACGGATGATGCGGGAGGAGGGGCTTCGGGCTGGGCGGCGACATCGGCGGTATCCGCGGTATCGGCGGTATCGGCTGCGCCGACGGTATCGGGGGGATCGAAGGGTTCGGGGGGTGTGGAGGGTTCCGGCTCGGTTACGATCGGCAACGGAGCGGTGATGGCCATGAAGGAGCATCCTCCCTAGCAGTGACAATGTAGGTGGCGTGTTTTAGGATTACCCGCTACGAGCATAAGTACAAGCGCTGATGAGTGCTGCATAGGTTAAGATCAAGTGATGCTTGATATCAGAAGGCTCCGCATGCTGCATGAGTTCGCCGCCCGCGGCAGCATCGCGCGGACCGCGGATGCACTGGGCTATACGCCGTCGGCGGTGTCCCAGCAGCTTGCCGTCCTGGAGCGTGAGGCAGGCACGCCGTTGCTCGACCGCACCGCGCGCAGCGCCGGGCTGACCGACGCCGGACGCCGACTGGCCGCCTACGCGGAGCGGATCCTCGCGATGGTGGAGGAGGCCGAAGCGGACCTGTCGGCCCGTGCCGCGGAGCCATCGGGCCGGGTAGTGGTCACCGGGTTCCCGTCTGCCGCGGTCGCGTTCGCGCCCGCCTTGGCCAGGTCGCTGCGCGCTCACCCGCAGCTCTCGCTGCTGCTGCGCCAGTCCTCCCCGACCGAGGGCCTGCAGCTGGTCCGGTCCGGAGAGGTGGAGGTCGCGATCGTCGATGACTGGACCGGCCGGCTCGCCGCCGACCTTGGCGGCCTGAACTCCACGCTCACCAGGACCGAGGCCGAGGAGACCGACCCCGCCCAGGGCGTTCTCAGCTACTACCACCTGGTGCGCGACCCCCTGGTCCTGGTCGTCTCCCGCACTCACCCGGCGGCCGACCCGGAGCGCCCGGTTGACCTGCGCGAGCTGCGGAACGAGATGTGGCTGGCGGCTCCCGCCGGAGAGCCGTCGCGGGAGGCGGTGGACCGGCTGCTGGCCACGGTCGGGGTGACGCCGCCGGTTCCGTCGGAGTTCGAGGGCCTGGAGACGATCGCGAACATGGTGACCCGCGGCCTGGGCATCGCGATCATGCCACGGCTGGCGGTCGGCGCGTACGAGCGGCGCCTGGTGGTCCGCGAGCTGCCCGCCGGGCTGGACCTGGCCCGCGACGTGTTCGCGGTGGCGCGGACGGCGAGCCTGACGCGCCCGTCGGTATCGGTGATCGTTAGCGCGCTCCGCGCCGGCGCCCGCTCGATGTCGCACCGGGCCCCCGCGCAAGAGACGCGCGAGGAGCGCGAGGAGCGCGAGGCACGCGAAGACCAGGAGCACGAGGCGCGCGAGGCCCGGGATGCCCACGACGCCGAGCGCGCCCGGGTGCTGTAGCAATAGCGCGCTCCACACAGGATCGTAGTAATAGGACGTAGCCCCGGGAAGGCGGCTGATTAGCGGGTTCCGCTTGTGAAGGGGACGTCCTCCTGGTGCGGTAGTGCGGGCTTGGTGTCCCAAACGCAGTGAGGAGGACGTC
>JAFMRC010000341.1 GCA_017354375.1 Nocardiopsaceae bacterium | reverse complement strand
GCCGCCGGGGCCGCCTCCGCCGCCGCCGGGGGCGCCTGCCGCCTAGGCGGCCAGGCAGCTCAATTACGCAATTGGGCGCGCTATCACACGCTCGATTGCGTAATCGAGCGCGTTGAGGGACGCTCCGGGCGCGCGGATCAGCCAGGGACGCCGGCGTAGGAGTGCATGCCGGTGACGAAGACCTGGATGACGAGGATGTTGACCACGAGGCTGGCGAAGCCGAGCAGCTGGATGTAGTGGGCCCAGCGGCGGAAACCCGCGGTGGCCCGGGCGTGCAGGTACGACGCGTACAGGATCCAGGTGATGAACGCCCAGGTCTCGACCGGATCCCAGCCCCAGTACCGGCCCCACGCCTGGTCCGCCCAGATCGCGCCCGCGATCACGCCGAATGTCCACACCGGGAACCCGAAGACCACGGCGCGGTAGGTCATCTTGTCCAGCTGCCCGGTGGCGGGGATCCGGTCCAGCAGCCCGTTCCCGCCGGAAACCGCCTTCCCGGCGGCCACCCGCGCCTGGTACCGCTCGATGACCAGGTACAGGATGCCGAGCACCGCGGCGACGAAGAAGATGCCGGTCGCGAGCGTCATCGCGGTGACGTGGATGCTCAGCCAGTACGACTGCAGGGCCGGCACCAGCGGCCCCGCCGAGGTATAGATGACGGTCTCGGCCAGCCCGAGGGCGAGCACGACCGCGCCCATCACCCAGACGCCGAGCGCCCACGCCCGGTACCGGACCAGCACGTAGACGAAGAAGATGGCCGCGACGCAGGTCAGCGCCGTGACGAACTCGTACATGTTGCCCCACGGGGCGCGGTGCACCGCGAAGCCGCGGGTGACGACCGCGACCAGGTGCGCGAGGACTCCGGCCGTGCTCAGCGCGACCGCGGCCCGTACCCAGGTCCCGGCCTCCCGGACGGCCCGGAGGAACGGCAGCCGCCGTGCGGGCAGCACGGCAGCCGGCGGCCCGTCCGGGCCACCGGCGTCACCGTCGGCCGGAGCGTCCGCCTCCCCGGAGGGCGGCGTCCCAGCCGCCGCCCCCACGGCCGCGAGCTCGGCGACCCGTTCGGGCACCTTGGCCCTTGCCTCGGCCGCGCGGCGAGGGCGCCCGAACGCGAGGTCACCCGCGAACGCGAGCACGCCCAGCGAGTAGATGAGCAGCGCGGCGATCATGAAGTCGCCGCTGATGGCCGCCAGGCCTTGGTTGATGCCCACGAGTCTCACGCTCCCGTCTCTGTCTGGCCGCCGGGCCGCGGCCCGGCCCCGGCCGCGAGGCTAGCCTCCGGCGGATCTCCGGGGGGATCTGGCCCGGCGAGTTCCGCCGCGAGCTCGGCGAACTCCTCGGCGAACCCGCCGCTGGCGTCGGTCCTGGCCAGCCCGCCAACCGTCACGATTGATCCCGGCCCCGAGTCGGCGGCGACCGCCCGCACGAACATCCTGCGCCGCCGGATCAGGAACGACAGCAGCAGCCCCGCCAGGGCCAGCATCCCGCACACCAGCGCCGGAACCTGCCCCGGGTCGTAGTTCATCGACAGGCTGACCCACTGCTTGTAGCCGGTGAACGTCACCGACCCCTGGCCGTGGGGCAGCTTCCAGGTCTGGCCGGGGAACAGCAGGTGCGGCGAGCCCGGCACCTTCGACATCGCGGTGGTGTCCAGCTGGTACACCGACTGCGGCTGCCCGGAGTCGAGGCCGAGGTTCCCGGTGTAGCCGATCAGTGACACCGCGGGGTTCCTGGGCGCGGGGAACGCGGAGGACAGCGTGCCGCCCGGCGCCTCGGCTGTCGGCACGAACACGCCCATGAACCCGAGTTGCACGGGCGCCGCGCTCGGGGCCTTCACTACCCCGTCGGACAGCATGCTGGAGGTGCTGGCGGGGATGAAGGGCGTCGCCTGGTCATAGACCGTCTTCCCCCGCGCGTCGGTAACCCGGAACACCGGCGCGTACCCATGCCCGATCAGGTAGACCTTCACCCCGTCGACCGACAGCGGGTGGTTCACCTGCAGGTCGTAGGACTGGCGGGCGGCGCCCGGCGAGGCGGTGTAGGAGAGGGACGCGTTGAACTTCGACGGCTGCCCCCGGTCCTGCCCCGAGGTGAGGTAGCTCGCGGAGAACTTTTTCAGCGTGATGTCGAACGGCGCCAGGTCCGACCCGGTAGCCAGCCGCCCCGGGTGGAACTCGTCCAGCGCGGAGACCGTGTCGGCGAACCCCTGCCCCTCGACGAGCAGCTTGTCGGCCTTGTAGCCGAAGATCCCGCCCAGCCCGATCGAGATGAGCACCCCGAGCAGCGCCAGGTGGAACAGCAGGTTCCCGGCCTCCCGCAGGTATCCCTTCTCGGCGGAGACCCAGGAACCGGAGTCACTCGCCCCGGGGCGGCGCAGCCGGAAGCCGTGCCCGCCGAGCACGGCGGCCGCCGCGTCGGCGGCCTCCGCGGGCGGCAGCGACGAGGTGAACGACGCCGAGTGCGGCAGCCGGCTCAGGAACCGCGGCGCCTTCGGTGGCGGCGTCCTGGTGGACCCGGCCAGCCGGAACGTCCGCGGCACCACGCACCCGACCAGCGACACGAACAGCAGCAGGTAGATCGCCGCGAACCACGGCGACGCGAAGACATTGAACAGCCCGAGGCGGTTCAGCCACGGTGCCAGCGCCGGGTGCTGCGCGAAGTACTGCTGCACCGACGCCGGATCGGCGCCCTCCTGCGGCAGGATCGAGCCCGGCACGCTCGCCAGCGCGAGCAGGAACAACAGGATGAGGGCGGTCCGCATGGAGGTGATCTGCCGCCACGCCCAGCGGGCCGTCATGTCTTCACCACATCACGCAGCATCGTGTTCAGGACCCCGTAGCTCGCCGTGCCGTAGATCACGCCCGCGACCCGCCCGGCCGGGTCGATCACGACGGTCGTCGGCGTCTCGTTGATCACCACGGCCTGGCCGAAATCCTGCGCGACCTGGTACCCGGGGTCGTTCAGGCTCGGGTACTTGATGCCCGTGCTCCGGGCGAACGCCAGCGCGTTCGTGGGGGTGTCCTGGACGTCGTCGCCGATGAACGACACCCCGTCCTTCGCGTACTTCTGCGACAGCACCGCGAGGGTCGGGGCCTCGCCGCGGCACGGGCCGCACCACGATCCCCAGAAGTTCAGCACGACGGCCTTCCCCTTATAGGAGGAGAACGACAGGTGCGACCCGGTCAGCGTGGTGCCGGAGAAGTCCGGGGCGACGGGGCGGTGGCCCGCCGCGTATAGCCACGCGCTGGTGCCGCCGCCGATGTAGTCCCGGTCGCCGGCCTGCCCGTTGCCGGCGGTCAGGGTGACCGCCAGCCCGGCCGCGACGCACGCGGCCACGACGGCCGTCACCGTGACGGCCGTGCGGCGCCTCACGTTGAACACCGACGGAAACCTACGATCTCCTACAGGGGGTAGTACACGACTCCTATTGTGCCGCATCCTCCTCGCGGACCTGTCGGCGGGCCGGCACCGCGTAGGACACGCCGGTCAGCTCGTCTCCGGTGAACGTGAGGCTGGTAACGCTGCCGAGCGCGCACTCCCGGGGATTGCTCCACAGGCGCCGGCGCTCCGCGGCCAGCCGCGTCACCCAGATCGGCAGCTGGTGGCTGACGCAGACCGCCTCGGCGCCCCTGCTAGCGTCCCGCGCCCGCTCGACGGCGGCTCGCATCCGGGCCGCCACCTCGGCGTACGGCTCGCCCCACGAGGGAGCGAACGGGTTCCATAGGTAGCGCCAGTTCGCCGGATTGCGGGCCAGGTACCTGAGGCTGACCGCGGTGCCCTCCAGCACGTTCCGGGATTCGATGAGCCGCTCGTCGGTGACGATCTCCAGCCCGTGCCGGGCCGCCACCGGTTCCGCCGTCTCCTGCGCCCGAGTCAGCGGGGAGGCGAAGACAGTCGCGACCATCCGTTCGGAGAAAAAATCGGCGGCGGCGTCAGCCATCGCGCGCCCGGTCGCGGACAGGTGGTAGCCGGGCAGCCGTCCGTACAGGACCCCGCCGGGATTGTGAACCTCACCGTGCCTGAGCAGGTGGACAACGGTCGTGTCTGTCATGGCGCCGCCAGCCTACCCGCTCAGGTCGGCTCCTGGCCGGCTGACGGTGACCGACGGGGTGAACGTGACCGGCAGCGCCTTCAGGCTGCGCATCCATACCGACTGGCGCCACTCGAGGTCCTCGGCGGGGACCGCGAGCTCCACGTCGGGGATGCGGTCGAGCAGCACCTCGGTGACGGTCCTGGCCATGACCCACGCGATCTCGGCCGCGGGGTAGGGGCACGCGTACTCCCCGTGGCCGAAGGCCAAGTGCGCCCGGTTGGCCCCGACGGAGTCGACCCGTTCCGGGCGCACCGCCGGGTCGGCGCTGGCGGCCGCCAGGCCCAGGACGATCATGTCGCCCTTTCCGATGCGCCACCCGCCGAGATCGCAGTCCTGGGTGGCGTAACGGCCGCCTGGGGCGTTCTGCAGCGGGGAGTCCTTCCACAGCACCTCGTTGAGCGCGGCCTCGACGCTGGCCCGGCCACCTTGCAGGGCGAGGGAGAACTGGTCGTCGATGAGCATCAGCCGCAGCGCGCTGCCGATCCAGTTCGACGTGCCCGTAGCTGCGATCACGATCCCGAACAGCTCCCAGGCGATCTCGTCGTCGGTCAGCCCGGCCGGGTGGCTCGCCAGCAGGTGCGGCAGTGTCCGCCCCGGCCGCTCGCGGCTGGCGGCGGCCAGCTCCCTGATCTTGCCGAACGCGCGGCCGAACGCCTCGGCCCCCTCGGCCGTCGCGGTCCCCAGCAGCAGCATGTCCCTGGTCACGTCGGCGGACTCCTCTTGCGGGATGCCGCAGATCCTGGCCATGACCAGGAGCGGGATGGGCACCGCGTACTGGGCGAGGAGATCGGCCCGGCCGTCCCCGCAAAACTGGTCGATGACCTGGTCGGCTACCCGTATGCAGGCCCGGGTGAGGTCGGTGCGGTCGATGGCGTCCAGCGAGTCGTTCGTCGCGGCCACCCGGCGCTGGCGCTCGGGGCCGTCCAGGAACGTGGCCGACGGATTGGGCATGATTATGGGGGCGAGCGGCCAGTCGGGCGGGACCTGCTCCCACAGGTTCCACTTGGCCGAGGACCGGGCGAACAGCTGCGGGTTGCTGGTCACGTAGCGGACCTCGCGGTACCCGAGCACGAGCCAGGCGGGAACGTCACCCTCAAGCAATACCGGGGCGACGGGGCCGTAGCTCTCCCGGATCTGGCGGTAGGCGCCGGCGGGGTCGGTTGCGAAAGCGGGACCGTACAGCGTGACCGCGTTTTCATGGGACCGGGGGATGCGCATAAGGCTGCCGACCTTACTGTACTGCTGAGCCATGAGACAGGCGATGTGAGCCACGAGACGTGCGTTGCGACAGCACGAACGATACGCCCGGCGCGATCGGGCGCGCCAGGAAAAGTTTGTAAATATGACGGAAAATGGGACGATTGCGCTGATCATGATGCATTGCCGGGCGGGAGTCAGGTACGCTCGCAGCACCTTTAGGTAGCACGGGACTGGACGCACTGACGAAGGGTGTGACCTGACTGTATGGCCGCACAGAACCCACCCGATTCCAGCGGTCCCGTTTCCAGTGGTCCCGGCGGCCTCCCCGGGCCGCGCGAGATCGGCCTGAGCTCGCTCGCCGACAACCCGCTGGCGGCCGGCGGGGTCGCGCTCGTCATCGGCGGAATCGTCTACGCCTGGGCGCTGATCGCGGTGAATAACGGCGCGTTCGGCCTGGTCGCCGGGTGCGGTGGCGCCGCGCTGGTGGCCACGGCCGGCTCGGTCGCCCTAGCCGCCGCCTCGGTCCGG
>JAFMRC010000340.1 GCA_017354375.1 Nocardiopsaceae bacterium | reverse complement strand
GGCCGATCCCTTCGAGGAGGCCAGCGCCGTCGCCGCCGGGCAGGCCGTGCTCAGCGCGTCCCCGGCGGCGGACACCACGCTGAGCGAGGCGATGCGGCTGGCCGGCGCGCACCCGGTCGGCTCCCACCACCTGCTGCTGGCCACGCTCGCGGACTCCAACTCGACCGCCGCCAGGGTGCTCGCGCAGCTGGGCGTGGACCTCGATCAGGCCAAGGAGGCGCTGCGCGGCGCGGACGTGACCGGCACCAGTGACGAGCAGCCCGAGGACGCGGGCCGCCGCCAGATGGTCATCGAGGTCACCGACGAGCTGGTCACGATCGTGGCGGCCGACCCGGTGCTGGTCAAGGCCGGCAACGAGGCGCTGCGCGCTCTCGGCGGCGAGGCACCCAGCGGCGAGGCGCCCGGCGACAAGGCCAGCAGCGGAAAGGCCAGCAGCGGAAAGGCCAGCCCGGCCGCCACCATCCGCGGCCGCGACTTGAGGGGTCCCGAGGCCGACAGCCTCGCCAAGGCGTGGCAGGCGCTGAGCGACACCTTCGAGGTCATCCAGCGCACCGCCGCCGCCAGGCAGGCGACCGGCGACGCGCCAGGGGACAGCGCTCCCGGGGACGACGCTCCCGAGGGCAAGAAGGGCAGCCCCGGCGAGCCAGGCGAGCCAGGCGCCGCGACGACGGGCTGAGGCAACGGCTGAGGCAACCCCACCACAGTTTCACGGTGTGCCCGTTTTGGGATGAGCCGGGCGGGGCACCGTCAGTTGCGAGTCTCGGCGAACAGGACGACCAGGAGGCCCTGATGCCGCGCGGAGCCGCCGCCGTCTTCGAGAAGCTGTTCACGCCGTTCACCGTGTCCCCGGTGCTGATCGACGATCCCGGGCCCGGCGAGGCCCTGGTGCGGGTGGTCGCGTCCGGTGTGTGCCATACCGACGCGCTCGCGCGGGACGGCGACATGCCGTTCCCGGCACCCGGCGTGCTCGGGCACGAGGGCGCGGGGATCGTGGAAGCCGTCGGTCCCGGGGTGACCCCGGTGTCCGAGGGCGACCCGGTGGTGATCGGCTGGCCGTGGTGCGGAACCTGCCGGAACTGCCTGGATGGCCAGCCCCGGTACTGCCTGTCGCTCGGATCCCTGGTGATCAGCGGCGCGCGACCCGACGGGTCAACCGCCTTGCGGCGCCCCGACGGGTCGCCGCTGCACAGCCACTTCTTCGGGCAGTCGTCGTTCTGCACGTACTCGGTGGTCTCGGCGAACGCGCTGGTGCCGGTGCCCGACGACGCGCCGCTGGAGATCCTCGGGCCGCTGGCGTGCGGGATCGGAACCGGGGCGGGCGCGGTACTGAACGTGCTGCGACCTCCCGCCGGATCGTCGGTCGTGGTGTACGGAGCGGGGGCGGTCGGGCTCTCGGCGGTGATGGCGGCCCGGCTGACCGGTGCGACCACGATCGTCGCGGTGGACCGGCTGGCGTCGCGGCTGGCGCTGGCCCGCGAGCTCGGAGCGACCGAGACGGTGGACGTGACGGCCGTCTCCGACACGGTCGCCGCGGTGGAGGGGATCTGCGGCGGGCCCGCCGACTTCAGCCTGGAGTGCACCGGCGTGACCGACGTGCTGCGCCTGGCCGCGGACTCGGTCGGCATGCGCGGCACCTGCGCCCTGATCGGCGGCGCACCCGCCGGGGCGTCGTTCTCGCTCGACCACATGTCCACGCTGTGGGGCAAGCGCGTCGTCGGCATCCTCGGCGGCGAGGGCCGGAGCCCCTCCCTGATCGGCGCGCTGATCGAGCTGAACCGGCAGGGCCGGTTCCCCTGCGACCGGCTGGTCCGGGACTTCCCCCTGGACAAGGTGAACGAGGCCCTGGAGGCCTCCCGCTCCGGCGACGTGATCAAGCCCGTCCTCCGCATGCCCGGGTAAGCCGGCACGGGGGCAGCCGCCACGATCCGTTCGGGATGAATCATGTGATCTCGCGGACGACCAGGGGGGTGCCGGGCCGGGGCCGGTCGCCCAGCGCGAGCGCCCCCTCCAGTGCTTCGATCGCATATTCCGAACGGGTGGTGGCGTCTGCCGCGATTTCCACCGTCTCCTGCCCTCGCCTGACGAAGTCCCCGGGCTTGACCAGGCAGCGCACGCCGGCCGTGGCGCTGACGGGGTCTTCCTTCCGCGCCCGCCCGGCGCCGAGCCGCCACGCGGCGGTTCCGATCTTGAGCGCGTCGAGGCCGGTCACCCAGCCGTCACGGGGCGCGGGCAGGACACGTTCGCGGTGTTCCGCCTCGGGCAGCGGGGCGTCCGGGTCGCCGCCCTGCGCCCGGACCATCTTCCGGAAGGTGTCGTAGGCCCGGCCGCTGTCGATCGCCTCCCGCGGATCGGCGTCGAGGCCGGCCAGGTCGAGCATGTGGCGGGCCAGCGCGTAGGTGACCTCCATCAGGTCGTCGGGACCCTCCCCCCGCAGCGCCGCGATCGCCTCGGTGACCTCGACCGCGTTGCCGACGGCGCGGCCGAGAGGGGTGTCCATCCTGGTCACGAGGGCGCGGGTGGCGACGCCGTGCTCGGCCCCGAGCGCCGTCATGACGCGGGCCAGCTCGATGGCCTTGCCCTCGTCCCTCATGAACGCGCCCGACCCGGTCTTGACGTCGAGGACGAGCGCCCTCGTGCCCTCCGCGATCTTCTTGGACATGATCGAGCTGGCGATCAGCGGAATGGACTCGACCGTGCCGGTGACGTCCCGGAGCGCGTACAGCCTCCGGTCGGCGGGGACGAGCCCGGGTCCGGCGGCCGCGATGACCACGCCGACGTCGCGCAGGATCTGCCTTATCTTGCTGTTATCAAGATCGGCCCGGAACCTGGGGATGGACTCCAGCTTGTCGAGCGTGCCGCCGGTGTGCCCGAGGCCGCGGCCGGACAGCATCGGCACCATCGCGCCGCAGCTCGCGACCAGCGGCGCGAGGACCAGCGACACCTTGTCCCCGACGCCCCCCGTCGAGTGCTTGTCGACCGGAACGGGCCGGGGCTCGCCGCCCGGGACGCCCCTGCCGATCGTAAGGCGCTCGCCGTCCGGAACGGGCTCGCCATCCGGAACGGCGGGCACACAAACCGTGCCCCCCGTTCCGGATATGTCGGATAGGTCTAGGTCCAGGCGGTCGCCGGAGGCGATCATCGCGCCGGTCCAGGCTCGCAATTCGGCGCCGTCGAGGCCGTTGAAGTAGATCGCCATGAGCAGCGCCGCCATCTGCTCATCCGCCACGTCCCCGGTCGCCTGCGCCCGGAACAGCCAGCGGATCTCCTCCGCGGTCAATGGTCGCTCGTTGTCCCGCTTGACGCGGATCAGGCTCGCGACGTCCACCGGGCGATCGCCTCCCCCGGCGGCATCCCCTGGTCCCGCCCGGCCGATGTCCATCTACTCACCATGCGCCAACTCCACCGCACCGGCAACCCTGAACCCGCTGGCACCTCGGGATGCTAAAGAGTAGTTAAGAAATCCGCGAGATTTCCTCAGGTCAGGCGGGTGCGCCTACCGTGTAGGGGTGAGTTCTCCTCAGATGTCTGTCCTCGTCATCGAGGACGACCCGGGTATCGCCACGCAGCTGGTCCGCGGCCTGGAACGGGCCGGCTACGCGGCCGACAGCGTGGTCACGGGCGCCGAGGCGCTGCGCAGGGTGCCACCGGACGTCGTGCTGCTCGACCTCGGGCTCCCGGATATCGACGGCATCGACGTCTGCCGCCAGCTCCGCCGCGCCTCGAATGCCGCCATCATCGTGGTGACGGCCCGCGGCGAGGAGCCCGACCGGGTGCTCGCCCTCGACGAGGGAGCCGACGACTACCTGGTCAAGCCGTTCGGGCTCGCGGAGCTGCTGGCCCGGATCCGCGCCGTGCTGCGGCGCGGCCACCGGGTCGGCTGCGAGGTGCTCCGGCACGGCCCGCTCATGATCGACCTGCGCACGCGCAAGGTGACCGTCAACGATACCGACGTCGCGCTGACGCCCAAGGAATTCGCCATCCTGGAGTGCCTGGCCTCCGACCCCGGACGGCTGGTCAGCCGGCAGGAGATCGTCGAGCGTGCCTGGGACGAGCACTGGTACGGCCCGACCAAGGTGCTCGACGTGCACATGGCGGCGCTGCGCAAGAAGCTCGGCGTCCCGACGCTGATCGAGACCATCTACGGGCACGGATTCCGGCTCGCCGACGCGTGACCCGCCGGATCCTGCTCGCCCTGCTGGCGCTGACCGCGGCGGTCCTGGCCGGCGCGGTGATCCCGCTCGCGCTGCAAGCGGTGGCGCACGAGCGCGAGGCGTTCGTCAACTCGGTGCAGGACAGCACGCACTCCATCGCCGTGATCTCCGAGGACAAGCTCGCCGATCACCAGCCCAGCTCCTCGCTGAGCCGGGCCGTCGAGATCGCCGCCCGGCAGGACGACGAGCTGCTGGTGCTCAACGCGGCCCGCCAGCCCGTCGTCACGCACGGCAGGCCGCTCGACAAGTGGACCCGGCTGGCCGCGGAGGCCATCCGGACCGGCATCCAGGCCAGCACCATGACCAAGAACCGGGCGATCGCCGCCGAGGCGGTGTGGAGCGACGGCCGGGCCAAGGGCTCGCTGGTCGGCATCGTCGTCCTGGAACGCCCGCTCGGCTCCCTCGACCAGTCCATCACCAACCTGTGGCTGTACCTGGCCGTGCTGGCGACGGTGGCGCTGTGCGCCGCGGCGCTGATCGCCATCACCTTCGCCCGCTGGGTCAACCGGCCGCTGGCCCGGATGGACAACGCGGCGCGCCGGCTCGCCGACGGGAACCTCGCGGTGCGCGCCGCGACCGGCAGCGGGCCGCCCGAGTTGCAGCGGATGGCGACCAGCTTCAACGTGATGGCCGGGCGGCTGGAGACCCTCGTGCACGGCCATCGCACCATGCTCGCCGACGTCTCGCACCAGCTGCGCACGCCGCTGGCCGCACTCCGGCTGCGCATCGACCTGCTGACGGCCGACTCCGCCCCGGCCGCGGCAACCGAGCTGGCCGGCGCGCAGGAGGAGATCGCCCGGCTGTCCCGCCTGGTGGACGGCCTGCTCGCGATCGCCAGGGCGGAAAGCGTCACCGAGCAGGTGGTGAGCATCGACCCCATCGCCGGGGTCGCCGAGCGGGTCACCGCATGGCAGCCGGTCGCCGACAGCCACGGCGTCAAGCTGATCGCCCTCCACCACGATGAGCACGGTTCCCCCGTCGAGCACGCTTCCCCCGGTCAGGACGGGCCCCCTGGCCAGGACGGGTCCCCCGGGCAGCGCGGCGAACCCGGCCGCGGCGGAGTGCCGCGGATCGCGCTCGGCGCCGGCCACCTGGAGCAGATCCTCGACAATCTTCTCGCGAACGCGATCGAGGCGATGCCCGATGGCGGCACGGTCACCGTGACCGTGGCCGACTCCGGCAACGGCGTCACCCTGACGGTGGCCGACAACGGCCCCGGCATGCCCCCCGAGGAGCGGTCCCGCGCGTTCCTCCGGTTCGTCTCGGGGAGCAAGGCCGGCGGCACCGGGCTCGGCCTCGCGATCATGCACCGCCTCGTCACCTCCAACGGGGGCACGGCGCGCCTGGAGGAGACGCCAGGCGGCGGCCTGACCGTGGTGCTGGAATTTCCAAGCACCGCGCTGTATGAGGGAACAAACTTAACCAGCGTCGCGGCGGCATCCCGGAAATATCGCGGCAGCTTGCGATTCGGCAACGAGGAGGCCGCAGACCCGGTGCACCCCTTCCCACCGGGGATAGCCACCAACTAGCCTGCGGGCAGTCTCGGGGATATGAGCTTCATGTGGAGGGAAACGGTGAAGCACACCGCTTTGATGGCGGCGGCCGCGGCCGCCGCGGCGAGC
>JAFMRC010000116.1 GCA_017354375.1 Nocardiopsaceae bacterium | reverse complement strand
GGCCCGCGCCGCGCGCGGCGCCGAGGACTACCGCAAGGTCTACTCGGCGGTCCTGGCCCAGGCGGACCGGCCGGTGATCCTGCACTGGCTGGGGGAGATGTTCGACCCGCAGCTGGCCGGGTACTGGGGCTCGCGCGACATCTGGCAGGCCGCGGAGACGGTGCTGGAGATCGTCAGGGAGAACGCCTCCCGGATCGACGGCGTCAAGCTGTCCGTGCTGGACGAGGGGCACGAGGCGGCGCTGCGCGCCGCGCTGCCACCGGGGGTGCGGCTGTACACCGGCGACGATTACAACTACCAGCCCCTGATCGCCTCCGGCAGCGACGCGCTGCTCGGCATCTTCGACGCGATCGCGGCCCCCGCCGCGGCGGCCCTTAGCGCCCTCGACGACGGCGACACCCGCCGCTACGAGGAGATCCTCGCCCCGACCGTCCCCCTCGCCCGGAAGCTCTTCGAGCCGCCCACCTTCCGCTACAAGACCGGGCTGGCGCTCGTGTCGTGGCTGGCCGGGCACCAGGACGCGTTCGTGATGGTGGGCGGCGAGCAGTCCGCGCGGTCGCTGCCGCACCTGGCCGAGGTGTTCCGCCTCGCCGACTCCGCGGGCCTGTTCGCCGACCCCGCCCTGGCGGTCCGCCGCATGTCCGCCCTCCTCACCCAGTACGGCCTCCCCGGATGAGCCGCCCCGCCGCCGCCCCGCCGCCCCGCCTCCCCGGGGTGAACCGCGCCCAGCACCGCATCCCTCGAGTAAGCCTCAGGCAGTACGGCCTCCCCCCAGTGAACCGCACCCCCTACGGCCTCCTCCGAGCGAGCCTCGCCCAGCACCGCATTCCCCGAGTGAACCGCACCCCGTACGGCCTCCTCCGAGTGAACCTCAGCCTCCCCCGCGTGACCGAAATATCGGGCATGTCCGGCGCGAGGAGCACTGGCGGAGCGCGGTTCCCGTGGCCGACGGGCCATCATCTCCTGGTCGCCAATTCACGGTCTTCGAAATACCCGCCTGGGTATCCGCAGGGCCGCGATCACGCCCGCGTGGAGGATAAGTGCGCTCCGCGCTCACATATCCTCCACGCGAAGCCCTTCCGTCCTGGCGCGGCCCGCCCGTCACGCCCCCACGGCCCGGGCATACCCCCGCAGAACGGGGCATGCACCCCCGCACCGATACCTCATACCCCCGGCACCGGCGCCCCCGGCAGCGCCCGCCCCTGCCTCGAAGGCGCCCAGCCAGCCACTTACGAACCGACAGAATCCAGTCGACAACTAATTGTAATTAACCGTCAGGGTCACAACCCTTCCCTTGCATCGACTGGGAGGGGGGCGGGCGGGTGAGCGTGGGCGCGGCGGGTGCGGCGGAGGCGCTGACGCGCAGGCTGTCGCTGAATCAGTGGACGATCCGGAACGCCGGTGTCCGCGAGGCGGTCGAGGGGTGCGCGCGGCACGGGATCGGGGCGATCGGGCTGTGGCGGGAGCACGTGGCGGATTTCGGCCTGGCGGCCACGGAGAAGCTGGTGCGGGACGCGGGCCTGCGGGTGTCGTCGCTGTGCCGTGGCGGGTTCTTCGGCCGTCCCGGCTGGCTGGCCGACAACAGGGCCGCGATCGACGAGGCCGCCGAGCTGGGCGCGGCCTGCCTGGTCCTGGTCCCCGGCGGCCTCCCAACTGATAACAGCAACAACCGGGGTGGCGGGGGCGGCACCGGCAGCGGGGGCGGCACGGGCGGCGGGAGCGGGAACGGCGGGGGCCGGACGGAGCCGCGGCCGGGGTCGCTGGCTGATAACAGCAACAAGCCGCGCGCGGCGCGGGGACGGCTGGCGGAGGCGCGGGAGGGGGTCGCGGACGCGGTCGCGGAGCTGGTGCCGTACGCGGCACGGCGGGGGGTGCGGCTCGCGATCGAGCCGATGCACCCGATGTACTGCGCGGACCGGGGGGTCGTCTCCACGCTGGGGCAGGCGCTCGACATGGCCGGGCCGCACCCGGCGGAGGCGGTCGGGGTCGTGGTCGACACGTTCCACCTGTGGTGGGATCCCGAGGCAGAGGCGCAGATCGCCCGCGCCGGGCGCGAGGGCCGGATCGCCAGCTTCCAGGTCAGCGACTTCCTGTGCCCGCTGCCCGCCGACGTCCTGCTGGGCCGGGCGATGATGGGGGACGGGGTCATTGACTTCGGCCCGCTGTGCGAGGCCGTCGCGGAGGCCGGATACCGCGGCGACGTCGAGGTCGAGATCTTCAACGCCGCCGTCTGGGCCGCCGACCCCGACGCCGTCCTCGCCACGATGAAGGAGCGCTACGCGGCCCTGATCGCCCCCGATCTTGGATCGTTCTAACGCCGCTCTATGACTGGGCAATCATCTTCGGTAGAATGGTTATACCGAAAGTTTCGAAAAGGCGATCGGAGGCGCATGCCGGTCCGGATAGCGATCGTGGGGACGGGGAACATCGCCCGCACCCACGCGAGAGCCGTCGCGGGGATACCTTCCGCCACGCTGGCCGGGGCGATGGACGTCGATTCCAGTCGCCTCGATCCGTTCTGCGAGGAATACGGGGTGGCCGAGGGCTGCCGCGACCTGGGCGACCTGCTCAGCCGGGCACGACCCGATCTTGTGCACATCTGCACGCCGCCCGCCACCCACTACGCGGCGGCGCTGGAGTGCCTGAACGCGGGGGCCAGCGTGCTGGTGGAGAAGCCCCCGGTGATCAGCCTGCGCGAGCTGGACGGGCTGGCCGCGGCCCAGGGTCCTTCCCGGCCGGGGGGCACCCGCGAGCCGCCGTGGTTCGCCACCGTGTTCCAGCACCGGTTCGGGTCCGGGCAGCGGCGGCTGAAGGCCGTCGCCGACAGTGGCGCGCTCGGCCGGCCCCTGGTGGCGGTGTGCCACACCACGTGGTTCCGCGACCAGGCGTACTTCGACGTTCCGTGGCGCGGCGGCTGGGACAACGAGGGCGGCGGGCCCACCATGGGGCACGGCATCCACCAGATGGACATGCTGGCCGACGTGCTCGGCGACTGGACCGAGGTATCCGCGCTCGCCCGCACCAGCGCGCGCGTGATGGCCACCGAGGACCTGTCGCTCGCCCACGTCAGCTTCGCCAACGGCGCCGTGGCCAGCGTCGTCAACAGCGTGCTGTCCCCGCGCGAGGAGACCTACCTGCGGTTCGACTACGAGTACGCGACCGTCGAGGTCACCCACCTGTACGGGTATGCCGATGCCGATTGGCGGATCACCCCGGCGAAGGGCCACTCCGGCGAGGTCCAGGCCGCGTGGGACGACGCCGAGTACGGGACGAAGAGCGGGCACGCCGCGCAGTTCGCCCACGTCCTCGACGCGCTGCGTGACGGGCGGCAGCCCCCGGTCGCGCCCGGCGAGGCCCGCCGCACCATGTCCCTGGTCGCCGGGATCTACGCCTCGGCGTTCACCCGGCGGCCCGTCACCCCCGACGACCTCGCACCCGGCACGCCGTTCTACGGCGCCATGAACGGAGGGAAAACCGCCCCGTGGCAATGACGCAAGAGCCCGCAAGCCAAGGATCCGCTAAGCCCGAGCCCGCCGGGTCCCTCACGCTGGCCCGCGGCGAGACCGCGCTGACCGCGACCTACGGCGGCACCGAGCTGTTCCGGTACGTCTACCTGCCCGACGACCCGCAGCTGGAGTCCCCCCGGCCCTACTTCCACCCGGTCCGCACCCTGGCCGGGGACGTCGTGACGCTGTACCGGCCGCACGACCACGTGTGGCACAAGGGGATCGCGCTGTCGCTGCCGAACGTCGGGACCGACAACTTCTGGGGCGGCGTCACGTTCCGCGCCGGGAAGTACGTCCAGGTCAACAACGACGGCACCATGCGCCACGAAAGTTTCGACACCGTTGTCGGCTCCGGCGACGTGATAAGGATAGGCGAGCGGCTGTCCTGGGTGCCCGAGGGCGCCGCGACCGCCATCATCGCCGAGCGGCGCCGGGTCGCCGCGACCGCCTGGCCCGACGCGGGCGCCTGGTGCCTGGCGTTCGAGACCACGCTGATCAACGTCAGCGGAAGGCCCATCGTCATCGGCAGCCCCACCACCGAGGGCAGGCCGAACGCCGGGTACGGCGGGCTGTTCTGGCGCGGCCCCCGCTCGTTCACCGGCGGGACCGTCATCACCCCCGGCCAGTCCGGCGGCGACGAGCTGATGGGGACGCGCTGGCCGTGGCTGGCGTTCACCGGGCGGCACGACGGGAACGGGCGGTCCTCCACCCTGGTGTTCCGCGACGATCCGGAGAACCTGCGCCACCCGGCCCAGTGGTTCGTGCGGTCCACCCCGTTCGGCTGCGTGTGCCCGGCGCCGTTCTTCGACACCGAATACGTGTTCGCCGACGGCGCCTTCCTGACCCTCCGCTACGACGTGGTGATAGCCGACGGCGCGCTGGAGGCGGCGGGTTGCGGCGATCTCGCGGACCGGGCGGCCGGGCAGGACCTCCTTGGCGAGGGAGGGCAATGACGTTCCCGGGATCGACCGGCCTTACCGTGCTGGACGTCTACGACTGGGTGGCGCCCGACGGCCTGCCCGGCGGCTCCGCGCACGTCCACCTGGCCTCCACCGAGGGCTACCTGGTCGCGTCCGGCGAAGGGCGGCTGCAGACCCTCGGGTCGTCGGGCTACGCCGAGACCCCGTTGCGGCCCGGCGACTGCCTGTGGTTCACCCCGGGCACCATCCACCGCCTGGTCAACGACGGTGACCTGCGGCTGTTCGTGGTGATGCAGAACGCGGGCCTGCCCGAGCACGGCGACGCGGTCCTCACGTTCGGCCCGGAGATCCTCGCCGACCCCGGGCGCTACGCCGAGGCTGCCGCCCTTCCCGCCCCTGGCGGGGACGACAGCGCGCTCGCGGAGGCGGCGCGGCGGCGCGCGGCCCTCGCCGTCGAGGGCTACTTGGACCTGCGTGCCGCGGTGGAGGAGAAGGGGCCGGCCCTCGCCCTGGAGGACTTCTACGCCGCGGCCACGGCGCTGCGCGGCCCCCTCGTCGCCGACTGGCGGGAGCGCTGGCGGGACGGGGCCCTCGCCACCGCGGAGCTGACCCGAACCCACCTGGACGGCATCGAGGCCGCCGCGGCCGGCGGCTCCCCGGAAGCGGCTGGGCACCTCGCGGCCGGCGCCCTGTGGCGGATCGGGAACCCGCCGGGGGAGCGGGCCTACGGCATGTGCGGCCGGCTCACCACCTACCCCGCGGGAGCGGCTCAACGGATATGAGCCCGCGTCTTGCCTGCGGTGAGCTTATGTGATTAGGCTTTCTTCATAAATTTCCGATAATTTTCGAAATCGGGAGACCAGCATGCGCTTCCGCAGCGTTGCGAGGGGTTGCAAGTCGGGCGCCGTCGGCGGCGCCCTGGCGATCGGGCTGGCCGCGGTCGCCGTCACCGGCTGTGGCTCGTCGGGCTCGGGCAGCTCGGGCGGCATGTCCGGGCAGACCCTCACCGTCTACACCCAGGCCCCCTACGGCACCCAGCTCAAGCAGTACAAGCAGTACTACGACTACATCGCGAACGCCTTCCACAAGGCCACCGGCTCCACGATCAAGTGGGACTACTCCTCCAACGCGGTGTCAGAGGCCCAGGCGCTGTCCCAGGCCGCCGCCTCCAGCACCGGGCCCGACGTGTGGGCCATCGGCTCGTCCTTCAACGGCACCGCCAGCGCGCTGAAGGAGTTCTACACGCTCCCCGTCAGCAAGTGGCGCCAGTTCGGCGGCGTCTCCTCGTTCGTGCACCAGCAGCTGACCATGTCCGGGCCCAACCCCAGCTCCTACATCGGCGTCCCGTACGAGTCGATCCCGTTCGTGCTCGCCTACAACAAGGCGCTGTTCGCCAAGGCGCACATCACATCGCCCCCCGCGACGTGGTCGCAGTTCATCGCCGACGCGAAGGCGATCCAGAAGGCGGATCCGGGCGTGAACGGCGCCAGCTTCTCGCCCGCCGACCCCTACGGGCCGTGGAAGGCGGTCTGGTCCTACCTGGAGCAGTCCGGCGGCGACTTCCTGTCCGCCAACGGGACGAAGGCCGACCTCACCTCGCCGCAGATGCAGGCCGCGCTGAAGTTCTACTTCGGCCTGGAAGACACCTACCACGTGGTCCCGAAGGCCGACCTGACCTGGACGGCCGCGCAGGAGACGACCGCGTTCACGGACGGCAAGACCGGCATGATGCTGGACGCGGAGTACGCCCTGAAGCAGGAGGCGGCCGGCACCCCGGCGGCCAAGGACGTCGGGTTCGCCCCGATGCCGGACGTGCCACTCGGGATGACCTCCCGCCCGGCCGGCGCCCCGGCCGCCGGGTCGATCGTCTCCGGCAACTACTACGACGTCGCCAAGTACTACCAGAACCTGCCGCTGGCGATGAAGTTCATCCAGATCAGCACGTCCGCGGCCGCGCAGCTCCAGCAGTTCAAGATCATGGGCTGGATGCCGGTCAACAAGGCGGGCATCGCCGCGGTCGAGAAGTACGACCCGGCGACCAAGCCGTTCATCCAGGCGGAGGCGACCTCCACCCCGACCGACTACACGCCCGCGTGGAGTTACATCGAGACCGGCGTCCTGTCGGTCATAGGCCACATCGCGCAGCAGCTCGCCACCGGCCAGTCCTATAGCAACTCCTACGCGATGAGCCAGTTGCAGGCCGAGAACTCCGTGGTGCAGGCGCACCTGAGCAGCGGCGGGTGAGTACCGGCATCGGGCGGGCCCGCGCCAGGCGGCGCGAGCCCGCCGTGTGGCTGGCCGCGCCCGGGGCGCTGTTCTTCGTGGTCCTCGTCGGGATCCCGCTGCTGATCGTGATCTGGACGAGCCTGCTGAACATCAACGCGAGCGACATCGCGCACTGGGCCACGGCCCCGTTCGGCGCCATGGCCAACTACGCCGACGGGCTGATGAAGCCGTCCGTCACGGGCGTGTCGGTGCTGGACTCGGTGTGGATCAGCATCAAGTTCTCCGTGCTGTCGACCGTCTTCGGCACGCCGATCGCGTTCTTCGCCGCGCTGTCGGTGCACCACGCCTTCCGCGGCCGGGCGCTGCTGCGCTCGCTGTACCTGGTGCCCTACGTGATCCCCGGGTTCGTGATCGCGCTGCTGGCCCAGCTCGCCTTCCAGGACCACACCGGGGCCGTCGACCACCTGCTCGCAGCCCTGCACCTGGCGAACGTCGGCACCTACTGGCTGATCGGCGGCAACGCGTTCTGGGCGATGACGTTCACCGAGGTCTGGGAGGTGTGGCCGTTCATCTACCTGCTGCTGCTGGCCGGCCTGCAGTCCATCCCGAAGGAGCAGCTGGAGGCGGCCACCGTCGATGGCGCGGACTGGTGGCCGCGGCTGAGGTACATCGTGATCCCGCAGCTCAAGGGCATCTACGCGCTCGCCTTCGCGCTGTCCACGCTGTTCCACTTCGGCAACTTCACGCTGCCGTACGTGATGTTCGGCAACACCCGCCCGTCGTCGGTGGTCACGCTGCCGATCAACATCTACTACATCGCGTTCCAGGGCTTCGGCTTCGGCATCGCGTCCGCGACCGCGGTGTTCAACGTGGCGCTGCTGGCCGTCCCGGCCTCGGTCTACCTGTGGATGGCCCGGCGGGCGCGAGCGCGGGAGGCCCGGCAGGAGCGGGTGCGCCAGGCGCGGGTACAGGAGGCAGGGGCGTGAGGAAATCCCATTCCGCGCACCGGCTGCTGCCGCCGGTGTTCTCCCGAGTCGGGGCGGCCTGCCTCGTCGTGTTCATCGCCGTGCCGGTCTTGTACCTGATCGCGCTGGCGCTGTCCCCGAACTCCACGGTGGCCCTCGGCGGCACCGACTTCCAGCACTGGACCACCTCGAACTTCACCAGCATGTGGTCGGCCGCCGCGGTGGCCCAGGGCCTGCTCAACAGCGTCATCATCGCCGGGACGTCGGCCGCGCTGGCCGTGGTCCTCGGGGTGTGCGCCGCCTACCCCCTCGCCCGGCTGCGCTTCCGCGCCCGCAAGCCGCTGCTGTACTCGCTGCTCGGCAGCCAGTCGCTCCCGCAGCTGTCCCTGCTGCTGCCGCTGTACATCATGCTGGCGGGCCTGCAGGGCATCCTCGGCGTGCACCTGATCGGCAGCTACCCGGCGATCATCGCCGTCTACATGACGTTCGGCCTGCCGCTGGCCACCGTCGTGTGCTTCACCTACCTGCGGTCCATGCCCACCGACCTGGAAGAGGCCGCCCTGACCGACGGCTGCACCCGGTTCGGGGCGCTGCGCCGGGTCGTGGCCCCGCTGATGGCCCCCGCGATGGTGGTGAGCCTGGTGCTGGCGTTCCTCGTCGGCTGGAACGACGTGCTGTTCGCCAGCGCCCTGCAGAACCAGACCATCGCCGTCACCCTCGAGCAGTTCGGCGTGGCCCAGGGCGAGGGCTTCGGCGCCCAGCCGCTGTACGGCGACCTGATGGCCGCCGCCCTGGTCAGCGCCGTCCCCGTCGTCGTGCTGTACCTGGCGTTCCAGCGTCACCTGGTGCATGGCCTGGCCGCCGGGGCCCTCTCCGGCACGTAGGAGGACATGATGATCCGGCAGTCGCGGAAAATCCGTTCGGTATCAGGGGTTGTGGCGGTCGTGGCCCTGGCCGCGGGGCTCGCCGCCGCGTTCGGCCCCGGCGCGGCGGGGGCGACGGGGGCCGCGGGGACGCCCGCGGTCGTCACCGTCGATCCCGGGCAGGTGCACCAGGCGGTGGACGGGTTCGGGTTCAGCGAGGCGTTCCGCGAGCCGGTGATCAGCTCGCTGCCCCGGGCCGAGATCCAGCGGATCGGCGCGGACCTGTTCAGCGCGAAGGACGGGGCGGGGATGAGCATCGTGCGATTCGGGCTGGGCGGCGCCACCGACCCCGGCGATCCCGTCAACGGCCCCGGGGACTACTCCGACCAGCTGTGGCTGGGCCACCTGGCCGAGGAGTACGGGGTGCGCCAGTTCTACGCCGACGCGTGGAGCGCCCCGGCCCGGGACAAGACCAACGACTCCCTCGACAACGGCGGCTACCTGTGCGGGTCGCCGGGGGAATCCTGCGCGTCGGGCGACGCCAGGGCGGCCTACGCCGCCTACCTGGCGGGCCAGGCCGCCGGGTTCGCGCGCAACGGCATCCCGCTGGAAGCGGTCGACTTCGTGAACGAGCCCGAGATCGGCCCGGATTACGCGAGCATGGAGATGACGCCGGGGCAGGCGGCGAATTTCGTTCCGTATCTCGGCCGGGCTCTTGAGGCCGCGCGGCTGCCGACCCGGGTCGCGTGCTGCGACGCCGAGGGGTGGCTGAATTCCGCGGGCTTCGACGGCGCCCAGGCGTACACCAGCGCGGTGCTCGGCGACCCGGCCGCGGCCCGGTACGTGAACCTGGTCACCGGCCACGGGTACACGTCCCCGCCGTCGGTGCCGCTGACCAGCCGACGGCACGCGTGGGAGAGCGAGTGGGCGGACTTCGGGACGTGGGATCCGGCCTGGGACGATGGCACCAGCGGCGACGGCTTCACCTGGGCCAGCGACATCCAGGACGCGCTGGTGCGGGGCGACGTGTCGGCGTTCTGCTACTGGTGGGGCGCGTCGAACTCGACCGCGAACTCCGACCTGATCCGGGTGCAGGGGCCGTCGGTCAGCCTGTCCAAGCGGTACTGGGCGTTCGCGGCGTTCGGCCGGTTCATCCGCCCGGGCGCCGTCCGCCTCGGCGTGAGCACTGATAACAGCAACTTGCGGGTGTCCGCGTTCCGCGACGCCGACGGGTCGGAGGTCACCGAGATCCTCAACGCCGGCACCACGGACCAGCCGGTCACCCTGCGCGGCCTCGGCGGCGGTGGCGGCACCGGTGGCAGCCCGGGCGGCGAGTCCGCCTACGTCACGAACTCCTCGGACTCGCTGACCCCGGTCTCCGGCCCGCTGACCGTCCCCGCCCGCTCCCTGCTGACGGTCGTCACCGGGGGGGAATAGGCGTCGCAACGTGCCAGGTGCGCGCTTGGGCATGCTCTAGCCGGCCCGATTGCGTACCTGGCATGTTCGGTGGCGGCGCGGGGCCTTAGCCATTTGCGTTAGTACGCGATCGCGGGCATCCTGGGGCGCGTGACAGGACCTCCGGGGCTCATCGAGGCCAGAGAACTGACGAAGCGGTTCGGGGACAAGATCGCGGTGGACCACCTGACGTTCACCGTCGCGCCGGGGCGGGTGACCGGGTTCCTCGGGCCGAACGGGGCGGGCAAGTCCACCACGATGCGGCTGATCTGCGGCCTGGACCGGCCGAGCGCCGGGACCGCCACCATCGGGGGTCTCGCCTACCGCGAGCTGCGGCGGCCGTTGCGCACCGTGGGCGCGCTGCTGGAGGCCAAGGCGGTGCACCCGGGCCGCAGTGCCCGCAACCACCTGCTGGTGCTCGCCCAGACCCAGGGCCTGCCGGCCTCGCGGGTGGACGAGGTCCTCGACCTGGTCGGGCTGCGGGACGTGGCCGGCAAGCGGACCGGCGGGTTCTCCCTCGGCATGGGGCAGCGGCTCGGGATCGCCGCGGCGATGCTCGGCGACCCGCGGGTGCTGCTGCTGGACGAGCCGGGCAACGGCCTGGATCCGGAGGGCATCCGCTGGGTGCGCACCTTCATGCGCCAGCTTGCCGCCGAGGGGCGCACCGTGTTCGTCTCCAGCCACCTGATGAGCGAGATGTCCGTGCTGGCCGACCACCTCGTCGTGATCGGCCGCGGGAGGCTGATCGCCGACTGCCCCACCTCAGAATTCCTCCAGCGCAGCTCCGAGCGGTCCGTGCTGGTCCGCGCCCCGGACACCGCCCGGCTGCGCGAGCTGGTCACCGCCGGGGGCGGCACCGTGCGTGACGACGACGGCCCGGATCGCGCCGGAGGCAACGGAGCGGCCCCCGCCCTCGTCGTCACCGGCATGGACGCGCCGCGGATCGGGGAACTGGCCGCCTCCGAGCGGCTAGTGCTGCACGAGCTGACCCCGCGGCTACCGTCCCTGGAAGAGGCGTTCATGGAGCTGACCGCCGGCAGCGTCGAGTTCGGTCAGGCGAGCCAGCAGGTTGGGAGCGCATCATGACCGTGACCCCGCAGGCCGCGCCGCCCCCGCAGGCCGCGCCATACCCGCCGCAGGCGCCCGCCCACGACAGCTGGCCGGGGCTGCTGCGGGCGGAGTGGACGAAGATCCGCTCGGTGCGCTCGACGATCTGGTCGCTGCTCGCGTTCGTGGTGGTGGCCGTCGGGTTCAGCGCGCTCCTCGCCACCGTGCTGTCCAACGACTGGAACTCGCCCAGCGGCGGCGTGGGTGCCCGCGTCCAGCTGCACACCGATCCGACCTCGACCATCTACGGGGCCGGCTTCAGCCTGGGACAGCTCGCGCTGTGCGTGCTCGGCGTGCTCGTGATGACCAGCGAGTACACCACCGGCGCGATCCGGTCCTCGCTGCTGGCGGTGCCGCGGCGGCTGCCGATGCTGGCCGCCAAGGGAGCCGTCCTCGCCGTGCTGGACCTGATCGCGAGCGCGGTCACCGTGTTCGCGGTGTTCTTCGTGTTCACGTCGATCATCAGCAGCCACATCTCGATCACGCTCGGCACGCCCGGGGTGCTGCGCGGGACGATCGGCGGCATCCTCTACCTCACCGTGATCGGCCTGTTCGCGATGGCGATCGGCGGGCTCATCAGGCACACCGCGGGCGCGGTCTCCACCGTGATCGGCATCGTCTTCGTCGCCCCGATCCTGCTCCAGCTGATACCCGGCACGATCGCCAACCACATCTACGGCTACTGGCCGTCGGTCGCCGGACAGCTGGCGGGCCAGACCACCGAGCAGCCCGGGAACGTGCTGTCCCCGTGGGAAGGCCTCGGCGTCTTCTGCCTGTGGACGGTCGCGGCGCTCGTGGCGTGCGGGGCGGTGCTGGCCCACCGCGACGCGTGACGGCGGGGCCTGGCAGCGCCTGACGGCCGGGGCCGCGGGTCAGCGGGCGAGGAGCCGGGCGATGTGGGCGATGCCCTTGCCCCAGGCGGTGAGCTGGTCGGCCGGCAGGTAGGCGGTGCCGTTCGCGGTGTGGTCGTCGGTGGGGGAGGCCTCGAACCGCTCGCGGCCGTCCGGGGCGATGAAGTAGATCGCGGACGTGTGCACGATGTCGGCGCTGGGGCTCGGCGCCTGGACGGAGATGTGGTAGTCCCGCCAGGCCGCGCGCAGCCGCGGCAGCGGCCCGGTGAGGAAGCGCCAGCCGGGGATCGAGTCCAGGTCGTGCTCGGTGGAGTAGGCCAGCATGTCCGCGACGGTCGCGTGATACTGGTTGACGTTGATCGCGGCGAACACGACGTTGCCCGCGGCGGCGCCGAGGTCACGGTAGGCGTCAAGGAACTCCGCCGACACGATCGGGCAGATGTCGGTGCAGTGGGGGTCCATGAACTCCAGCACCACGACCTTGCCGCGCAGTTGCGACAGGGACACCGTCCGCCCGTGCTGGTCGGTGAGCGTGAAGCCGGGCGCGGCCACGGGCGGCAGCGGCTGCAAGTCCATCAGGCTGGCCTGGCTATCGGAGACGCTAGCCGGGATCCCGGACGGCCTGGGCGGCTGGCCGCCGCTGGCGCGCGGCAACGCGAAGACGGTAACCAGCGCCGCCGCGACGACAACCGCCACGGCCGCTACGACCGCGACGATCAGGCCGTAGCCATGCCGACCGCGACGCGGGCTCTCCCGCGTTCGCCCGTCGGCCGTTCGCTCGTCGGCCGCTTGCCTGTCGGCGGGGTTCGCGTCAGTCATGCCCGGCTTCTTCCGTCCGCCCTAGGGCTTCCAGCATGATCGCCAACCCCGGCCGCGTCCACCCCGCCAGCCGATATAGTCAATCGGGCAAGGGGGTGCGCGTGGTCGAGATCAAGACGCGGTCCGAGATCGAGTCGATCCGGGCGGCCGGCAAGGTCGTCGCGGGCATCCTCGCGGCGGCACGCGCCGCCGCCGCGCCCGGCGTGCGGCTGTCGGAGCTGGACGAGGCGGCACGCGCCGTGCTGCGGGAAGCCGGCGCCACGTCGCCGTTCCTGAACTACCAGCCGAAGTTCGCGCCGGTCCCGTATCCGGCCGTCATCTGCACCTCGGTGAACGACTCCGCGCTGCACGGCATCCCAGACGGCTACCGGCTGCGGGAGGGTGACCTGCTCAGCGTGGACGCCGGCGCGACCCTGGATGGCTGGGTGGGGGACGCGGCGATCTCCTTCACCGTCGGGGAACCAAACGGTGGGGAACCATCCGGTGCCGACGCCCGCCTGATCTCGGCGACCGAGGCCGCCCTCGCCGCAGGGATCGCCGCCGCCGTGCCCGGCGGCCGGATCGGCGACATCTCGGCCGCCATCGGCAAGGTCGGCCGGGCCAGCGGCTACGGCATCTCCACCGAACTCGGCGGCCATGGCGTAGGCCGGACGATGCACGAGGATCCGCACATCCCCAACATGGGCAAGCGAGGCCGCGGCCCCCGCCTGGTGCCCGGCCTCGTCCTGGCGATCGAGCCATGGTTCATGGCGGGCGGCAATGACGACATCTACGTCGCCGACGACGGGTGGACCATCAAGACCGGTGACGGCAGCCGCGCCGCGCACGCCGAGCACACCGTCGCCATCACCGACGACGGCCCGGTCATCCTCACCTCGGGCTGAGCCGGGCAGCTGAGGCCTGGGTAACCGAGGAGGCCGGGGTAACCGAGATGGACATCGACTGGCACGCCGAGCGCTCGGGCTTGGTGGCGCTTGACCATGTCGATGCGGGGGAGCCGATCGATCTCGCCGCGGTCAGGTCCTATCGCCTGGGCCGCGTGCGGGCCCAGATGGCGGAGCACGACCTGGATGCCTGCGTCCTTGTCGATCCGGTCAACATCCGGTACGCGACCGGCGCGCGCAACATGCAGGTCTTCCACGCCCGTAACCCGGCCCGCTACCTGTTCGTGCCGCGGTCCGGGCCTGTCATCCTCCATGAGTTCACGGGTTGCGCGCACCTGGCCGAGGGGCTGGAGACGATCGACGAGGTCCGTCCGGCGATCACCGCCAGCTATGTCGCCGCGGGGCCGACGATCCCGGCCGCCGAGGTGGCCTGGGCCGGCCAGGTCGCCGCCCTCGCGCGCGAGCACTGCGGGGCCCGGCCGAAGGTCGGCGTCGAGC
>JAFMRC010000550.1 GCA_017354375.1 Nocardiopsaceae bacterium | reverse complement strand
TCCGGCGCCGCTGGTGTGACGCGGAGCAGACCGCCGCCGCCGCGCGAATCGTCACCGAGCGCCTCCTGTCGGCCGCCGCCCGCCCTGCCTAAGCCCACAGCAGGGCGGCGGTGGCCAGCGCGATCCCGGCGACCGCGACGCAGGCGCCGGTCAGCATGAACCGGCGCAGCGGGATCCTGACCCCGGCCGACGCGCACCTGTCGAACCAGATGAGGGTGGCGAGGGACGCCCACGGCGTGATCACCGGCCCGACGTTCACGCCGATGAGCAGCCCGAGGAGCTGGGTGTGGTTGGCCATGGGCACGGCCGCCTCGCCCGCCACGTACGCGGGCAGGTTGTTGACCAGGTTGGCGAGCCCGGCACCGGTGGCCGCGGCCCGGAAGGTTCCGCCGGGTCCCGGTGACGAGCCGATCAGCGCGTGCATGACCGGGCCGAGCAGGTGCAGGCTGATCGTCTGCATCACGAAGAACAGCCCGGTGAGGAAGACCGGCAGCCGCCACGGGACCAGCGACCAGCGCAGCTTCCCGCGGTCCCGGACGGCGAACGCGGCCAGCACCGCGCCCGCCGCGATCGAGGCCGCGATGGCCAGCGCTAGCGGCTGGTTCGCCAGGATCGCCGCGATGATGAAGAATAGGCAGGCGGTCCCGGCGATGCGCGTCAGCCACGGGTCGTCGGGCCGGAACGGTTCCGGGAGCGGGTACCGGTCGGCGCCCCGCCGCCCGCGGCGCCAGTAGAACGCCCACAGCGCGACCCCGGTGACGAGAAGCGAGGCGACCTGCGCGGCGCCCATCCGGGCGGCGAAGGCCGTCGAGGTCAGCGTCACGCGGTCCCTGGCGAGCAGGTTCGTGAGGTTGGAGACCGGCAGCAGCAGCGACGCGGTGTTCGCCAGCCACACGGTGCAGATCGCGATCGGCAGCGGGGGCACCCGCAGGGCGCGCGCGAGGGCCAGCATGACCGGGGTGAGCAGGACCGCGGTGGTGTCGAGGTTGAGGCCGATCGTGGTGGCCGCCGCGAACGCCACGCACAGGGCGAACAGCGCCGCGAAGTTCCCCCTCGCGATGATCGCCAGCCGCCTGGCCACCAGGTCGAAGAACCCCGCCGTCGTGGTCAGCTCGGCCAGGACCACGACCATCGCGAGGAACAGCGCCAGCGGCCAGATCCGGTGCCAGGTCCTCCCGGCGTCGTGCGCCGGCAGCAGCCCGGTGGCGAAGAAGGCCATGCCGGCCACGAACAGGACTATCGCGATCCAGTCGAGTGCGCCCAGTCGCCGGAGCGCGGCGGGCCGCCGCGGAATTACCGGAAGCCACGGGACGCGCCTCACCGTGGTGGGCGCTTCCCGTGCGTGAGAGGACGCTTCTCGCGCGTGCGTCTCGCCCTCCACCGTTGAGGTCCGCCCATTCCGCAACTTTTTCCCTGTGGCCTTCCCCGGCCTTCCCTGCGGCCTTTCCCGCGGCTCGTGAGCCGATGGCATACTCGCGTGCCGATGGCATACTAGCCTTATGCCGGACCGGGATACTTTAATAGATGCGGATGGCCAGCGGCCGCTGCTCTTCGTAAGTTATACGCCCGCGGACGAGGGCTGGGCCAGCTGGATAGCGTGGGAGCTGGAGAGCTCGGGCTGCCGGGTCGTGCTGCAGGCCTGGGATTTCGTGCCGGGCACCAACTTCGTCGATTTCATGGACCGCGGCGTGGCCGACGCGTCCGCGGTGGTCGCGGTGCTGTCCAGGGCGTACCTGACCTCCAGGTTCGGCCGCTGGGAGTGGCAGACGGCGATCCTCGCCAGCCCCGACGACCCCGAGGCGAAGCTCATCACGGTGCGGGTCGAGGACTGCCCGCTTGAGGGCCTGCTGTCGGCGATCACCTACGTTGACCTGGTGGGGGTGGATGACGAGCGGCTGGCCAGCGACCTGCTGCTGTCCCGGGTCAGGCACACGCTCGCCGGGCGCGCCAAGCCCGGTACCAGGCCCGCCTTCCCGCCCGCCGGGACCGCCCCGCCCGCCGAGGCTGCCGCCGAACTGCCCGCCGTGACCGCTGGGAC
>JAFMRC010000115.1:1865-14121 GCA_017354375.1 Nocardiopsaceae bacterium | reverse complement strand
GCGGCACCGGCACGGCGCGGCCCGAAGGCACGGCGCGGCCCGAAGGCACCGGGCCATCCGCTGGGGTGTCCTCGGAAGCCGAAGGCACGCCTCCGGAGCCGGACGCGCTGGCCGAGGCGCTCACCGACCTGACGGCGGACACCGGCTCCCTAGTCGAGGCCCTCGACGACCTGGGCGACCCAGGCGGTTACTCCGCGACCGGGTACAGCAGGCTGAAGGCGCTGGCCGACGAGACCCGGCGGTTGCGTGCCCACGTGTCACGCCCGCTCGCCGACCTCGTCTGCGAAGTCGAGCGGGCCCTCAGCCTCGACATCGAGGTCGCCGCCCGTCCCGGTACCGACCCAGCCGCCGCCCGCGCCGACCTGGACGCGTTCACCGACGTGGCGGCCGCGTTCGCGGGCGACCAGCCGGACCCGACCCTCGGCGCGTTCCTGGCCTACCTCTCCGCCGCGGAGCAGGAGGAATTCGGCCTGGAACCGGGGCGGGTCGGCCAGTCGGACACGGTCAAGCTGCTCACCGCGCACGCGGCGAAGGGCCTGCAGTGGCCGGCGGTGTTCGTTCCTGGGCTGGCCGCCGGGGAGAAGTCGCAGGTGTTCCCGGCGCGACCACGGCAATCGACGCGGTGGACCGACAACCCGCGGCTGATACCGTTCAACCTGCGCGGCGACGCCGGCGACCTCCCGGCGCTGCGCGACCTGTCGCGCGAGGAACTGGCCGCGTTCACCGAGGCGTGCGCCGCCCGGGACCTGGCCGAGGAGCGGCGACTAGCGTACGTGGCGGCGACGCGGGCGGAGTTCTGGCTGGGCTGCTCCGGCTACTGGTGGGGAGAGGGAGCCGCGCCGCTCGGTCCCTCGGTGTTCCTGGCCGAGGTGCGGCGGGCGTGTTCCGAGGGTGCCGGGACGGTCGGCGACTGGGCGGATCCGCCGGCCGATGACGCGGAGAACCCCCTGCTGGCCACGGTGGAGGAGGCGGAATGGCCGCTCCCGGAGTCGGGCCGGCACTACGAGGCGGTCTGGTTCGCCGGTCACCTGGTGCGCGCCGCCACCAAGCCACACCAACCATCATCCCTAACGGATAGTGGCGCCTGCGCAGCCCCCGCCGACTCTTCACCTGGCGTCAGGCCCACCGCGAGTGCGGCCGCTTCCCCTTCTTCCCTCTCGGAGGCCGACCGCGAGCTGGTCGCCGCGTGGGAGCGGGACGCGGACCTGCTGCTCGCCGAACGGGAACGGCAGCGGCAGCGGGGCGACGGCCCGGTACCGGTGTTCCTGCCGTCGAAGCTATCGGTATCCGCGCTGGTCACGCTGGCGCGGGACCCGGATGAGCTGGCCCGGCAGGTCCGGCGGCCGATGCCCCGCCCGCCCGCGGTACAGGCGCGGCGCGGCACGGAGTTCCACCGCTGGCTGGAGGAACGGTTCGGCCAGCAGCGGCTGATCGCGGACGAGGAGCTCTTCGCCGACGAGGAGGAGGATGCCGCCTCTAACCTCGCGGAACTGCGCGCCAGGTTCGAGGCGGGGGAGTGGGGCGACCGCTGGCCGCGCGAGGTCGAGGTGCCGTTCGACACGCGAATCGGGGACCGCCAGGTGCGGGGCCGGATCGACGCGGTGTTCGCGGATGCCGACGGCGGGTTCGACGTGGTGGACTGGAAGACCGGCCAGCCGCCGCGCACCAAGGCGGAGCGGGACGCGGTCGCGGTGCAGCTGGCCGCCTACCGGCTGGCCTGGGCCGCGCTCGCGGAGGTACCCCTGGAAAGGGTCCGCGCCGCGTTCTACTACGTCCGCCACAACCGGACGGTCCGCCCCGCCGACCTCCTCGACGAGGCTGGCCTGCTGGCCCTCATCGGCCGCGTCCCGGTAGCCGACCGCGCGGACTAGGGCGGGTTCCGCCCCGTCTCCTCGTCGCGGGCCGAGTTCCGGCCTCCGGCTGGCCTGTGGCAGCCCTCACCAGCCAGTCGTGTTGTACACTGACGTACAACAGTAAGGCGGTGAGGGCATGGCGGTAATGACCATCAGCGAGGCACGTGCCGTTCTTCCTGAGGTCGTGAACCGGGCGGCCGAGGGCGAGGAGATCACGATCACCCGGCATGGCGAGCCAGCCGCGATCGTGGTCAGGCCGGACGTCATATGGGGACAGCCGGACACGACAACGGACCAGCTGATCGTGCTGCTCCGGGAACACGCGCGCAGGCAGGGCATCTCGTTGCGAGAGGAGCTTCTCCGGCTCCTGGACGCCGCTTCCGATCAGGAACCGTCTCTGGCGCCGATTAGCCTGACGACGGTGCGGGCAGGCGTCACCGGGACATGGTCCCGCGAGGAAATCTATGCCGACGACGATCGCTGACCTGGCGACTCCTCCGGACAAGGCCATGCTTGACACCAACGTCCTGCTCGCGGCGACCGATGAGGGCAGGGCCGAGCACGATGGTGCCCTGAGGGTCCTCAACGAGTGGCCTGGCGCCGCCACCACCCTCTACACGAGCGGGCAGATAATTCGCGAGTACCTCGCCGTCGCCACCCGGCCGCGAGGCAAGAACGGCCTTGGCATGAAAACGGCCGACGCTCTGGGCAACGTGCGCGCGATCCGCGAGCGGACGACGCTCCTGGCTGAGGATGCCAGGGTGGCCGATCGCCTGCTCCGCCTGCTGGACGACGTCCCGTGCGGAGGTCGGCAGGTGCACGACGCGAACGTGGTCGCCACCATGCTCACCCACGGGATCGGAGCCGTGGTCACGATGAACCTCAATGACTTCGGCCGTTTCGGGCAGTTCGTCAGCCTGATCGGGATGTGACAGCCGTCAGTCGTTGTCTCCTGGATGCTATTGGTTCACAAGTGACTGGCTGGGCGCCTTCGGGGCAGAGGCAGGGATGGGCGATGGCGGGGGCGCCGGTGCCCGGGGGTATGCGGGGCCGGGACGGGGTGCATGCCCCGTTCTGCGGGGGTATGCCACGGGACGTGGGGGCGTGCTGGGTGGGCGGTGCCGAGGCGGAATGGCTTCGCGTGGAGGATATGTGAGCACGGAGCGCACTTATCCTCCACGCGGGCGTGATCTCGGCCCAGTAGATACCCCTATGGGTATTTCGAGGATCGTGAATTGGCCATCAGGATCCAGGTATCGAGCAAATCACGAGGGGGCTTAGTCGTCCTGCTTCTCGATCGCGGCCTCCAGTCGCTGAACCTTCGCGTCGATCTGGCCCTCGTAGCCGGGCCGGATGTCGGCCTTCAATACGAGTGAGACACGGGAGCCGTATGGGAGCACGGCCTCGGTGGCCCGCCGCACGACATCCATGACCTCGTCCCAGGAACCTTCAAGCTCGGTGAACATCGATGATGTCCGGTGGGGCAGGCCGGAGTCCCTTACGACCTTCACCGCTGCGGCAACCGCATCGGAGACGGAGCCATCGGCGCGTCCGGTACCGGACGGAGCGACCGAGAACGCGACGATCATGACGGAGGAACCTCCTGTAGGTGTCCTGAGCGTTCACCCGTGCCGAGCGGCGTAACCGGGAAAGCGACGAGCATGCTGCCAGCGTAGCTCCGGGATGCCCGGCTTCACTGGTGACCTCGACGTGGACCTGGAGCCCCTAGGCCAACGCCTCCTCCGCCCGCGCTGCGGGGAGTGCACGAGAGTACCGCATCACAACGCCAACGGTCGGCTTGAGCCGTCAACCAACGGGCTGCGTGTGCGTCCTATACATGGACACTTAATGGAGGAAACCCCCATGAGGTACGCGAAATCCGTGGCCGCGTGCGCGCTGGCGGCGGCATCAGCCACGACAGTGCTCAGTACCGGCGTGGCCCGTGCCGACACCGTGACCCGGATGACGGGCAGCGAGAAGGCGTGCACCGAGACCAACCCCGAGTACATAATCGCTGACCAGAACGAGACCATCACGGGTATCCACGGCACCAGGTTCACGTCCGTGGCGCACGGTCCCCGCTACGACAGCGCCTACCTGGTCACTGGCTACAGCAGGGGCAACAACTCGGACAGCCTGTGCGGGCACTGGGGGGACGATTCGTTCGAGCTGCCGCTGAAGGCGAGTAGCGGAGCCCGGATCTCGGGCCACATGAGCTACAGCAGGAGCCGCAACAGCGTCCGCCCGGGGTGGGACATCTGGCTCGTGCCTGCCGGAGCCGAGTACAAGGACACCTCGGCCGGCACGATGGAGCGCAACTCGCGTACCGTGGAAGTAATGGTCGAGCCCGGCAGGCCAGGGCACGTCTACAACATCGGAACCCAGCCCGGGTGGCACCGGGCCTACATCGGGGCGAGGCTGGGCAATGCCGACCTGGCGGCCCGGGTTGACGAGGCGCTGGCCAGGTTTCGCTTGCGCCGGTCCCAGTACTACTGGGAGGCGATCGATGGCGGATCGGAGGCACCCGGCGGCACGTTCCGCATGAGGTCCTATTCGCTCGACATCACGGAACGGGCGACCGCGACGGAGTCGGCCACGAAGTCCGCGACGTACACCGCGACTTCGGGGGGTGTGTCCGCGACCGCCACGGCCAAGGGGCACGCCAGGCTCACCCGGACCGCCGTGGTCCCGGTCAAGCCAGGGCACCCGGCCCCGCTGGCCGCGGCGAGGGCGAAGGCCCGGAAGGCAGCGGGCTCGCTGGCGCTATCCTACGCCCGGCATAACGCCAAGGTGCTCGCGGAGCGTGACCTGCTCCGCAAGCTCGGCGAGGCCAGGGTGCCGGACGTTCGGGGACTGCGTGCGACGGTAGCCGTGTCCCGGCTGCGCTCAGCGGGGCTGGACCCCAGCGTCACGCTCGTCCGGGGCAAGGTGCTCCTCGTCACCGGGACGTCCCCCGCGATTGGCGACGTCGTCAAGCTCGGTACCAAGGTAGTGCTGCACTGCAAGGTCAAGAGGTAAGAAAGTACCCTGAAGTCCGGCCGCAGCTCATGCTCTTCAGATGTGCGGCGGAAAACATGGTGACGCACATACTTGAAATTGAGCGTCATGTGTCATAGCGTGAAGTACATGACAGCTCTGCTTGAGGAACCAGCGTCTCCCGCGCCTGTCCGCAGGGTCGGGATCCGGGAGCTGCAGCAGCATGCCGCCAAGGTCATCAGGGAACTCTCCGAGGCGGAGGAGGTGGCCGAGATCACGCGCCGGGGCGAGGTGGTCGCGCGGCTCGTCCCGGTCACGCCCGCCGAGCGGGCCTTCGCCGAGATGCTCAGGCTCGGCGAGATCATCCCGGCGAAGAACCCCGGCGGGCTAGTCGGCTGGAAGCCGTTGCCGCCCAGGGAAGACGGGGTCTCCCTGTCGGACGCGCTCATCGCCATGCGCGAAGAGGAGCGCTGGTGATCTACTTCGACACGTGCGCGCTGATCAAGCTGGTGCGACAGGATGCGGACAGTGTCGCGCTGAGCGGCTTTATCGATGAGCGCCCGGGGACACGGTGGTTTGCCTCTGAGGTAGCCAGAGCGGAAATAGCCCGTACCGTGCGCCGTATCAATCACGACGAAAAGGGCAAGGTCGCCGACCAGGCCCGGCTGGAGGCGGAGCTCCGGCATGCGGAGAGCCTGTGCGGCAACCTGGACCTGGTGCCGGTGAGTACCCAGGTGCTGAGTGACGCCGCCGCGATTCGGCAGCCCTTCCTGCGCACTCTCGACGCGATACACCTGGCGACCGCTGTAGCGATCCGCACCGGCCTGTCGGCGTTCGTCACCTACGACAAGCGGCTCGCGGCGGCAGCCGAGGATGCCGGGCTGCCGGTGGCGTCGCCCGGGTGAGGAGTTCCCCCTCCCGGCAGGCACCTCCGGCAGGCACCTCCCGGTAAGGGGCTGACCGGCTGCGATCCCCTAAACTTGCGACCGCCGCCGACCGCCGGAGCCGACGATATCCGGCGGGTTCGACCAGGAAGCCGAGGACGATGCCGGAAAACGCGCAGCCCGAGCAACCCGTGCCGTCCGCCTACGCCGAGGCCGGTGTGGACGAGGAGCGCGAGCAGTCCGCGTTCGGCCGGGTGATGCGCCCGTGGCTGGCCCGCACCAGGGCCAAGTCCCCGATGGTCGAGTCGATCACCGGGCTGTCCAGCGGTTACTTCGCGACGCTCATGCACCTGCCGCCCGGCCCTCCGATCGCGCTGACGACCGACGGGGTCGGTACCAAGATCCTCCTCGCCCGCGAGGCCGGGCGCTGGGAGCCCGTCGGCGTCGACTGCGTGGCCAACAACGTCAATGACCTGATCTGCGTCGGCGCGGTGCCGCTCGCGCTGCTCGACTACATCGCGACCGACCGGATCGAGGAATCCGTGCTGGACGACATCGCCCGGGGCATGTTCCTCGGGTCGGAACTCGCCGGGATCGCCATCCCGGGCGGAGAGATCGCCCAGATCGGCGCGATGCTCGCCGACTCCGCGGGCGGCGGCCCGATGCTCGACCTGGTCGGCACCGCGATCGGCGCGCTGCCTCCGGCGGGGGACGGCTACCGCACGCCACTCGACGGCTCCGCGGCCCGGCCCGGCGACCTCGTCATCGGCCTGCCGAGTTCCGGGCTGCACAGCAACGGGTACTCCCTCGCCAGGCACGCGCTGTTCACCAGGGGCGGCTTGTCGCTGTCCGACCCGCTGCCCGGCAGCGGCCGCAGGCTGTCCGACGCGCTGCTGCAGCCCACGCGAGTGTACGTGCAGGCGGCCGAGGCGCTGTGGGCGGCGGGCATCACCCCGCATGGCATGGCGCACATCTCCGGCGGCGGCCTGCTGAACATCGCCCGGCTGGCCGCGGACGCCTCCTATGAGCTGGACGCGGTGCCGGCCCCGCCGGAGATCTTCGGAATGATCGCCGAGCGCGGCCAGATAAGCGCCGCCACCATGTACGCCACGTTCAACATGGGCATCGGCTTCTGCGTCGTCGTGGCCGAATCCGACCTGCGGCCCGCCCTGGACGCCCTCAAGAACGCGGGCGAGGACGCGATCCGCATCGGCCGCGTGATCGCCAAGCCCGGCCGGTCCGTGTCGATCCCGGCCGAGAACCTCACCGGGACCGGCGACACCTTCCGTATCGCCTAGTGGCGGTACGTTAGAGGTCATGGACGTCGTCGCCAGCGAACAGCAGCACGGGAGGCTCGGGCGGCTGGCGCTGTCCCGGGGCACGGTGGACCGGGCAACCGAACGGCGTTCGGACACCGCGTGGCTGGATCGCGCCTGGGCGGATCCGGGCACTCGCGTCCTGGTGGTGCACGACGGCCGCGCGCTGGCCCGGGAATCGAAGCCGGGCTCCGGCGGGCTGGAGTTGCTGTTCGTTCCCCCAGGCCAGGCCCCGGAGGGGACCCGGTTCCTGCTGGGGGTCGATGATGACGGCACTGCCTACTTCGGAGTCAGCGGGGCGGATGCAGGCGCCACGATCCGTTCGGGATACAAGGGTTTTGAGCCCGTGGGATTGCGGCAGGCGGGGGCGATGCTCAGCGATCGCGACGCCGGGCTCTTGACGCACGCGGTCGCGCTCGCGAACTGGCACGACTCGCACACGCACTGCCCGCGGTGCGGGACGCCGACCGTGCCCGCGCGGGCCGGGCACCTGACCAGCTGCCCGAACGACGGGACCGAGCACTTCCCGCGCGTGGACCCGGCCGTGATCATGCTGGTCACCGACCCGGACGACCGGTGCCTGCTGGCTCGGAACGCGATCTGGCCGCAGCGGAGGATGTCGGTGCTCGCCGGGTTCGTCGATCCGGGGGAGTCCGCCGAGCACGCGGTGGCGCGCGAGGTGTTCGAGGAGACCGCAATCGAGATCGGCCGGATCGAGTACCTGGGCAGCCAGCCGTGGCCGATGCCGCGCAGCCTCATGCTCGGGTTCCGGGCGGTCGCGGCGGGCGGGCAGCGGATCACGTGCGACGAGACCGAGATCGCGGAGGCCCGCTGGTTCACCAGGGCCGAGCTGCGCTCCGCCCTCGACGCAGGCGAGCTGGCCATCGCGCCGACCTCATCGATCGCGCGACGGCTGATCGAGTTCTGGCACGGCGGGGAGCTGCCGGACGGATCCGGCCCCCCGGCGGCCCCGGCCCGATAGCACGCTATAAAAATCCGTCTACCGAACGGATAGTCGCGAATGCGCGAGCGTCCGCCTACCCCTGGACGTCGGGGCCGGCCTTGCCGATCGTGATCCGCAGCAGGCAGCGCTGGTCGCGGACCATCGCCGCCCGGTAGTCGTCCCAGTCCGGGTGCTCGCCGCTGATCTTCCGGTAGTAGTCGATCAGGCCGTCCATCGCGTCCGGGAGGTCCACGACCTCCGCCGTGCCCGCGAGCTGGATCCATTCGCCGAAGAATCCTTCGGGCAGCACGCACAGCCACACCCGCGGGTCGCGGCGCACGTGCCGGACCTTATAGGCGGTCTGCCTGGTGCTGATCACCACGTGCCCGGCGTCGTCGGTGCCCACGGAGATGGGAGACAGAGCGGGAGTGCCGTCCTTCTTCAGGGTTGCCAGCACGGCCTTGTGGTTGACGCGGACGTAGTCGAGCGCCTTGTCGATGTCCATGGGACCATGCTGGCCCACGGGGACTTCAGATGCACGCCTTCAGATGCACGAGCCGGGCGGGAGGCAGCCGGTGCCGGCGGCGAGCCGGGCAAGCAGTTCCCGCAGCAGCTGCCGATCATGGTCGGTGAACGCCCGCAGGGCGGCTGCCTCGGCCTCGTCCCGCGCCCGCGCCACGTGGCACTGCACCTGGCGCCCGGACGGGGTCAGCGACGGGATCCGGGCACGACGGTCGTGGCTGTCGGCCGACCGGGTAACGAGCCCGCGTGCCTCCAGCCGGTCCAGCAGCGACGTGAGCGTCGTCTTGTCGAGCCCGAGCGCGTGCGCCAGGGCCAGTTGCGTCTGCGGTGGCCCGGCGGCGATCGCCGACAGCACCAGCCAGTCCCGCGCTCCCGCCAGCCCGTGACGCCGTGCGGCGTCGTCCAGCGCGGCCCGCATCCGCTGGGCGGCGCGGTGCAGCAGCCAGGTGAGGTCGGGGGATCCCTCCACGGCTCCAGCATAAGCCGGCGATTGCCGGTCAGGAATGAGCTGCTAGCCGCCGCCCTGTCTAGTGACCCCCCGCGCTGAAGCTCACGGCAGGGTAGCCTCGGGGTGATCGTGGGGGGTTAACCTGCGATTTAGCGATTTAATGCGAAATCAGCCATATTCGAGTACCCTGCACCACGGGCGGTGCAGTAGTTAATAAATAACGGAGTGTACATGAAAAGGCCAGTTCCCGCTGCGGTCGCCGCCGTCGTCGGCCTGACGATCGCGGTTTCCGCGTGCAGTTCGTCCAGCAACAGCAGTGGCCTGTTCGGGGGCGGAGGGCCGCAGGGGTCCCAGCCGTCGAGCGGACCGTCGCAGGGCGGGTCGCCGGCGTCCCAGCCGTCAACTGGGGGATCCCCGTCGGCATACGGTTCCTCGTCCCCGTCGTCGTACGGTTCCTCGTCCTCGGCGTCGTCGGTGCAGGCGCCCGCGGGATTCCAGGCCGTCGGCAGCTCGAGTGTTGGAGTCGAGGTCGCGATTCCCAGTTCCTGGCAGTCGTCGGTGAGCAGTAAGAATATCCTCGAGGCCTCGTCGTCCCAGGGCCTGCCGAGCATGAACGCCTACTGTCAGTCACAGAGCTTCATGAGCGCCTCGCAAACGGGCTCCTCGGCCGTTGGCGAGCTTAAGACGATAGCGAAGGCCGACGTAAATGGCTTGCACGGGACGATCTCCTCCTCGGAGGATACGTCCGTCGGCGGCGTTCCTGGCCTGGCGACCTTCTTCACGCTGAAGCTGTCGGGTCAACCCGTGAAAGCCATCATGCTGGCGGCGGTCGCGGCGCCGCAGAAGCTGTGCAGCGCGACCTTCAACTTTCCCGCGAACACGTCCGCGTCGGATGCGGAGAGCGTCCTGAAGACGGCCTTCACGACCCTGAAGATCGTGGGCTTTGGAAGGCAGCAGTAATACCGATCAGTAACCGGTAAGCCGCCTGACAGCGGGTCGTGCGCGGTTTGGCAGCGGTGCCGCGCACGATGGGATCATGACTGACGACACCTACGCGATCGAGGCGCGCGGCCTGGTCAAGAGGTTCAGGAAGACCACCGCGCTCGACGGCGTGGACCTGGCCGCCCGCGCCGGGACCGTACTCGGCCTGCTCGGCCCGAACGGCGCGGGCAAGACCACCGCGGTCCGCATCCTCGCCACCCTGCTGCGGCAGGACGCGGGAGAGGCGCGGATCTGCGGGTTCGACACCACGCGCGACGCCCACCAGGTCCGCCAGCTCGTCGGCCTGACTGGCCAGTACGCGTCCGTGGACGACGGCCTGTCCGGGACCAGCAACCTGGTCATGATCGGCCGCCTGCTCGGCATGTCCCGAAAAAATGCGAAATCGAGGGCATCGGAGCTGCTCGGCAGGTTCGAGCTGACCGAGGCTGCGGGCCGCCCCGCGAGCACGTACTCCGGCGGCATGCGCCGGCGCCTGGACCTGGCCGCCAGCCTGGTCGGCCGCCCCCGCGTGCTGTACCTGGACGAGCCGACGACCGGCCTGGACCCGCGCAGCCGCAACGAGATGTGGGGGATCATCCGCGACCTGGTCGCCGACGGCGTGACCGTGCTGCTGACCACCCAGTACATGGAGGAGGCCGACCAGCTCGCGCACGACATCACGGTCATCGACCACGGCCGGGTGATCGCGACCGGCACCCCGGACGACCTGAAGGCGGCCTCCGGCAGCCGGGTGCTGGAGGTCACGCCCGCCGACCACGGTCGGCTGGCCGATGTCGCCACCCTTATTTCCGAACGGATCTCGGCGCCTGCCGCCGTCCATTCCGACTCGGGCACCGTCTCGGTGCAGGTCGCGGACGGCACCTCGCTCCCGGCGGTCGTCCGCGTGCTGGAGGACAAGGGCATCGAGCTCGCGGAGTTCACGCTGCGCAAGCCCAGCCTGGACGAGGTCTTCCTCGCGCTCACCGGTGATTCCCCTTCCCCCTCATTGTCAGCCAAGGACGGAGACGGCTCATGACCGCGCTTGATTTCCCGGGGGTTCCAGGGCCGGCAGGGTCGGCGGGACCGGCCCCAGCCCGCCGCCTCAGCCCGGTCACGGGCCTGCGCAACACGTTCACGCTCACCTGGCGCAGCCTGCTCAAGCTGAAGACGAACTACGAGGAGATCCTCAGCCTGAGCCTCACGCCGATCATGTACCTGCTGCTGTTCACGTATGTCTTCGGCGGGGCGGTCTCCGGGAACGTGCATAACTACCTGCAGTACGTGCTGCCCGGCATCCTGGTGATCAGCGTGGTCTTCTCGACGCTGGGCACCGGCATGGCGCTGAGCCAGGACATGGCGACCGGCGTGTTCGACCGGTTCCGCAGCCTGCCGATCTCCAGGACGGCCCCGCTGGCCGGCGCGGTGCTCGGCGACGTGGCGCGGTACGCGATCTCGGTGGCGATCTCGCTGCTGTTCGGCATGCTGCTCGGGTTCCGGATCCAGACGTCGCCGCTGGCCGCGGTGGCGGGGTGCCTGCTGGTGCTGGTCTTCGCGATGGCGATGTGCTGGTTCTCGGCGCTGCTCGGCCTGCTGGTGAAGCAGGCGCGCAGCGTGCAGTGGATGGGCTCGCTGATCTACTTCCCGCTCACGTTCGGCAGCAACGTGCTGGTCAAGACATCAACGCTGCCAGGCTGGATGCAGGCGTTCGTCAAGGGCAACCCGCTGACGTTCCTCACCGAGGCCGAGCGCGGTCTCCTGGTCGGCGGCCCGGTCGCGACCCCTGTGATCCGCTCGCTGCTGTGGGCGCTCGGCCTGTTCGTCGTCTTCGCCCCCCTGGCCGTCCGCGCCTACCGCCGAAAGACCTGATAGCGGGGTTTCGGTGGCCGGGGACGGAAGATGGCTACGAAACCACCTGGTGAAACGTTTCAAATTAGCCATTTTCCGTCCCGGGAAGTTGATCTTGGCTGCTGTAAGCCAGCGGAAGGCGCGTAGTCGCCCTCGCAGATGCCAGCCGCGAGGTCTAGGGCGGCTTCCCGGGAGAGGGAGCGGCCAGAGGCGTAGGCGGAGTCGAAGGCGGTGGTGCCGAGCGTCGCGCGGGCCGCGGTCCTGACGGCGGGGGCATGCAGGCTGGACTCGTCGAACGCGCCGCGGATCGTGTGCGCGGCGCCGAGCAATCGCGCTGCGACCTCGGGGTCGGTGCGGAGGGCGTAGGCGGCGATGGCGTCGAGGGTCGCGGCGAGCGGTGGGTGCTCGTACCAGTCGGTCGCCAGGGAGAGTGACTCGGCCAGCAGTTCGCGGCACCGGGCGGTGTCCCCGTCCGTCAGGCTGGCCAT
>JAFMRC010000115.1:0-1855 GCA_017354375.1 Nocardiopsaceae bacterium | reverse complement strand
TCGCCAGCCTGACGGACGCGGTGATCTGGGTCGGCTGCCACCACGCGGTCGGCTTGCCGGCGATCGCGGCCAGCGCGTTCTCGCACCAGCGTTCCGCCTCCCGCAGGTCGCCCGCGCGCCAGGACACCTCGGCCGCCACGGAGCACAGCCATATGCTGGCGTCCTCGGCCGTGGCCGTGGCTATCGCCTCCATCGCCCGGGAGGCGCGGGCCATGTGAGCGCGGGCTTCGGTCAGGTCGCCCGCCCGCGCGCGGGCGAGGGCGAGCATCCCGTCGAGGTACCACAGGTCCACCCAGTGCCCGCCGAGCTCGCTGCCGGTGGCCCTGGCCTCGGTGATGAGGGCGGTCGCGGTGGAGTGGTCCGCCCGCAATTCCTCGATCTCGGCCAGGTGCGCGAGCGCGATCGCGATGATGTACCTGTCGCCGAGCTGCCGGAATTCCGCCAGGGCGGCCCGGCAGTCGGCCTCGGCCTCCTCGACGCGGCCGAGCTGGCCTTTCCACCGGGAGCCGTAGAACAGGCCCATCGCGCGCAGCATCGGGTCCTTCCCGGTGGCGTACTCGCCGAACAGCGCGATGGCGCGGCCGGGGTCACGGTCGAAGAGGGCCAGCATCGGCTTCATGAGCGCGGCGACCGGGTGAATCGCCGCGCCGTCCGCCGAGAGTTCCTCCAGGTCCTCGATGGCCGCGGTGATCGCCGGGCGCACCGCCGCCATGTCCCACAGTGGGCCCGCCGCGAGAAACGCGCAGATGGTGCGGGCCTCGGCCATCCGGAGCGAACGCGGTACGTCGTCGGCGGGCAGCGCGAGCACCCTGGAGGCGAACCCGTGGCCGTCGCCGCAACCGTGCTGCACCCAGTAGTAGGCCAGCGCGCGGACGAACCGGTAGGCGATTTCCGCGTCCCCGCGCTCGACCGCCAAGCCCAGCGCCGCGTGCATGTTGTCCAGTTCCGCGCCGAACTCGCGGAACCAGCGAACCTGCTCGGCGGTGCGCAGCATCGGGTCGCCCGTCTCGGCGAAGTCCAGGTAGTACGCGGCGAACGCGTCGCGGACGGTGTCCGCCTCCCCCGCTTCGGCGAGCCGCTGGCGGCAGTAGGCCCGGACGGTCTCCAGCATCCGGTACCGGGGCACGCCGTCGGGGGAGTCGTCCGACACGACCAGGAACGACTTCGCCACGAGGCCGCTCAGCGCCGGCAGCACCATCCCGCGCGGCAAGCTTCCGTCGGAGCACGCCTGCTCGGCGGCGGCGAGCGTCGCGCCCGCCGGGAAGACGGCGAGCCGCCGGGCGAGCACCCGCTCGGACCCGGACAGCAGGTTCCAGCTCCAGTCGATGACGGCGCGCAGCGTCTGGTGCCGGGGCAGGGCGGTCCGGCTGCCGTCGGTGAGCAGCGCGAACCTGTCATCGAGCCGCTCGGCGAGCTGGGGCGGCGCGAGCGTGCGCAGCCAAGCCGCCGCCAGCTCGATCGCGAGCGGAATCCCGTCGAGCGCGAGGCAGATCCTGGCGATCGCGTCCGCGTTCGCCTCGGTCACCTCGAACCCGGGCCGGACCGATGCCGCCCGGTCCACTAGCAGCTCGGCGGCGGCTGGCTCGGGGAGGGGCGGCAGGACCCAGAGGGCTTCGCCGTCGATGCGCAGCGGTTCCCGGCTGGTCGCGAGGATCCGCACGCGAGGGCAGCGGGCGAGCACCTGTTCGGCGAGCTCGGCGGCGGCGGACACCACGTGCTCGCAGTTGTCCAGGACGAGCACCGCCTCCCGGCGGGCCAGCGCGTCGCAGGCCCGGTCCAGCGGATCGGCCGCGGCGGCCGCGGCATCGCCGGCGAAGCCGATCGCGTGCGACCCGGCTCCGAGTGCCCCTAGCAC
>JAFMRC010000114.1 GCA_017354375.1 Nocardiopsaceae bacterium | reverse complement strand
AAGGCGAGACCCAGAACACCAGCGCCGCCTCGAACGGCAGCTACCGCAACACCATGACCAGCTAAAAGGAAGATCGCCCAATCAGGCAGTTACGAGAGAACAGACTTTGCAGACGCCCTGCGAAATAGCCCCCGTCATGCCCTTCGAGTCGGGCGGGGCTTTGCGACTCTGCGGGGATCACTGGACCAGTAAGACCTGGGAAAGTCCGTTTCTATGCCCTTTGCGTCGGGCGGGGAGATGCGACGCGCTCCTGTTCCTGGCGCTCGTGATGAACCCCATGTTTCTATGCCCTTCGAGCCGGGCGAGGCTTTGCGACGTGGGTGACCCCCACCGGGCTGGGCGCCGGGAAGTCTCTATGCCCTTCGAATCGGGCGGGGTTTTGCGACAGATACCGATTTTCGGACCCTCTGACCTGCACGGTTGATGTCCGTTTCGCCAAACTATCAGGAACCTGGTCCTGATATGCCTTCTTCCGGAGGCGTAAGTCTCTGACCGGCGGATTCCCGTGGGCCAACCGGGGTGGGCGGCCGGGAGAGCGGGAGCAGCGTCACCGTCGTGGCGCCGAAGCCGTGGGTGGTCTGCGCGCCCGTGCCGCAGAATTCCGCGAACCGCGCCAGCGTCCCGAACCGGGACCGTGCCTCGGCCGATGTCCCCCGGGCGAACCGCAGGGTCGCCTTGCCCGTGAACCCGGGCTGCGACCGGCCGTAGCCCGAGTCCTGCTTCACCGTGCGCAGGTCGAACTCCGCCAGGCGGAGCGCACGGTACAGACAGAGCCATCCCTCGTCCCCCATCGCCAAGTCGCCGACCGCGCCAACCGAAGCGTTCCAGCGGCGCCGCCACGAGCCGACGATCAGCCGCGGGTCCGGCGCGACCAGCCGCTCGCCGTTGCTCGAGAAGTACGCCGGAGACCGGAACTCCAGCCGCGCGCCCTCGCAGGCAGGAGAAGAAGCCAGGTCGCCGAACGACACCGGACGAAGCGCCACGTCCGACACCGTGCAGAACACCGGGCCTACCCGCAGCTCCCCGCACGCGGCCAGCGCCGCCCGCGGGATTCCCGCGCCGAGCCACGCCGCCCGCAGCAGCCACCCGTCCTCGACGGAGACCAGCGGCCAGACCGAGAACGGCTTCTCCTGTCCCGCGTGCCCGTCGTAGGACACCCCCTCGAACAGCGAGCACGCCAGCCCGTGCAATTGCGCGGGCTTCGGTACGTAGTCCCGTCCCGGAGCCCGCAGCCGAAGCTCGATGATCACTGGCATCAGCGCGCTCTCACGCCATTCGACCCTAGATCGAGACGCGGCACGATGAGCGTTTCGGCGGGTTTGCGGTAGACAACCGGCCACAGGGTCTTTGGCCAGCCGACGCAGCTTTCCCTGCCGGCGGTTAGCCCAATCCCGAGCGCGACCTCATTCGGCATGGCTGTGCCTAGCAGCAGGGTGTGCCCGTGAAGCTCCGCAGTCTTCGCCTGGATCCAGGTGACCGCTTTCTCCACGAGGAACGGGAAGTCGTCCCAGGCGAACGCGCGACCGCTCGGTGTGCAGCGCAGCTCATGCAACTGCACGGGGAAGGTTCCCCTGCGGGGGATCGCCCCGGCCATATCGTGCAACGTGACCGGAACCGGTTCCAGGTCCAGTGGCTCGGCACCAGTGGCGGGTAGTCCTCCCTCGGCCCCACCCCATGGTCCCCGGCCATAGCGAACGAGCAGGGTGCTGACCGGCCCGCCTCCCGCCACATCGTGCCCTATGGCCGCTCCGGTCCGATCGACCGTCAGCTCCGCGTCCCAGACTCGTTCCTCAGTGGCGAGAGCGGCGGCGGCGAGTGATTCTCCGAACCTGTGCCCTCGTTGCGACCAGATATCCGGCTCTATCTTGCCGGCCCCGCCGTGGCTGGGCCGCTGCCAGACATCCAGACCCAGCTGCCGGTCCCCGGACTGGAGCCGGTAACCGAGCGCGAGCGCGACCGGCGCGTACGCCGTGACGAAGATTCCCGTCGCACCCAGTTCATTGCGCCTGTCCGCCTGCTGCGCGATGTACACCGTCTGGAACGAACGGACCAGCTGAGCCAGCCGCTCCTCCCAATGCCGCGCGTCTGCATCCAGCGGCCAGTCCCAGCCCGACCCGAGCGCTTCGGGCCCGGGTACGGTGATGACGCGCGCGAACCGGCGGCCGACCTGAGCGTAGAAGTCGGCGGGCTCGTCCAGATCCCAGTCACGGGCTCTCTCCTTGACCACGAACGCCGTGCCGTTCCGCCTCAGCATCGCGTTCTTTCCCCACCAGGCGATCAGGGTTGCCAGGTAGATCACCGCCGCGACGATGATCCCTGCCCACATCTGCCACTGCGCCCGGTGTCCTGGCGCCGCGCTGAGTCCGCCGGTGATGACCGTCCCAGCCGCGTTGAGGCCGAAGCCGAGTACCAGGCTGGCCGCGCTGGCGGCGATTGCCAGCGACATCGGGTACCGGACGGTCCACGCCCAGCTCAGATGGCGAAGCCAGGACCGCACCCGTCTCAGCCTTCCCCGGGCGGCACGGACGCAGCGGCAGGCCGCACGAACGTGACCGGCCCCGCTCCGTCGGCGTCGGACACCACCTGCTCGTAACGCGCGCCGGTACCGCCGGAAGCCGCGCCGGGACCGTGCCGCACGCTCCCCGCGACGCGCCTGTCGCCAGGCCCCCACGGCACGGTCGGAACCGCCGCCCGGACAGAAGGATCATGAACTGCCACATACGCAGTCTCGCCGTCCAGCCGCAGCCGCACCAGCCACCCGTCGCCGCGCCATCCCCACAGGATCGACGTCGGCGGCGCGGCCTCGGGCGCCTCCGAGACGTGCAGCCCGTCGAGATCCTGCCACAGGCACGTCGCCCCGGCCAGCGGCCCGGCGACCGCCTCGGCCCAGGTCATCCGCCCGTCCCGCGGCCCCTCCGCAGAAGGCCCGCCCGCAGAAGGCCCATCCGCGGAAGGCCCGCCATCAGGAACCGTCATCCGCGCTCCTTCGCACCATCCGCGCCAGCTCGTTCCGCGCCTCGTCCAGCGACGGCAGCCCGGTCGCCGCCTCGAAATCCACCCTCACCGACCCGTACCCGCGCGTGGTGCCGCCGCCCATCCCGATGATCCTGTCGTTCAGGTCCTCGAGGACCAGCCGCAGCACGGCCCGGACCTCCCGCTCCGTGTCCTCATCGATAGCGAGCCGCCCGACCGCGACCGGGAACGTGCCGCCTTCGAGCACTTTCGTCGTGTACAGCGCTCCGTCGAGCACGCCGCCGGTGAACCGGTCGATCGCGATGTGCGTCCGCTCCGCGTCCACCGGGTCCGCGACGACCGCGTCCGCGACCCGGACCGCTGCCCGCTCACCTACCGACGACGCGCCGGAATCCTGCCCGCCGCCGTACCCGAACACCCGGCACGGCCAGCACTCCCCGCACGAAGCCTCCAAGCACGGAGACGGCGATACCCCGACGCTGCGCAGGATGAACTCCGCCCGCGACCGCAGCAGCCCCTTCACCGAACTTCCGGGCACGACCGTCTTCCCTCCGAGCCGTCGCAACGGGATCGGCTCCCGCGACCCCTTCGGCGGCTTCTCGCCCGTCCCGATCCGCCACGGCCCCGCGATCGACACCGGCACGCGGAACAGCACGTCCGCATCCGCCCCCGCGCCGCCAGAGGCGACCAGCTCGACCGCCACCGCGGCCACCAGGTCGGGGCCGCTCAAAGTTAGCCAGCGCAGCAGGTCATCAGGCTCCGACAGCAGCAGCGTCCCGTGCCGCACGTCCTCGGCCACGCACCGGCCCCGGCCCCGCGACACCCCGCGCCCGATCAACGGCCGCCACCCGGCGATCAGCCCGGTCAGCTCCTCCACCTCGGCCGGGCTCGCGTCGTCCCAGCGCAGGAACACCCGGAACCGGGCACCGGCGGGCAGCACTTCCTCCCGCCGCAACGTGCTGTCATGGGCCGCGCCGCGGGTCCGGTCGATCTTCGTCGAGGCGAACACGTCCCCGGGAGCATCGTCGAGCCGACGGCCGCCGAGCACCCAGATCCGGCTCGCCCGCGCCTCGACCCCCTCCTCCAGGACCGGCCCGAACCAGGCCTCCGCCCGCTCCTCGCCGACGAGTTCCCGCAGCGCCCCGGCCAGCGAGGTCCCCGGCAGCTGCGCCCGCCCGTCCGGCCCTCTGTCCAGCAACGCCTGCGGCTCGTCCCCCGACCCGGGAACCGTCACTCCCCCGGGCTCGGCGAACCGAAGATCAAAAGCCACGAATGATACCGAACGGATAGTTGTTTCTCCCCCGCCCCCGCTTTTCTGCTCCCGGCTCTCGGTAATCGTCACCGCCCCAGCACCTCCGCCAGATACTCCGCCACATGCACCGCATCTGCGAGCGGCAGAGCGAGGAAGAACTCCATGGCATCGCGCACGTCCGTGTCTCCCTGCTTCTTGGCCTCCTCCCGCAGCCGTCCCGCCGCTGCCGGATCACCTTCGGCGTGCGCCTCCGTGAGCGTCCGGAGGGTATTCGCGACCCGCGCGTCCCCGACCAGCATCCGGGTCAGCGGCGCCGCCCGCATCCGAACCTTCTTGCTGTTATCAGCCGCGCGCCGCCGGTCCGCCGCGCCGGGCCGCAGGGCAGGAGCCGGGGCCAGGTCGCTGAAGCCCTCATGGCGGCGCAGCCCAAGTCCACGTTCGGAGAGCGCGGACAAGGCAGAGTCACCAACGACCCGTTCGGTAGAAAGAATGTATGTAGACCCGGCCGCCACCGTCAGTTCCTGCGGTTTGGGAAGCCCGCTGGCCGCGTGCCACCCGCCGACCTGCTCCCAGCGGGTCCAGGCCTTCGCCACCCGCGCGCCGACGTCGCCCAGCGCCTGCTTCAGCTCGCTTTCCGATGGCCGGTCGGCGGGTCGGCCGTGGTCATCGACGAAGATGCCGGGCGAGCGGAGCCGGACGATGATCGTGCCGTCGGGACGGCGTTCCGGCAGCGGCGGGGGCGCTGCCGGGGTGATCGCGACATCGGCCAGCCCGTGGGTGGTGCGGCGGCCCCCGACGCGGACCGGGCCGAGATCGCCGAGGATCTTCAGCAGCGTGTCATCGCTCGCGGTGACGGTGCCGCGGAAGGTCGCCCCCTTGTTCAGGGTCTCACGGGTGAACAGCTCGCCCCGCTTGGCCGTTCCCCCGGGGCCGATCGCGACGCTCGTCCGGCGGTTCAGGGGCTTCCGGTCTCCGGTGAGGCCCTTGCGCTGCTCGATCGGGGAGCCGCACTGCGGGCAGTACGGGGGCGGTTTCTCGCCCCGGGCGCGGTCATAGTCGATGACCTCGCAGGTCTCCTGCGGGTCGTACTTGTGTCCGGCCACGGCGAGCGACATGAACTCGGTGCCGTCCCGCAGCAGGGCGCCGTACCGGACGCCGCCCTCGAACAGCGTCAGGAACTCCTCGCGTTCGGGGGTGCCGGGCTTCGACACGCCGTTGCGGGCGAGCCAGGCGGCGGCGAGCGCGCCGCGCACCACCGAGCCGGGGATGTACTCCATCGTGCCGAGCACGTTGTCGCGCCGCGCCCGGCTGCCGAGCTGCGCGGCCTGGCGGAGGGTCAGGACGAGTTCGCTCACCGGGCCGCCTCCTGGTTCCGGATCGCCAGGATCGCGGTGATGTCGTCGCCGGTAATGCTTTTGTCGTCGCAGGTGAACCCGACCCAGCCGAGTCCCCTTCTTCGCCAGGCGCCCAGGCCGTGGACGCCCGCGGCGGCACAGCGGAGGATTCTCTCGTGGTCAGCATCGCCGAGACGGCCGTCGGGCGAGCGAAGCCCGGCGCGCGAGACGGTGAACCGGGCCTTCTCGGCCCACACCTGCTCGCCGAGCACCAGATGATCTTTCTTAGCCGAATGGGTGCCGGAGTCGATCGTGACCCGGTGCCGTTCGGTCACCTCCCAGCCGTTGCGGATCTCCGGCTTCTCGTCGCGGGTATCCGGCCTCGGGTCGATGACCTCGGCGGCCGACCAGGCCCAGGGCGACGGCGTCGCGGCCGAGCCGAACACCTCGTCCACCGCCCAGTGGCTGTTACCGCCCGGCCTCCCGAGCAGTTCGTCCGCCGCGGCGCGCATCACGCCCTTCAGGTGATCGCCGGGCAGGGCGTTGTCGGTGTCGACCGCCGCGTCCACGCCATCCCGCGCGTAGGCGGCGCCGACGCGGAAGGGGCTGTGGAACGCGATCGTGAACGTCAGGACGGTCACCGGCCCTCGCCTTCCCAGTGCCGGGCGATGTCGAGCGCGCGGCGTAGCTCGGCGTACTTCTCGTCGCTGTCGTGCAGCGTCTTCCGAACGTTCTCCAGGTACTCGGCGGCCTTCGGGCCGACGGCTTTCGGGCCGGCGGCGAACTCCCACAGCGGATCGTTCTTCGGCAGGTCGGTCAGCCTCTTGATGAAGTCTTCTTTGCCGTCCTCGCGCCGGGCGAAATCGAGGAGGGTCGCGCGGCGGCTGGCGGATAGCGCCTTTGTCCTGCTCAGCCGGTCGGCGTTGTCCCGCAGGTACGTCAGCGTCAGCGGCTTCCGGCCGTCCGGCGGCTGGCCGCCGTCGGCGGTCACGTCCAGGAACGCCACCGAGGCTTCCCGGCCCGACGTGAACCCCTTGGCCTTCAGCAGCTGCTCACCCGCGAGCCGGACCACGTCGGAGAAAGGGTACGTCTTGTGGTGGAAGATCAGCCCGGCCGACAGGGACGGCGGGCTCGCGCGGAGCTCTTTGGCCCAGGTATCTGTCTTCTCGCGTATCAGGCGGTCGAACTCACCGAGCAGCGTCACCGTGAACGGCCAGGCGTCGGCGGCCGGAACCGAGATGAGCAGGTCGTCGCCGCCCGCCAGGTGCGGCAGCACCGGCGGCTCGTCTCGCCCGGGGAACCGGCTCTTCACCGCCTGGGCCAGCGCGCCGATAGCAGCCTGTTCGATGGCCGGGGCGATCTCGGACTTCGGCGGCCCGTTCTTCGCGGACGCCGCCTTCGTGAGGAACGCACCGACCCGGTTGCCGTCGGCGTAGATCAGCGCGACCTGGCTCGGTGACGCGTGGTCCTCCTCCCGGCGGCCCGCCTCGGCCAGCTCGGCGAAGGTGTCCGAGAAGTCCCGCACCGGCATGCCGATGTCCCTAAGGGCATCACGAAGCCTGCGCTCGGGTGCGGGCACCAAACGGGCGCTCGTCGCCGACGTCCGACCCGCTGCATCGAGGCGCGCATCGCACTCGCCGCATAGGTCGAACGTATCGTCCCTGGTTACCTTGACCTTCAGTACGGTCGCCGCGGCCAGGAGGCACGCATCGCACGGCTTGGCCAGGATCACCTCCGGCGGGGCCGAAGGCCAGTCCAGGAGGTAGTCCCCGTCCTGGCGCCTGGCCGTCATGCCCGCGTAGGCCTGGGCGTAGCTGGGTCCCTCCCCGGCGACCGCCTGGATGGAGCAGTGCGGCATCAGCTCGCGCATCCGCCGCGCGACCTGCCGGGCCGCTTCCTCAAGCACCTTCGGGGCGTCGGCTTCGCCGATGTCCTCGTCCGCGGCCAGGGAGACGACCCCATCGACCTGGCCGGCCTCGGGATTCCACCGGACCTTCGGCGGCAGGCGCCCGTCCCACTGCTCCGGGTCGGTCGCCTTCGAGAGCAGCGCCGACGCTCCCCGGCGGAAGATCAGGCCCGGCGTCCGCCCCAGCCAGTCCTGGATCCGCACCGCCGCCACGTCGGCATAGAAGTACGTCCGTTCCGTGCTCGCGTTGTTGTGCCCCTTACCTTTCCCCTTGCCGCCCACCGGGCCGCTCCCTCCTGGGTTCCCGTCCGGCGGGTGAGTCCATCTTCTGCGCCGCCTTCCCCTTGGCCGCGTCCGGCAACGGCATCAGTTCGTGGTTGCCGTGGCTCTCGCTGTAGCGCAGCCCGTTCGTCAGCGCGAAGAACTCGAAGCTCTTGTCGTAGTCCTCGTCGCCGCGGGTTCCGCCACCCGGCGGGTACCAGACGTCCTCGTCGTCCACGAACCCGAACGACAGGGCATGGCGCAGTGCCGGCCAGTTCGCCCGCGCCTCCACCTGGACCGCCTCCCGGAACGCTCGCACCGCCGCGTCCGGGTCCGGGATGCTGACTGTCTCCGGCTCGCCGAGGTAGCGCGCACGAGCGCCTTGCACTCTGACCTTCTCGACCTCGATCTCCACGGCCCCGAAGCCGAACGGCTTGCCGCCGCCGACGCTGAGCACGCAGTCTTCCCAGCCACCTTCGCCCGGGGTGCCGATCTTGCACGGGTTCAGCGCGGCCAGCAGCGACCCGTAGTCCTCGGCGGACAGGTTGTCGAAGGTAATTCTTCCTTTGAAGACCGTCCCGGCGGGGATCAGCTCAACCTTGCTGCTCAGCGCCTCCGACTGGTGCGGTCGCTTCTTCCCCCGCTGCGGCTTCGCACTGTCGGGATCGGCTTCTGTCTTCGTGCGCCAGTAAAACTTCCGGCCGCGGATCGGCCGGGGGCCGGGCTTGTCCGCATCCGATCCCCAGGTCGCCATGGGCCTGGTGTTCTGATCCGCCAGCTTCCCGCGCTGCCGGTTGTCCAGGTAGAACTGCCCCGCGCTCGGCTTGGGCGACGCGAGTGGCGCCAGGTTCCACTGGACCGGTTGTACGTCTCCCTGCGCGCGAAGGTCATCGAACCGCACATGCCCGCGGTAGGAGTTCTGGACGGCCAGGTCGTTATCGTCGCGCCCCTCGGTGTCGGCCGCCCCGAAAATCCGGCACGACCAGCACAGTTTCAGAGGATCGGTGCAACCCTTGGCCTCCCCGACCCGGTCGCCGACCGTACCGGGAGCCTCGTACCGCCACAGGAGCGAGAGCCGGATCTCGGTCAGTTCACCTTTAAAGACATCCACCCAGACCGGCTGCCCGGCATGCAGGTACTTCCGGTGATACAGGCGCTTGCCGACGAGCCGCTGCTGCTCTCCCCCGCCGCCGTCGTGGCCCTGTCCCTGGTCCTGCTCCTGACGCGGCGGCCACCACACGTCCGCGTACTCCGGCTCCATGCCGTCGGTCCACGTCGGCTTCTCGTTCTCCTTGAAGCCAACATCCTTGAGGACCGCCGGGCGCAGGTCATCCGCGTCTTCGACGGTCCGCTCGTACAGCTCCCACGTCTCTTTCGGTACGGTCCAGCGCTCCGAATCCGGTCCGACGTCGCCAACGACGAAGAACGCGGTGGGCCGTTTCGGATCACGGGCATCGGTACCTGTGACAAGCACGACCTTGCACTTCTCGGTGACCGGCCCCATCCGGCGCCGCCGGACAATGCTGCCCGGCCGGATCCCATCGGAATGCTTGTCGTCCATCCCGTGCACGACCCGCCGACTCTTGGGCCCAGTGACGGCATTCGAGGGAAAATCCCCGGGCTTCCCGGAGGCGGTCACGTACTGAAGCTGATCCCCGCTCAGCAGCGGGTCGCCCTCGCTCCGGGGAAGAAGCCCCTCGGGAACCCAGCGCCACCGGTCGCACAGCGCCACCTCGGTAGCCCGCCCTTCCTTCACCTCGGTAACGATGGCAAGGGAAAGCCTCTCGGTTTCCGTGGTGTCCGCCGGATGCCGGTGCACGGGCGCCCGGTTGAGATCCAGAACCCGCATGCACCCGCCGACCAGGGCCTCGTGCAGGGACCGTACCGCCCCCGCCAGCCCCGACCCTGGAACGATCACGGTGCCCGCAGGATCCTTCCGCCTCGGCAAGACGGTCTTCTCGCTCCCGTCGGCCTGCTTCTCCGTGAATCCCCCGATAAGCAGCGGAGTCTTGGCCGTCAGCCTGACCTCGAGAACCCCCGAGAACCGGCCAGCCCCCATGACCGCGTGCCCCGCCGGAGCCCCCCGCTCCGGCACCGGAACATGCGGGACGAACGTGTACGGATTAACAAACTCAGCCACCTACCGACCCCCAAGCCGGAAGAGCCTCATCATCGCCCGCGAATCCCGCCCCGCCCAAGCCCGTTCATGAACGAGAAACCCCACCGATCGCGGACTCCCCCACTCTAAGTAGGACGCCCCTCCGCAACCACCGGATTACCCGAAAGCATCCCCAACCCGCCCCACCCGACACCCCCGCCGATCCCCCACGAACTATGCCCTTCGGGCCGGGCGACTGGTGCGACGGGCGGCGTGTCCGGCAACCACCCGACGATCCTCATGTCTCTATGCCCTTAACGCCGGGCGGCTGGCACGACTCCGGGCACGGTACGGAAGGCCACCAGGAGAACCGGTCTCTATGCCCTTCGGACCGGGCAGTCAGTGCGACGGGGCGAGAACCTCATGGCCGACGCCCTGGTCACCGTGTCACTATGCCCTTCGGGGCAGGCGGCTGGTGCGATCGGCTCAGGGAATTTGCGCGCTCTGAACAGTGGTTTCTCTAGCCGCTGCGAGCGACCCATTCACTGAATCAATTTTCGAAATCTCTATCGACTTATCAAGTGCCAAAACCGGCCGCTGGCCTGCAGGCGAGCAACCACCGGGATATGGCCCAGCACCTCATTGCTCGCGTCACACATCATCGTATCCGTCGCTCATTCGCGGAATACCCAGGCCAGCTCGGGAGCAGGCCGGTCGTGGACCATGCCGTCGCGGACCTCCCAGGCGCTCACCGCCGCCCGTTCGTCGCTGATCACGAACAGGCCGACCGGCATGTCGCCGTCGTCGTCCACAGGGGGCAGGGCGGCCATGTTCTCGACCTGCTCACGCAGCCACGGCAACTCGCCCTCCCTGATGTCGCCGCCGTAGAACACGTACAGCGTCCAGTTGAACGGGCGCTCCGGGAACGCCCATCCACCGGAGTACAGATCCCGACGCGCAGCCGCGATGACCGCCTCAATAGCCTCCCGCTGCTGGTGATCGGCTTCCAGCCAGCCGCGCACTGACGCATACATCCCCATGCCAGGCAACCTATGCACCGATCGCTCTTATTTTTAGCGACGGTTGTCAGCGCCTCGTTCATGAGGGACTGGGGGTCGATTGACCGGAATGACCGTCACGAGGCTGTCCAGTCCCCTGAAGTCGGCGGGGTTGGTGGTGTACAGGGGGAGCCGTTCAGCGATCGCGGTGGCGGCAATCATGAGATCCGCGGCCCGGCCGCGCGGCTTGCGCCCGGCCGCGATAACTGCGGAGGTGACGCGACCGTAGATGCGCGCAGCCTCGGTGTCGAACGGTATCGGGTCGAATTCGCTCTCGGCGCGCTGCAGGATCTCCAAGCGGCGCGCACGCTCAGCATGCTCGTCGTACATGTCCTGCTCGTCGTTGTTGCGGACCTCGTGCGGGCCTGCGGACAGTTCCGCGAGCGTGATGGCGCTGATCGCCATCTCCTCGGGTAGCTCGGCAGGGTCAATCCAGTTACGGAGGATCAGGATGTTGGTGTCGAGCAGGCCCTGCCGCAGGGGCTCACCGCTCATACGGGCTCGTCGGCTCCTGGTCCAGAGCGGCTTCCTGGTCGGCGCGGAACGCGTCCAGATCGATATCGGGTGCGTTGCGCGACATGGCGGCGAATTCCTCCCTTGGCACGAACCGGCGCCGACGTCGCAGTGGGATGAGCTCGCCGATGCGGTGCCCGTCCCTGGTGACCGTGAAGGACTGGCCGTGCTCGACGGCGTCCATGATCTCCCGCGACTTTGACCGCAGGTCGCGCTGGGTGATCTCTAGGTGGCTCATACTTTTAGTGTAGCATCTGGTAGCACCAAGTGCTACCAGCGACGGGCGCCCTATCCTACATCCCCCTTGCCGGGTCAGGGGCGGCGCTGGAGGGTGTACCGAACGGTCTGGGTCTGGATCAGGCCGTCGCGGAAGATGAAGGTGTCGATGCCGTCTTCGACGAAGGTGGCTCCGGCGTCGGCCGCCCATTCCAGGAAGAAGACGTCGCCCTCGTAGATCTGGGTCTTGAGGTCCCATTTCGCGTTCGGCACGTCGGCGAGGAGCTGGGTGAACGCGGCCCGGATGCCGGCCTTGCCGCGCTGGACCCCGGCGGGCGTTATGAAGACGGCGTCGTCCGCGTAATCGGCGACGATCCCGTCCAGATCCCCTGCGCCCAGCGCCGCGGCGTGGTGCTGGAAGATCTCCTGTGGCGTCCGCGTCATCTCTCCTCCTTCGCGGCGACTATGCAACCACCGTAAATCGCCTGCACCACCACGAACAGGGCTTCGTGATCATCGCGAGCGGCCCACTCGTCGAGTGCGGAAACATACAGCAGCTTGTACGTTTGCTGTACGTTTGTCGCCGCTGACCGTGCCTACTCGGCCCCTCGGACGGACACAACATCCGATGTTTATGCGGGTCCGTTCACGCATCAGGCCACCAGCTCGTAGCGGCAGTTGACCACCTTCCCGATGCTCCCGGCATCCGCAAGTGGATTACCACGATCTCGCACAGCGACACCCACTTCGCGGCCGTTCGGCCCCGCAGGCAATGCAGACGGGTACGTTACGCGAAGCCGCCGTTGCTCATGAGGTGCTGGCCGTTGATCCAGCCGCCTTGAGGGGAGCACAGGAACTCGGCCAGGTCCGCGGTGTCGCTCGGGGTGCCGACTCGGCCGAGCGGGGTCTGGGCCACGGCGGACTGCTTGATCTCGTCGCTCATCCAGCCGGTATCGACGGGACCGGGGTTGATCACGTTGGCGGTCACGCCGAGGTGGGCGAACTCGCGCGCGGCGGCCAGGGTGATCCGGTCCAGCGCGCCCTTGCTGGCCCCGTAGGGCAGGTTCCAGACGGTGTGATCGCTGGTCAGGGCGATGATCCGCCCGGTTCCGGGAGCGCCGTCAAAGTAACGGCCGAACTCGCGGATCAGCAGCCAGGTCGCACGGGCGTTGACCGCGAAATGCCGGTCGAAGCTCTCGACCGTGGTGTCCAATAGTCCGGAATCGACCGACTCGCAATGGCACATCACCAGGGCCGTCACGGGGCCGAGACGCCGCGTCGCCTCGGCGAAGATTCGCGCGGGTGCCTCGGGGTCTTCCAGGTCGTCCTCGATCGCCGTCACGTCCGCGCCGTGGCCAGTCAAGGTCGCGGTAATCGCTTCGGTATCCCCGGCCTGGGTTCCCCAGGGCATCCGGTCGTCGTAGGCAGCCCAGTAGTTGAACGCGATATCCCAGCCAGCACTGGCCAGCCGTGCCGCGATCGCGGCACCGATGCCGACGCTACGGCCGACGCCAGTCACGAGCGCCACGGGCCGGGAGTTATCAGATGCGCTGTCAGCCACAATGCTCGATCATAGATACACGCTGGGGTCTTTATGCCCTTTATGCCAGTCGGTTGGCGCAACCTACGGCTTCCCTGGTCGTGCAACAGCGAATCGGTGCGGGTCAGATAGGAAAGCGGGAAGGAGTGCAACCGGTGCCCGCTTAGCACGGCAGCAGCGGCTGACGATACCTGCCGGGTGACGCGGATGACTATCCCTTATGCCCATTTAGTCCCGGGAGGCGACGCCGGGGACCGGACCCGCCGACCCCATGCCCGGGCACTTTTGGCGAATGGCGGCCCCACATATGCCGCGAATCGGGCGTGTTCAGGGCCCTCATTCGCCAAAAGTCGCTGAGATCCGGCTCCGGCACCAGAAAGCTGTAATACTAGCGCGCTGGATCGATAGGGAATTCATCCTATATGTCCTTTAGGTCGGGCGGATGGTGCGGCCGGGAACGTCAACCCGGCCCTGTACGCCATAGCGCGGTTTCTATGCCCTTCATGTCGGGCGGATGGTGCGACAGGCCAGGCGACCCCGTATGGCGCCCTGAGGACGCCGCGTTTCTATTCCCTTTGTGTCGGGCGGTTGGTGCGACCCGGGGCGGCGGCCTACGACCTGTCGGGCGGAATCCCGTTTCTATGCCCTTTGGGTCGGGCGGGTGGTGCGATGCGCACGTCGGACGGATACGCCGGCCGGACGGGAAGGGTTTCTATGCCCTTTGGGGCGGGCGGGTGGTGCGATCTGACCCTGACAAGGGGAAGGCGGCACGGCTCGCGGGGTTTCTATGCCCTTTGGGGCGGGCGGGTGGTGCGATCTCATCACGGGCAAGGCATGGGCGGCGCTGCAGGGCGTGTTTCTATGCCCTTTGGGGCGGGCGGGCAGGGCGTCTGCAAAGTCTGTTCTCTCGTAACTGCCTGATTGGGCGATCTTCCTTTTAGCTGGTCATGGTGTTGCGGTAGCTGCCGTTCGAGGCGGCGCTGGTGTTCTGGGTCTCGCCT
>JAFMRC010000113.1 GCA_017354375.1 Nocardiopsaceae bacterium | reverse complement strand
GCCACGGTGGCGGCGCTGGCCGCCGCCGGCGCACGCGCCGACGAGGGCACCGACCCGCCCGAGGACCTGCGTGCCGCCGCCGACTACCGACGGCACCTCGCCCGCGTCCTGACAACCCGAGCCCTGTCTGCTGCCGCAGGCGTCTGATTCCCCATGATCTTGGTGTCTTGCCGGTACTCCCATACTGGTAAGACACCAAGATCTCCGGATTCGGGCGGGGCGTAGGATTGACGGGCAGGGAAATAGGACCGGGGCAGCAGAAGATAGCGAAGGTAGTGTCGAATGGCCATTGAGCTTGACAACTCGTTCACCGTTCCCGTGCCCCCCGAGCAGGCCTGGGACGTCCTGCTGGATGTCGAGCGGATCGCCCCGTGCATGCCCGGTGGCAGCGTCACCTCCGTCGAGGGCGACGAGATCGCCGGCCAGGTCAAGGTCAAGCTGGGCCCGCTGTCCCTGAGCTACAAGGGAACGGCGAAGTTCACTGACAAGGACGCCGAGAACCGCGCCATAGCGATCGAGGCGTCCGGCAAGGAGACCCGCGGGGCCGGCACCGCGGCGGCGACCGTGCACGCGAACCTGAAGCCCGCCGACTCCGAGGGCACCACCCTCGTCACCATCCACACCTCGCTGAACGTGACCGGCAAGCCCGCGCAGTTCGGCCGCAGCATGCTGCCCGAGGTGAGCGCCAAGCTGATCGACCAGTTCGCGACCAACCTGGAGGCCCTGATCACCGACGGCGACTCCCAGGCTTCCGGGGACGGCGAGGCCTCGTCATCAGCCCCGGAAGGCGGCGCCTCGGAAGACGGCGCCGGGACGGCGGCTCCGGCCCGGCGGGAAGACTCGCTCAACCTGGTCAAGCTGGTCGGCGGCCCGCTCCTCAAGCGCGTCCTCCCGGTCGCCGCCATCGCGGCGGCCATCGCCCTGCTGGGCCGACGCCTCCGCCGCCTCCTCAGCAAGTAACGCCGGGATTTTCCGGGCATCTGGGCCGTTTGTAGCGGACCAGGGCGAATACTGGCGGACCGCAAGCGGGTGCGCGTATGGTTGGGTATCTAGAGTATTACCGTCCGTATCACAAGGGTGAGGAATTCCGGGGATGCCCGTTCCGGCCTGGCAGCTGCTGAGCGGGCTGCCCGCCTGGGAGATCACCGGGCTACCCCGCCCCGGGACGTTCATCGTGCCCGGGCGGGTGCTGGGGTACCTCGCCCCGTCGGCGCCGCCGGATGAGGGGGGCGGGGGACGATGAGTTCCGAGCTTTCCGGTGGCAGCGCGGACCGGCCGGGCAGGGCCGAGCGGGGCGACTGGCCACGGGATGACGACGATCCGGGCCCGGACGTCACCCCGGTGCCCGCCTCGGCCGATCACCGCGCGCCGGGGATGACCCGGCAGGAGGCCTACGCCGCGGTCGGGCAGGCTGACCAGACCCCCAACGCCTTTCTCCGGGGCGAGGCCGGCTCACGGGACGAGCGCGGGAAGGGACAGGACGCCCCCGAGGGCGCGGATCCACCCCGCAGCCAGGTCGAAGCCGGTGGCATCCGGATCCGGGAGGCGCCGCCGGAAGCAGCCGCCGACGGAGGCGCCCCTCCCGATCCCCCTGATCCTCCCGAACCCCCCGACCCTCCCGATCCCCCTGACCTTCCCGACCAGGACAGCCCGCGCGAGGACCGCCCCCTCCTCTCGTCCCCGGAGGGGGACCGGCCCTCCGATGATGCCGCCGCCGAGCGGGGCGGGGTGGCCGAGACCGGCCTGGAGCAGGACCAGCCACAGGCCCAGGACGGCCCCGGCAGCCAGTCACGGGTCCTGGGCGCCGGAGACGATCGGCCGCAGGCACCTGATAGCCAAGCCGACGGCGGCACGGGCACCGAGGGCCAGGGCGGGCCACGGGCGCCGGGCAAGCGGGAGGCGATGCGGGCAGCGCGGGCGCTGCCGACATGGCCACCGTTCCCGAGGACGCCGGCCAGGGGACGGATCGCCAGGGCCAGCCGGGCGAGTCCATGGCGGAAGCGAGCCCGAACACCCGCGCCGACGACCAGCGCCCGGCCGCGGTGGAGCAGATCAAGGCCGAGCTCAGGGAGGAGCTAAGGGCAGAGCTCGAGGCCGAGCACAAAGCGGAGACGGACAGCCTGCGGGCCGAGTATGCCGAGGTTAAGGCCGAGAACGCCGAACTCAGGCAGCAGCTTGGCGAGGCGAACGCGAAGCTCGACGAGTACGGGGCGAAGCTGGACGCGATCCTTGCAGCCGTGGGGCCCGGTGTTGCGGACAAGGCGAAGTCCCCGCGGGAGACCGGGGCGCCGGAGGACCAGGACAAGGCGGACGCGGACCAGCGGGAACTCCAGCCCTCCCCCGACCGTCCGCAGGACGAGGACCGCGACCGCCCCGGGCAGCCCGAACGCCCCGACAAGCCCGACCCCACAAAGCCCGACCAGCGCAACGACGCCCTCGGCATCGGCGACGACGAGGCGACCGAAGCAACCGATCCAGCGGACAAGGCTGCTATCGAGGGTAACGAGAGCAGTGAACCCGATAAGAAGGGGCGAAGGACGCCGGGCAGAACTGAGCGGATCCGCGTCTTCAGCCTGGAGAACACCGCAGCCGTGGGTGCGAGCATGACGGTGTACCAGTCTGTCGCGGACGCATTCGGCAAGGCGCCGCCAGAGGTAGGGATCGGCGCGTCCGTCCTCGGATGGATCGCCGCGGTCGGGGCGACCAGGATCGCGAAGAGGATTAACGAGAGGCGGAAGGGAAACAGATGAGCATTGCCGGCGAGCTTCCCAGGGAATTCGAGGCGCCGTTCCGGGAGGCGCTCGACCACGCCGCCAAGCGCCAGGTCGGTGACCTGCATGCTTTGCTGACAGGCATGACCGAGCAGCAGCTGGACATCGCTCTCAGCATGTGCGGCTTCGTCGCCGCCTACACGGCCATTAACACGGTCAACCGCAGGTGGCCGACGGACGGCGGACTGCGCCTGATGGCGGAGAAGGCAGTGAAGGGGTTTGAGGAGGACGCGCCGTACGGGGCCACGGAAGAGAACGTGTACTTGTACCTGTCCAAGTGCGCGCTCGGCTTCCAGTCCTACGCCGACGTGTTCGGCGACGCGTTCAGTTCTCTGGAGGAGACGCTCGCCGCGCCGTTCTTCATCACCATCGACCTGCTGGCCACGTTCGCGCCGAAGGAGAAGACCATCTGGGAGTTCCTCGACGTGATCGAGGATGCGTATGAGAAGGCGTGGCTGCTGGACCTGAACCTGCTGCCGGCGCTGATGGTGCGGGCGCGGATGCCGCAGCCGGAAGGGGCTTCGGACGGGAGCGGGGGAAGCAAATAGCGCGGAATGCCAGGCGCGGAATCGGGACAGCGCTCGTCCGGCCCGGGTGGGCGCTTCGTGGCCAGTGGACCCTGCGCGCGCGTCTTCGATGAATGGCGAGTCGCGTCGGTGCGTGTCCTTCAAGGCCAACGGCCACCCGGCTAGCCCGCCGGGATCCCGATGACCTCGACCTCGATTCCGTAGGTGCGGAGGATCCGGGCGGCGTGGGCGAGGGTGGCCTGGGAGAACGGGAACAGCGTGTCCGGGGTGAGTTGCTTGCCGTTGCCCATGAGGATCGCGTAGATCACCTTCTTCGGCGTGAACGCGGGGTCGAGGTTCCGGGCCTGCGACATCTCGGCAACGGTCTGGACGAAGCGTTCCCGGACGGACGACTGGGCGCTGATCAGGCTCTGGGCCGAGATCAGGCCCTGGGAAAACAGGTGGCTGAGCGGGGCTGAGCCTTCGGCTCGCTTGACGTGGATCAGTTCGTTGTCCGGGCCGAGGAGGTCGCAGATCTCCAAGGGGCTCCGGGCGCCGAGCGGGTCGCGGACCCACCGGTTCTTGTCGAGGCAGAGGAACCGGCCGCCGCTCCTGGCCGCGACGAACTGGTTGTAGTCGTACTCGGTGCGGTTGCTGGCCAGTGACCATGGCGGAAGCTCGATGCTGGGCTCATCGGTGAACAGGTCCCTTATCGCGGCCCGGGACAAGCGCGCGTACTCGGCGCCGATCTGGAACCAGTCACCGTCCATCAGGATGAACCGCTCCGAGCCGAGCGGCACGTTGGCCTCGATCCACTTGATGGCCCTGGTCTCGCCGAGGTCGTCGGTCCCGTCGTCGTCGCGGTTCAGGATGATGCGCCCCGTGCGAAGCGCCCCGGTACGGTCATCCGGGCGCCGGTTCCGCACGCAGCGGAGGATGTCATCCAGGCAGAACGTGGCGACCGGGACGATCCGCTTGCCGCCGATCCTGATGGTCAGGCTGTGTGCCTCGTCGTAGCGGTCCAGCAGCGCGGTCGGCACGACCGGGACCACTTTCCCGCGGCCGTCGGTGAGCAGGTCGCCCAGCTCGCTGTCCAGCACGCCGGTGAGGACGGGGTCGGTGACCGGCTGGATGTACTCGATGAATTCAAGCGCGGGTCTGGGATTCTCCTCCGCGCAGACGCGGGCGCATTCGCGGATGTCGGTGATCAGGTCCCCGGGCGCGACCCCGAAGCGCATCCGGAGACCCGCCGCCGCCTCGATCTTCACCTGCCGGCTGGATTGCTCTGCGAACGTGACCTTCAAGCCGCCGCTGGCCTTGCCGCCGATGCGACGGATGATCTCCACGTTCTCCGCGGCCCCGAGCATCCACACTGGTGCCCCCGCGGCGACCAGCGTGGAATCGGTGCGGCCCCGGGCATCCGGCCGGCGGCGCACGATGCCGCTCACCCGGTCGACGTCCAGGCGGCGAGCCAGGAAGCTCATGCCGAAGCGCTCGTCCTTCAGCCCGTCGGGGATGAGCCTGAACCCGCTGCCGTAGCTGAGGGCGTACGCGGTCCCGTCAACCCCGAGTACCAAGAGCCCGCCGGACCCGCGGTCCTTGCAGCGGATGTCCAGGCCCGTCGTCATCGCCGCGTCCGCGCACCAGGCGGAAGTCTCCTCGTCTTCCTGGGCCTCGAACCAGATCGCGGGAGCATCGCCCACCTTGGTGATCTGCGGCTCTTCGAGACCACAGATCTTCTCGTCGGCGGCGAGGGCATCAAACATGCCGTCGAGGGTGCCCCGTACCTGCGGGACCAGCTGGTACAGCGTGGTCTCCCGTGTCTTCTTTCTCCCCATGCGCCCGACGATAAGAGCGGATTGCCTAGAAATGAGTATGTAATACCGGTAACCAGGGTTACCATGACAATAGTTCTCTGATTCCCGCCGGGGGTGCTTCCATTGTCGATGGCAGCACGACGGGAGTCCAGCGGGAGGTCCGATGCCGGCAGAGGCAGAACGCGCCCAGGCGCCAGCCCTGCTCATGTCGATGCCCGAGATCGCTGAGCTCGCGCGCGTGCGTCGTCCGGTGGTGTCGAACTGGCGCCGCCGGCATGGGGATTTCCCGGAACCGGCGGGCGGGACCGCGGCGCGGCCCTTGTTCGACCCTCGGAGGGTGGCCGAGTGGCTGATCGCCACCGGACGCCACCCCCATGATGAGATCGCGCCGGAACTCGCGAAATACACGCTTGCCGCGCTCGCGGACCAGTATCCGGGCCCGGACCTGATCGCCGCGACCACCGCGCTGATCTGCCTGCGCTACCTGGTCAACCCCGGCGACGAGCTCGGCGGCGCCATGCCCGCGCTGCGCGGCCTGGCCGCCGCCGCCGACCCGGACGACGTGCTGCTGCGGTCGGAGATCCGCCAGATACCAGACGACGCCGGGTGGGTGGCCGGGCTGGTCGATGAGCTGACCGAGGCCACGTGGGGCTGTGATCATGCCGCCGAACGGATCATGGCGTCTCGGCATCGCTACACCGCCAGCTCCCTCTACGAAGGGGCGGTCACTCCCGGGCTCGCCCGGCTCATCGCCGGTATCTCCGGTGCCCGGGAGCAGGCCCGCCGGACCGACTCGCTCGTCGTCACCGATCCCGTCGCCGGGGCCGGAGACCTTCTCGTGGCGGTCACCGGCCTGCTCGGCCGGGACCACGAGCCGAGGCTGGTCGCGGCCGAGCCCGATCAAGCACTGGCCCGGCTGCTGCGCCGGCGCCTGGTCGTGCACGGCATTCCCCTCCAGGACATGGACATCCACGAGGGAACGCTGCCGCGCCCGGCCCCGGATCCGGACGTGCTCGTGACCCAGATCCCGTATCGGCCCGCGGAGCAGGCCGATCCCCTGGCGGTGCTCGACTTCCTCGACGAGGCGGCGCTGTCGCTGGCCGCGGGCCGGTTCGCAGTGGTGCTCGGCCCAGCCTCCGTCCTCGTCGGCGACCTGCCCTCCGGGGCTGCGGCCCGGCGCGCGGAACTGCTCAAGGCCGACATGGTGGAGGCGGTCATCCGGCTGCCCGGGGGCTGCGTGCCCTACCGGCCCGGATACGAGACCGCCCTGTGGGTGCTGACGCAGGCCCGCGGCTCGCAGTGGAGGGGCCGGGTGCTGCTCGCGGACGTGTCCGGCCGGCCGCTGACCGCCGACGTGGCCCGGGACCTGACCGATGACGTGGTGACCTGGCGCCGGGACGGCTACGAGCCTCGCGGCCACCACCGGGTGCTCGCCGTCCAGGCCGACGTGGGCGCCCTGGTCACCGGCCTCGGCCCGCTGATCGCCCCGCGCCGCCCCGTCAGCCCCCGCATCCGGAAGGACACCTCGGACACGCGGATCGTCCAGGTCACGCGGCATGGCGCGGACCTGGACCGGATCGGCGCGACCGCGAGCGCCGACCGGCGGCACGTGCGGACCGAACTGCTGGCCGCCGTACCGGCCACCGGGGACCGGATGCCCGCCACCGAAGCCGTCGGGACGCTGGTCCGGCAGCACCGGCTCATCATGCGCAAGGGCACGCGGATCAGGCCGGGCGACATCGACCCGTCCGGGCACCATGTCGTGCTGGGCGCGGACGAGGTACTCGGGCTCCGAAGGCCGGGGGAACGGAAGGTGGACCGGGAGCTGTTCGCCAGCCGGTACCCGAACGCGCGGCTCACCGAGCCCGGCGACGTGCTGGTTACCACCTCACCCCGGCCCGGTGCCATCATCGACACCCGCGGCTACGCGATCGCGGAATCCCCGGTGCGGATCCTGCGGATCCCGCCACCGAAGCCCGTCGTGCAGACCCGGCCCGGCCAGCCCGACACGCCGGCCGAACCCGCCCAGTTCACGCCCCGGGTGCTGCATGCGCTGCTGTTCGGCGACGGAGCGGGCACCCGGCCGCCCGGCGCAGTCCGCCCGGCGGACAGCGTGGATGACCTGCGGGTGGCCCTGCTGTCGCCGGGTCAGGTGGCGGCGCTGGAGGAGCTGCTGGAGTCGATCGACGCGCGCCGAGTGGTGGCGCAGCGGGAGATCGACATGCTGGACGAACTGCGTCATGTCGCCACGAGCGGCCTGACCGATGGGACACTGACAGTGGTCAGTGACGACGAGTAACGGATGGGACTCTGATGCCAGGGCGGAAGAGGAAGTCGGACCAGGCGGCGCTGCCGGGGATGCCGACGACGGCGGAGATCGAGGCCACGCTGTGGAAGGCGGCTGACAAGCTGCGCGGCTCGATGGACGCGGCCCAGTACAAGGACTTCGTCCTGGGCCTGGTGTTCCTGAAGTACGTGTCGGACTCGTTCGCCGAGCGCCGCGACCAGATCCGCAAGGAAGTCCTCGATGACGGGGTGCCGGAGTCGCGGCTGGGCGAGTTCCTGGATGACATCGACGAGTACACCGGCGAGGGCGTGTTCTGGGTGCCCGAAGGCGCGCGGTGGGGCAGCCTGGCCGCGCAGGCCAAGAGCGTGGGCATCGGCGAGCTGATCGACAACGCGATGGACGCGGTCATGAAGTCCAACGCGTCGCTGGCCGGCGTCCTGCCGAAGATCTTCAACCGCGACAACGTGGACCAGCGCCGCCTGGGCGAGCTGGTGGACCTGATCAGCGACGCTCGGTTCACCGGCCACGGGGAGAAGAAGGCCCGCGACGTCCTCGGCGAGGTCTACGAGTACTTCCTGGAACGATTCGCGCGCGCGGAGGGGAAGCGCGGCGGCGAGTTCTACACCCCGGCCAGCGTGGTGAAGCTGCTGGTCGAGGTGCTGGAGCCGTACTCGGGCCGGGTGTATGACCCGTGCTGCGGCTCGGGCGGCATGTTCGTCCAGGCCGAGAAGTTCGTGCTCAACCACCGCGGCAAGCGCGACGACATCGCGGTCTACGGTCAGGAGTCGAACGAACGGACCTGGCGCCTGGCCAAGATGAACCTGGCCATCCACGGCATCGGCGGGGACCTATCGTCCCGCTGGGAAGACACGTTCTACGCCGACAAGCACCCGGACATCAGGGCGGACTACATCCTGGCCAACCCCCCGTTCAACATGTCCGACTGGGCGAGGAAGACCGACGACAAGCGCTGGCGCTACGGCGTGCCGCCGGCGGGCAACGCCAACTTCGCCTGGCTCCAGCACATCGTCTACAAGCTGAGCAGCAACGGCTCAGCCGGCGTGGTCCTAGCCAACGGCTCCATGTCATCGAAGCAGTCCGGCGAAGGCGATATCCGCGCCGCCCTGGTCGAAGCGGACCTGGTCTCCTGCATGATCGCCCTGCCCCCGCAGTTGTTCCGCACCACCCAGATCCCGGCCTGCCTGTGGTTCTTCACCAACGACAAGGGCCCGCAGGGCGCTAAGCACCTGACCGACCGCCGCGGCGAAGTCCTGTTCATCGACGCCCGCACCATGGGCACCCTGGTCGACCGCACCGAGCGCATCCTCCCCCCGGAAGACCTCGCCAAAATCGCGGGCGCCTACCATGCCTGGCGCGGCACGAAATCGGCACGGAACGAAGGCCTGACGTACACGGACGTGCCGGGCTTCTGCTACTCGGCGGCTCTAGAAGAGATCCGTAAGCACGACCACATCCTTACCCCAGGACGCTACGTCGGCGCAGCCGAAGTAGATGACACGGACGACGAGCCCATCACCGAAAAGATCGAGCGCCTCAAGAAAGAGCTGTTCACCCACTTCGACGAATCCGCCCGCCTAGAACAGGTCGTCCGCGACCAACTGGAGCGTCTCGATGTCTAAGTGGAGGCAACGCAGACTCGAAGAGGTCGTCCAGTTGAAGAGGGGATTTGACTTGGCGGCCCGTGATCGGAGGCCTGGCACATTTCCGGTCGTGGGCTCAGCGGGTGTTAGTGGCTGGCATGACGAGGGACCTGTTCCCGGCCCCGCACTAGTCCTCGGACGCGCTGGGGCTTCCATGGGCGTCGCGAGCTATTACGAGACCGAAAGATACTGGCCTCTCAATACCGCGCTCTTCGTCGAAGATTTCAAAGGAAATGACCCCCGATTCGTCTTCCATCTGTTCCAGGCGCTAGATCTGACCGGATTTAATTCCGGCAGTGTGCAGCCCATGTTGAACAGGAACTATATCCGTAACGTCATCGTTCGCATTCCAGACGTAGGAGAACAGCGCAATATTTCGATTGTGATCAAGGCTCTCCATGACAAGATTGCCGTCAACGACCGGATCACGGTCACGGTGGACGATCTCGCAAGTACCTTGCTTGAAGGCATACTAACGAGTGATCCGGATACAACCAGCGTCTCGCTAGGAGATATAGCCACTGTCAACCAGCGGAAGATCTCTCCGGTCGCAGGAGGCCGTCTACGTTACATCGACATATCGAGTGTGTCGGTGGGTAACGTGGACTGGCCAGAGGTTGGTTCGTGGGATGAAGCACCAGGAAGAGCCCGTCGCGGAGTCTCGCCAGGAGACACTATCTGGTCAACTGTTCGTCCGAACAGAAAGTCTTTCGCAATCATCTTGGATGATGACCCTCAGTTGGTCGTCTCCACAGGGTTTGCTGTGCTTTCACCTGCCAAGGTAGGGTCTGCTTTCCTGTATGAGGTGACCAAGCGTGATGAGTTCGTGCAGTATCTCGAAAACGTAGCGGAAGGAAGCGCCTACCCGGCTGTCAGGGCCGAACGGTTCGATAAGGCGATAGTTCCCCTTCCTTCACCTGAGCGTTTGCAGAATTTCGAGTCGATCGCGATGCCCCTACGGCAGCGAGCCCACGCGGCTGCGGTCGAGTCGCGGAGCCTGGCAGCGTTGCGCGACACATTGCTGCCGAAGCTCATGTCGGGTCAGATTCGCGTGCGGGACGCGGAGAAGGTCGTGGAGGGGGCCGTGTGATGGACGGCGGGATGTCGGAAGCTCAGTGGGAGAGCTTCGTCATGGAGTGGTTCGCCGAGGTTGGGTGGGAGCCCAAGAGCGGCAAGGACATCGCCAAGGGGTCTGGGGAGCGAGAGTCGTGGGATGAGCTGATCATTCCGGGGCGGCTGCGGGACGCGGTCACGCGGATCAACCCGAAGCTTCCAGCATCCGCGGTTGAGGACGTCGTCAAGGAGGTCCTTTCGGCCAAGTCCCAGGACGCCGTCGCCGAGAACCAGCGGATCCACGCCTTCCTGACCCGCGGCATCCACAGCGTTACCTACACCGACGAGTACGGGGCCGTGCAGAACCCGACCGTCTGGCTCGTCGACTTCAAGAACCCCAGCGCCAACGACTTCATGGTCGCCAACCAGGTGACGGTCGTGCACGGGGAGCACCGGCGGCGGTTCGACATCGTCGGCTACCTGAACGGGCTGCCGGTCGTGTTCGTCGAGCTGAAGAGGTCCACCGACGACAGCGAGGGGCTCAAGTACGCCCGCAACCAGCTGCGCGCGTACGCGGAGGAGCTGCCGCTGGCGTTCCGCTGCAACGTGGTGTGCGTCGTGACCGACGGGTCGGACGCCCTGTGCGGCACGGCGTTCACGGAATTCGAGCACTTCGCGCCGTGGAATGTCGATGACGATGGCGTGCCGGTGCCGCAGCCGCCCGCTAATACCGAGTCACTCCCCTCCGTTCTGCTGATTAATGGCCTTTTTGAGCCCGGCCGGTTCCTGGAGATCCTTGCCGGCTACGTGACGTTCGCCCGGTCGGAGGATGGGCTGGTCAAGCGGCTGGCCAAGGCGCACCAGTACTTCGCGGTCTCCAAGGCGATCGGGAAGACCCTGGAGGCGGTGCGCAGCCACGGGCGGGCCGGCGTGGTGTGGCACACGCAGGGGTCCGGCAAGTCGATGGAGATGGAGCTGTACGCCAACCAGGTGATGCGCCATCCGTCGCTGGGGAACCCGACGATCGTCGTGCTCACGGACAGGACCGACCTGGACGACCAGCTGCATGAGACGTTCCTGGCCAGCGACCTGCTGCCGGAGAAGCCGCTGCAGGCCGCGACCCGCGAGGAGCTGCGGGCGGAGCTGTCCCGGCGGCAGGTCGGCGGGATCATCTTCACCACGCTGCAGAAGTTCGGGAAGACGAGGGCCGAGTGGGAGTCCGGGGCCGATCACCCGCGGCTGTCGGACCGGCGGAACATCATCGTGATCGTCGATGAGGCGCACCGCAGCCACTACGACGACCTCGACGGCTACGCCCGGCACCTGCGGGACGCCCTGCCGCACGCCACGATGATCGCGTTCACCGGCACTCCGATCGCGCTGGCCGACCGGAACACCCGCGACGTGTTCGGTCCCTACATCGACATCTACGACCTGACCCGTGCCGTCGATGACGGGGCGACGGTGCCGGTGTACTACGAGAGCCGCCTCATCCCGCTGGACCTGCCCGCCGGGGTCGATCCGGACCTGATCGACGAGCGGGCCGACGAGGCGACCGCCGGGCTGGATGATTCGGAGCGGGAGCGGATCCAGCAGGCCGTCGTCGCGATGAACGCCCTGTACGGGGCACCGGACCGGCTCCAGAGGCTGGCCGCGGACATCGTGGACCACTGGGAGACGCGGTCGAAGGAAATGCGCAAGTTCATCGGCGTGCCCGGCAAGGGCATGATCGTGTGCGCCACCCGGGACATCTGCGCCGCCCTGTACGAGCAAATTATCGCCGTAAAGCCGGACTGGCACTCTCCTGACGACCGCGAAGGGAAGATCAAGGTCGTCTACTCCGGCGGGCCGGGAGACGAGCCGCACATCTTCAAGCACGTCCGGCGGCCGTCGGCGGGCAAGGTGATCCAGAAGCGGGCGAAGGATCCGGACGACTCCCTGGAGCTGGTGATCGTCCAGTCCATGCTGCTGACCGGGTTCGACTCGCCGCCGCTGCACACGATGTACCTGGACAAGCCGATGCGCGGCGCGGCGCTGATGCAGGCCCTGGCCCGGGTGAACCGGACGTTCCGCAACAAGCAGGACGGGCTGCTCGTCGGCTACGCGCCGGTGACCGAGAACCTGTACGAGGCCCTCGCGGAGTACACCGACCGGGACCAGGCCAGGAAGCCCCAGGGCCGGGACATCGACGAGGCCATCGCCGCCGTGCGGGACCTCCTGGCCGTGATCGGCGAGGAGATCCTCGACGGCTACGACTGGCGCGGCGTCCTGGCGAGCGGGACCAGGACGGCCTACCTGGACGCGATCCTCGGCGCGGTGAACTTCCTGCGCGACCCGCTGTCCGCCGGGAACCAGGTGGCCGACGGCGAGCCGAAGCTGGGCGACCGGTTCCGGAAGGAAGCGTCGCGCCTGGCCCGGATGTACGCGCTGTGCTCCTCCAGCGGCGCCCTCGCCGACGTCCGGAGGGATATCGCGTTCTTCGAAGAAGTCCGCCGGTGGATGGCCAAGTCCGACGCCGATGACCGGCGCGCCCGCGGCGAATCGGTCCCGCCGGACGTGGAGCTGTACCTGAGGTCCCTGGCCGCCGGGGCGGTCGAGGCGGGCGGCGTCACCAACCTCTATGAGGCCGCGGGCGTCGGCCGGCCGGACCTGTCGCACCTGGACAATGCGTTCATCGAGCGGATGCAGGCGCAGCGGAATCCGCACCTGGCGATCGAGGCGCTGCGGCGGCTGATCGAGCAGGAGATGCGCCGGGTCACCAGGCACAACGTGGTCGCGCAGCGGAGCTTCTCCGAGCGACTGGCCGAGCTGATGCGCAAGTACACGAACCAGAACCTGACCGCCGCGCAGGTCATCGCCGAACTGGTCGAGATGGCCAGGGACGTGTCCAAGGATGCGCGGCGCGGCGAGCAGTTCACGCCCGCGCTGAACAACGACGAGCTTGCCTTCTACGACGCGGTGGCCCAGAACGAGTCCGCTGTGACCCAGATGGGCGATGACAAGCTCGCGGACATCGCCCGGGACCTCGTGAGGGTCCTGCGGCGGGACGTCACTACCGACTGGGCATCCCGCCATGACGTCCAGGCGAAGATCCGCACGACGATCAAGCGCCTGCTCGCCAGGCACGGCTACCCGCCGGACGCCGAGCCCGGCGCGATCAAGCTGGTCCTGCTCCAGATGGAAACCTTCGCCGACGAATGGTCGCCGGACGCGGTGCGCGGAGAGGATCTGCCCGCGCGTGCGCCAGGCAATTCCCCGGCCGGGCCGGACACGCTGCTGATCTCGGTCTACCTGGACGTTGAAGGGATCCACGAAGAGGTAGAGGCGGTCCTCGATGCGTGGCTTGCCACCGCGAACATCTCGGTTGAAGAACGGGATGCCCCCATCATCGGGTCATGGTTCCGGACCATGCGGGGCAAGGTACGGGAGGCGACGCGGACTCCGGGCGGCCAGGAGGCCGTGCTAACAGCGGCGCATATCGCCGACACCCGGCTCGTCCAGGAACGGGACGCCCGCGTTACGGCGGCCCTGCTTCAGAACCTCGGCCCAGTGCTCGGATCGCTGCAGCCGACCAGGGACGCGGTAGTCCGAGCCGGTGCCCTGCTCATCGTGAAGGCTGACTGGACGGTGCACGTGCACCAGCTGACCGCCGCGCAGCAGGCGGTCCTCGATCACCAGCCACAGCTTCTCCGATCGCCGCACGACATCATCTCGGCGCTCCAGCTCTCTGAGTCACCAGAATCGGAAGTGGCGCTCCCGCCGCAGTAATGCTGGCCGGGGTTCAGGTGAAACGGGCCTCGGCCTTCGCGCAGGAGTCTCGCAAGACCTGGCGAAGAGGGCGCTATTCGGCATCGCCGCCAGCCGGGGGTTCATGTCTCGCCGCCGGCAAGCTCGCGTTCGATCTGCTCGATAGTCGGGAGGTTGGTCTGGAGGGGCTCGAACGGAGGAATGCTTGAAACCTGTGGATCTGCCGGGAAGGGGGTGTACCTTCCCGGATCATCAAGAACAGGCTCTCAAGCAAGACCGGTGCGCCAACACCGGCCGGAAAGGTACACCCCGTGC
>JAFMRC010000339.1 GCA_017354375.1 Nocardiopsaceae bacterium | reverse complement strand
GCAGCCAGCCGTCGGGCAAGCGGCAGGCGGCAGCCCGGCCGGCCGCCGTCGCGGTACCGGCAGCGGTCGCGATGCCGGACCTCGTTTCCGCGGTCAGCCGGTAGCGGACGCCCTCGGCCGGAACCTGGTGCAGGCCGATGACCACCTGCCACAAGCCGGGGCCGACCTCGCCCGGCAGGTACCCCGGGGTGGCGGCATCCGCCGCGATGACGAACGATTCCCTGGCGCCGCCGGACCAGCCGCGGAACCCGGACGGGTCCAGGCAGCCCAGGTCCAGCACCGCCCCGGCGCGCTCGTAGGCCAGCTCGACCCGCAGCGCCGCCGCGCCGGATGCCACCTCGACCGGAAGGTAGTGCCAGGGGGAGGAGAACCGGTCTTCCAGCGTCCAGGTGCCCTCGTGCATGGTCAGCGCGTTCATGGCCTCCAGTCTGGGCGAAAAACGAAGTGACTTCACTGCCCGGCAAGGTTAGAGTTTTGAGCTTCGCCCACACGCCATGGGGGTTTGGCATGCCTGCCGACGAAGATCCGGTAATCCGCGCCGAGCGCGCTCACCTCATCCAGTCCCGCGAGTACCTGCGGCTCATGCGCGAGGAAGTGCTCGCCCTCAACCCGGAGGTCGCGGCGGCGGACGCCCTGAACCTCCAGTTCCTCAAGGCCGACCTGTACCGCCGGGCCGAATCCCTGAAGGATCTCCCGGACGCGCCGCTGTTCTTCGGGCGGCTGGACTACGGCGATGACTCCGAATTCAAGGGCAACGCCTATCACATAGGGCGCAGGCACGTGCACGACCGGGACGGGACGCCGGTCGTGATCGACTGGCGGGCGCCGGTGTCCCGGCCGTTCTACCAGGCCAGCCCGGCCGAGCCGATGGGGGTGGAGCTGCGGAGGCGGTTCGGGTTCGACGGCGGGGAGCTGACCGCCTACGAGGACGAGCGTCTCGGCGCCGCGGACGGAGGGGGAGCAGGCAGCGGGGACGGGGCAGGCGCCACGATCCGTTCGGACAACTCTGCTAGCCCAGGGGGACGACCCCCTGGAACCCCCGGCAAGGGGGTTTCCCGCCTCCTGGTAGCGGAGATCGAGCGGCCACGGTCCGGGCCGATGCGGGACATCGTCGCCACCATCCAGCCCGAGCAGGACGACATCGTGCGGGCGGACGCCGCGCGGACCGTGTGCGTGCAGGGCGCGCCGGGGACCGGGAAGACCGCGGTCGGCCTGCACCGGGTCGCCTACCTGCTGTACGCGCACAAGGAGCAGGTCACCCGGCGCGGCGTGGTGGTCGTCGGGCCGAACGCCGCCTTCCTGTCCTACATCCGCAACGTGCTGCCCGCGCTCGGCGAGCTGGACGTCGCGCAGGCGACCGTCAGCGACCTGGTCGCGCCCGCCGGAGCCAAGGGAACCGGAGTCAAGGGAGCCGCGGCCGTTCCCGTCCGGGGAACCGACTCCGCCGACGCCGCCGCCATCAAGGCGGACGGGCGGATGGCCGAGGTGCTGCGCCGCGCCCTGTGGTCGTCGCTGCGCGAGCCCGCCGAGGCCCTGGTGCTGGCCCGCGGGTCGCGGCGCTGGCGGGTGTCCGCCTACGAGATCGGCGAGCTCGCCCGCGAGCTGAGGGAGCGCGGCGTCCGGTACGGCGCCGGACGGGAACTGCTCGGGCACCGGATCGCGCACGTGATCCTCTCCCGGATGGAGGCGGCCGGGGAGACCTGCGACGACCGGACCCACGACGCCGTGCGGCGGTCCGCGCCGGTGCGCGCGGCGGTCGCCGAGGCGTGGCCCAAGATGGACGCGAGGCGCCTGGTATTCAGCGTGCTGTCGGATCCCGCCACGCTGGCGGCGGCGGCCGACGGGATCCTCACCGACGCCGAGCAGAAGGCCGCCTTGTGGCTTCCCGTGCCGCGCGGGCCGGGGTCGGCGAAGTGGTCGCGGGCCGACCTGGTGCTGATCGACGAGGCCGCCGACCTCATCGAGCGCACGCCGAGCCTCGCGCACGTCGTGCTGGACGAGGCGCAGGACCTGTCGCCGATGGAACTGCGGGCGGTCGGAAGGCGCTGTTCCACCGGGGCCGCGACCGTGCTCGGCGACCTGGCGCAGGGCACGACCCCGTGGGCCACCTCCTCCTGGGACGCGCTGCTCGGGCACCTGGGGAAGCCGGGGGCGTCCGTCCGCGAGCTGGACGTGGGCTACCGGGTGCCGCGGCAGATCCTCGACTACGCCTCCCGGCTGCTGCCGTCGATCGCGCCCGGGCTGCGCCCGGCCGCGTCGCTGCGGTCGGACCCGCAGTCGCTGACCGTGCGGCGGGTGGACGGGGGCACGCTGGCGGCCGAGGTGGAGGCGGAGTGCCGTGCGGCGCTGGCGACGCCCGGCTCGGTCGCGGTGATCTGCGCCGACGGCATGGCCGGCGAGATGGCGGCGGCCTTGCGGAAGGCCGGCTTGCCGTGCGAGATGCTCGGCGGGGCGGGGGAGCCAGGCGGGGAGGGAGGGGCGCGGCTCACGGTCGTTCCGGCGACGCTGGCCAAGGGCCTGGAGTACGACCACGTCGTGCTGGCCGAGCCCGGCCGCATCGCCGCATCTGCGGGGGAGGGATACGGCCTTCGCCGGCTGTACGTGGCGCTCACGCGGGCCGTATCGCGGCTCACGGTTTTGCACGAGGAATCCATCCCGGCCGAGCTTTGTTACGTACCATAGGCGTAATGGCCAGACCGCTCCCGGGCGGGTGCTCCACCGTGAGCCGGCGATCTGGCTGACCCCCGCGCGGCACGCGCGATTCGCGGCCTCGCTTGGAGTGGATCCTCCGTGGGGGTGGCCCATCCGGTACGTGAAGTTCCGGGGAACCTACTACCTGTGACGACGGTGATATTCGGTGGAATCCAAGGGAAACCACGCTGAGGTTGCCTACCTGGACAAGCTGGCTGAGGAACTGGCGCACCGCGGCCTTGAGGCCTGGCTCATGACGCCGCCCGGCCGGGTACCCAGCGTGTACGTGGTGAACCCCGACGCCCGTGCCCTGGAAGACAACGTGTACGCGGTCCGCGGCGGCGACGGCCTCTGGTGGTACTGGTGGTCGTGGGCGGAGCGGATTTCCATGGCCGACGACCTGGACACGGCCGCTTCCACGATCGCCCGCGTGCTCTCCCTCCCCCGCGACTAGCCGCCTTCCTCGCGACCACCGACTCCTCCGTCCCAACGGCTCGCGCGAGATGGCTAAGCTGACTACCAGACGCTAGGCCTGCGAAGATGAGAGCCTATCGCGGACTGTCCGCGGACGGCCCGGGACCGAGGAGGTCATAATGCCCGGTGGCAGGCGTCGCGCCGTCAGCGCGGTGGACGAGGAGCGCCTGGCCGGCCTGGTCCAGCCGGTGGCGGCCGCGAACGGCATGGACGTGGAAACGGTGCGAGTCAGCCTCGTCGGCCAGCGGCGGCTGCTGCGCATCGTCGTCGATAGTGACGCGGGCGTCAGCCTTGACGACGCGGCGGAAGTCAGCCGCAAGATCTCCGCCGCGCTCGACGCTACGGACGTCATGGGGGAGATCCCGTATACGCTTGAGGTTTCCTCACCTGGTGTGGACCGGCCGCTGACGCGGGAGCGGCACTGGAGGCGTGCCGTCGGCCGCCTGGTCCGGGTGAAGACATCGACGGAGGGAACGGTGACGGGGAGGGTGCTGGCAGCGGACACCGGGGGGGTAACGCTGGACGTGGCCGGCGTGGAACGCGAGCACCCGTACCACGAGCTCGGCCCCGGTGCCGTCCAGGTGGAGTTCGGGCGGATCCCGGACAACGCGCGTGACGACGCGCATCCGGATGACATGCTTCCGCGAGAGGAAGCAGACCTTGGAGCTGGCGGCGATGGACATTGACCTGAGCGTGCTCCGCAGCCTGGAGAGCGAGAAGGACATCTCCTCCGAGACGGCCATCAAGGCCATCGAGGACGCGCTTCTGATGGCCTACCACAAGACACCCGGGGCCAACCCGACGGCGCGGGTGGAGGTGAACCGGGCCAGCGGCCACGTCACGGTGTGGGCGCGCGAGGTCGCCGACGACGGGGCAGTCGGGCAGGAGTACGACGACACCCCGGCCGGATTCGGCCGGATCGCGGCGACCACCGCCCGCCAGGTGATCCTCCAGCGGCTGCGGGACGTCGAGGACGAGATGACGTTCGGCGAGTACGCGGGGCACGAGGGCGACATCGTCGCCGGCGTGATCCAGCAGGGCAAGGACCCGCGCACCGTGCTGGTGGACCTGGGCCGGATCGAGGCGGTGCTGCCGTCGGCGGAGCAGGTACCCGGTGAGCGGTACGTCCACGGCGAGCGGCTCCGCTGCTACGTGTGGCGGGTTCGCAAGGGGCACCGCGGCCCCTCGGTGACGCTGTCCCGGACGCACCCTGACCTGGTGCGCAAGCTGTTCGCGCTGGAGGTACCGGAGATCGCGGGCGGGGCGGTGGAGATCGTCAAGATCGCCCGGGAGGCCGGCCACCGGACCAAGATCGCGGTGCAGTCCCACCAGCAGGGCGTGAACGCCAAGGGCGCGTGCATCGGCCCGATGGGCAGCCGGGTGCGGAACGTGATGGCCGAGCTGCACGGTGAGAAGATCGACATCGTCGATTATTCCGATGACCCCGCCGAGTTCGTCGCGAACGCCCTGTCCCCGGCCCGGGTGACCCGCGTCGAGGTGATCGACCCGGTGGCGCTCGAGGCCCGCGTAGTGGTCCCGGACTACCAGTTGTCGCTGGCCATCGGCAAGGAGGGGCAGAACGCCAGGCTCGCCGCCCGGCTGACCGGCTGGCGGATCGACATCAGGTCGGACGCGGCCCCCGCGGAAGACGTCCCGGGCGGGGACGTTTCCGCGTCCGGGGACGTTCCCGCCGCCGAGCCGGCCCCCGGGGCCTAGCGACGGCCTAGCGACAGCGCTCCGGTTTCGAGAAGATCGGGACGCGGTAGACTGGCGCTGGAATGACCGCGAGATCCGAGCGCCCCCGGCCCGAGCGGGCACGGCCTGAGTCGGCACAGCTTGAGTCGGCACCGCCGGGAAGTTTTCCGGTACGCACGTGCGTTGGGTGCAAGGAACGAGCGGCCAAGTCCAGCTTGCTTCGCCTTGTGGCGGACGGGGGCGACATCGTGCCCGATCCCCGAGCGCGGCGGCCAGGCCGGGGCGCGTACCTGCACCCCAGCCTGGATTGCCTCGACAAGGCGCGGCGACGCCGGGCGCTGCCCCGCGCGCTTCGCGCGACGGGTCCGCTCGGCACCGGCCCGATCGCCTCGTATCTTTCACGAGCGGACGTTCCGGACATAACATAACGAGCACGAGCCAAAGGGCGCCTAGCGCCCGGAGGCGAGTGCGGGAAGCACAGCGCGCGAGCCAAAGGTGCGTATACGCACCGGAGGCGAGTGCGGGATACACCAGCGCGAGCTGAAGGGCCGCACCGCAGGTGCGGCCGGAGGCGAGCGCGGGAAATACAGCAACCTGTATGGAAAGCAGGTCGAGAAGCTAATGAGCGCTCGATGAGCACAAGGCGATGAACGGCATGAACTGACGCCGACCCGGACGCGCTGGCATGCGCCGCGCCGGATCGGCTGATGATCCGGTTGATGGCCCACCGCAAGGGCCAAGCAGAAGGAGCATGGTGGCGAAGGTCCGGGTTTACGAACTCGCGAAGGAGTTCGGCGTAGAAAGCAAGGCCGTCATGGCCGAGCTTGAGAAGATGGGCGAGTTCGTGCGTTCGGCGTCCTCGACGATCGAGGCGCCCGTGGTCCGCAGGCTCAAGGAGTCGTTCGCGGGGGATTCGGGGAAGCAGGGACGCCAGGGGCAGCGCTCCGGCGCGGGGCGGCAGCGCCGTGCCCAGGAAGGCCCGGGCGGCGGGGCGCCGGCCCCGGCGCCTTCCGGTGCCAAGGCG
>JAFMRC010000338.1:4108-5896 GCA_017354375.1 Nocardiopsaceae bacterium | reverse complement strand
GGCCGAGTCGGCGAGCCGCCGCTCGGTCGCGGCCAGGGCCTGCTCGGCAGCGGACCGCTGGGCAACCGCCTCCGACAGCACCTCCTGGCCCGCCGCCAGCCGCTCGGACAGTTCCTCCTCTTCCGCGCGCAGCTCGGCGGCCTGGGCTTCGAGCTCGTCAGGATCGCGGCCGGGGCGTTCCGGCTCCGGTTCCGACGACAGCAGCCGGTGCCGCTCTCCCGCCAGGCTGGCGGTGGCGCGCAGTCGCTCGGTGAGCGAGGACAGCGCGAACCAGGTCTGCTGCGCGGTGGCGAACGCGGCGGCCTGCTCGGACGCCGCCCGGTCCAGCTCGGCCTCCCGCTCACGGGCGACGGCGAGGTCGGCTTCCAGGGTGGCGCGGCGCTCGGCGATGACGGCCTCGTCGGCCTCCTCGCGGTGCAGCGCCTCTCGCAGCGCCACGTAGTCGTCGGCGAGCAGGCGCAGCCGCGCGTCGCGCAGGTCTGCCTGGATGACGGCGGCCCGCCGGGCCATCTCGGCCTGCCGGCCGAGGGGCTTCAGGCGCCGGCCGAGCTCCCCGGTGAGATCGACGAGCCGGGTCAGGTTGCCCTGCATCGCGTCCAGCTTGCGCAGCGCCTTCTCCTTGCGCTTGCGGTGCTTGAGGACGCCGGACGCCTCCTCGATGAGGGCGCGGCGGGCCTCCGGGCCCGCGTGCAGGATCTCGTCGAGCTGGCCCTGGTTGACGATGACGTGCATCTCGCGGCCGATACCGCTGTCGCTCAGCAGGTCCTGGATGTCGAGCAGCCGGCACTGATCGCCGTTGATGGCGTACTCGCTCTGCCCGGAACGGAACATCAGGCGGCTGATCGTCACCTCGGCGTAGTCGATCGGCAGGGCGCCGTCACTGTTGTCGATGGTGAGCGTGACCTCGGCCCGTCCGAGCGGGGCGCGGGTGGAGGTGCCCGCGAAGACCACGTCCTCCATCTTGGAGCCGCGCAGGCTCTTGGCGCCCTGCTCTCCCATGACCCAGGAGAGCGCGTCGAGAATGTTGGACTTACCGGATCCGTTCGGGCCGACGACGCAAGTGATGCCGGGCTCAAGACGAATGGTCGTCGCGGACGCGAACGACTTGAAGCCGCGCAAGGTGAGGGTCTTTAGGTGGATTTGTCCTCACCTCCCCGTGCTATGTATGCCGTAACGCCCCCTTGGAACGGTCGCCACCAACGAGGAACAGTCGCCACCCGAACCCTACCGGCTATCGGCACCGGCCGCCGGAAACGCCACGGCCACCGGCGGGTATACAACGAAGAGGGACGCCGAGCAGGCGTCCCTGATTCGTTCTGCGGTTGTGCCGTGTCGCACCCTAGCGGGCAGAGCGGCGGTTCCTGACCTGTTCAGGGTCAGGCAAGCGCCGGCTCGCGGTCCAGGACCAGCACGTCCTCCTCGTGACCGGCACCAGTGGAAAGCGCGTCGTTCTCGGCCTGAAGCCGGGCAAGCTCGGCTTCGAGGTCACGAACACGCTGCTGGAGTCGGCGCATCTCGGAGACCATGCGGGGATCGGGACCACCGACATGGCCGAATAGAGCCTTCGCCATGATTAAAGGTCCTCCACACTGAGTGACCAGAGTGGGCATAGATACAATTTACACGCCCCTGCGTGCGTCAACAGTTACCAGGTTCTCACCCAGGCCTTTTGCGGTCAAGTTGAGCAAGCCCCTGTTCCCGTTATGCGCCTTATCTTATCAAAGATACGCGCGTTGAACAAACTGCGGGTGGCGCTATCTACGCAGGCGCTATCGACCGCGCGCCCGG
>JAFMRC010000338.1:0-4098 GCA_017354375.1 Nocardiopsaceae bacterium | reverse complement strand
CATCGGGGGGTACGGGGGGTCGTCCCCCCGGGAGATATCCGCTGCCAGCCGCCCCCGGTAAGGTGGCGGTTTCTGCCACCGGGGGCGGCTGGCAGCGGGGGCAGGTGCAGGAGGAGCGGTTCATGAACTTCTCGCGCCGCATCGGCGTTCCGCAACGCTTGCACGGCTTCCCCGCGCGGCCGTAGGCGTCCAGCGTCCGGTCGAAGTAGCCGCTCTCGCCGTTCACGTTCACGTACAGGGCGTCGAACGAGGTCCCGCCGGCGCGCAGCGCCTCGCCGAGCACCCCCGTGACCGCGGTGAGCAGCCGGGAGACCTCGGACCCGCGCAGCGTCTCGGTGGGACGCGCCCAGTGCAGCCTCGCGCGCCACAGCGCCTCGTCCGCGTAGATGTTGCCGATGCCGCTGACCAGCGACTGGTCCAGCAGCGCCCGCTTGACCCCGGTCCGCTTCCGGCGCAGCCGCGCCGCGAACAGTTCCGGATCAAATGCCTCTTCCAGCGGATCCGGCGCGATATGGACAATCGGCGCGGGGACCGCACGGCCACCAGGGGAAAGCGCGAGAGGCGCCAGCATCAGGTGGCCAAAAGTCCTCTGGTCCGTGAAGCGGAGGTCGGGGCCGCCGTCGGTGAACGTGAGGCGAGCCCGGACGTGCGGCGACAGCGGGCGTCCCGGGTCGCCGACGAGAAGCTGACCGCTCATGCCCAGGTGAGCGAGCAAGGCCTGGTCATCATCCAGGGTCAGCCAGAGGTACTTGCCACGGCGTTCGGCCTTCTTGAGCCCGCGCCCGGCCAGGGCGTCCCCGAACCCGGACGGCCCCCTGACGTCACGCCGGACCGCGCGGGGGTGCAGGACGCGCGCGGCCTCGACCGCCCGTCCCGCGACGTGCCGCTCAAGGCCGGCGCGAACGGTCTCGACTTCGGGAAGTTCCGGCATGGCACCACCGGGGCAGGAGGCGTGGACAGGGGGAGGCGGATCGATCCGTTAGGTATCATCCGTGCTTGTCGCCTCGGCGCTGATCGCCCGCCACGCGGCCTCGGCGGCGAGCTGCTCGGCCGCCTTCTTGGACCGGCCCTCGCCCTCCCCCAGCGCCCGGCCGCCAACCTCCACCACGGCGCGGAACACCTTCTGGTGATCGGGGCCGGTGTCGGTGACGTTGTACAGCGGCACGCCAAGGCCACGCAGCGCGGTCAGCTCCTGCAGCGACGTCTTCCAGTCCAGGCCGGCGCCGAGTCGCGCCGAGCGCTCGATGACCGGGTCGAACAGCCGGTGCACCAGTTCGCTGGCCGACTTGAGCCCGCAGTCGATGTACGTCGCGCCGATCACCGCTTCGAGGGTATCGGCCAGTATCGACGGCTTGTCCCGGCCGCCAGTCCCCTCCTCGCCGCGGCCAAGCCGCACGTAGGCGCCCAGCTTGAGCTGGCGCGCGACGTCGGCCAGCGCGCCCATCTGGACGACAGCCGCGCGAAGCTTGGCGAGCTGGCCTTCCGGCAGGTCGGGGTGGCTGTTGAACAGCGTGTCGGTCACGACCAGGCCGAGCACCGAGTCGCCGAGGAACTCCAGGCGCTCGTTGGTCGGCAGGCCACCGTTCTCGTAGGCGTAGGAACGGTGCGTGAGGGCGCGATCCAGCGTTTCCTCGCTGATGGGCACGCCGAGAGCGCCAGACAGCTCGGCGGGGTCTCGTGACTGAGGAAACTCCCCGTCGTTACGTCGTCCGCTCACCGGCGCTCCTTACATCAGGTCAGGCCGGCTCGATGACCTGACGGCGCCGGTAGGTTCCGCACGTCGGGCAGGCGGCGTGCGGCAGCTTCTGGCTATGGCACTGCTGGCACTCCACCAGCGTCGGCGCGGCCGTCTTCCACTGGGAACGGCGGGAACGCGTGTTGCTGCGCGACATCTTCCGCTTGGGAACGGCCACTTCAGCTCTCCTGTCGGTCTTCTACTCGGCTCGGTCTTCTACTCGGTCAGGAAAATCAAGCTGGCGGAGCGCGCTCCACCGCGGGTCTATGTCCTCGCCGTGCCCGTGACCCGGTCCCGCCTCGGCGAGCTTGACGCCGCACTCGGGGCACAGGCCGGGGCAATCGTCCCGGCACAGCGGCGCGAGCGGCAGCGCGAGCACCAGCGCGTCACGGAAGGCCGGTTCCAGGTCCAGGCGATCACCGTCGAGGAAGCGATCTTCGTCCTCTTCGCCGTCCTCGCCCGGATCCGGCAGGTAGCGGTACAGCTCCTGGATGCCAGCCTCTACCTCGAAGGCCAGCGGGTCCAGGCACCGCGCGCACTCGCCGGTCAGCGAGGCGACCGCCGAGCCGGTGACGAGCACCCCCTCGGAGACCGCCTCGAACCGCAGGTCAAGGGCCACGTCGGCGCCCGCCGGAACTTCGACGAGCCCCGTCTTGCTGCCGTTCAGGTCCTCGGGCACCTTAGCCGTGCGAGCCTGGTCACTGTACGAGCCGGGCTGGCGGCTAAGCGACCGCATGTCGAACACGAAGTCGCTATCGGCGTCGCGCCCGACGGGTTTTCCGTTAACGTTGGACATCACAGTGTACTAGGTCGGCAATGAAGTGAACGACGAATCAGCCTACCGGGGCTGCACGTTATTCCCAACTCGGTGTTGCCGACGAGGCGGCTACCCCCCGTTGAGGCGATCGCGAAGCCTGGTGAGCACGGGTTCTGGCACCAGCCCGCTCGCGTCACCGCCGTACGCGGCGACCTCCTTGATCAGGCTGGAACTCAGGAATGAGTACAGGGGGTTAGTGCTCATGAACAGCGTCTCGACCTTGGCCAGACGGTAGTTCATCTGGGCCATCTGCATCTCGTACTCGAAGTCGCTGACCGCACGCAGGCCCCGGACTATGGCGTTGATGCCGTTCTCCGTGCAGAAATCGACCGTCAGCCCGTGGAACCGGTCCACGCGGACGTTGTCGTAGTCCTTCGTGGACTCCTGGATCATCTCGATGCGCTCATCGACGCTGAAGAGCGTCTTCTTCGTGATGTTGACGAGAACGGCGACCACGACCTCGTCGTACAGGCCGGCCGCCCGGCCGATGATGTCGAGATGACCGTTCGTCATGGGGTCGAACGAGCCGGGACAGACAACTCGCTGCACGCGGTATCACTCCTCATGTGCGCGGGCACGGGCGTGTGCTCATGCCGCGCTGTGCCACCCATACCAGAACGTCGCCTCACCGTACCTGCGGGTCTTTCCCGGGCTGTAGCCGGGGGGCCAGTCAAGCGGGCCGGAGCGCGTCGCGCGCTCCACGACCACCAGGGCGCCGTCGGCCAGCCAGCCTTTCGCTCCGTGGACGGCCTCGACGGGACCGGCCTCAACGGGACCGGCCTCGACCGCGGCTCCGGAGCCGGAGCCCGCCAGCAGCGTGAGGACCTTAATGATCTCGGCGGTGGTGACGGCGTACGGCGGGTCGGCGAACACGAGGTCGTAGGTGCCTCGCGGCGGCCCCGCGAGGCACCCCTTCACGCGGCTGGTGACCACCTGCGCACCGCCGATCCCCACCGCCTTGATGTTCGCCCTGATCACCCCGGCCGCCCTCGGGTCAGACTCGACGAGCAGCACCGATTTCGCGCCCCGGGACAGGGCCTCGAGGCCGACCGCGCCGGACCCCGCGTACAGGTCGAGCACGCGGGCGCCGTGGAGCGTTCCGAACTCGGACAGCACGGTGCCGAACAGTCCTTCCCTGGCCCGGTCGCTCGTCGGCCGGGTGGACTGCCCCGGGGGCACGGCGAGGCGGCGCCCGCCGGCGGCGCCCGCGATGACGCGCGTCATGCGGACTAGTGTGGCGCACTGGCGGTGCGACCTGGTCCGTCAGGTCAGCTTCCGCCTGCCCGAAATTTATGAATAAAGTCATCAAAATGGTCGTTAGCTGGCCGACGTCCCATCGGCTGCGGCTGTCATGCGCGGCGAGGGGGTACCTCGGCGACCCCCGGGGCGGGTACAAGCATTCGTGTGGAGGATAAGTGCTGCTATGGACTCGTCGTTTATTTATTTGCGTGTTTCGGGCGTGTCGCGGGTGGTCCGGTTTGCGGGTGTCCTGAACCTTTCCGGCATGGTGTATCGGTTTTCGGGGATGGCGAGGGGGATTCCGGCT
>JAFMRC010000112.1 GCA_017354375.1 Nocardiopsaceae bacterium | reverse complement strand
GTACCAGCCTGGCCCAGTTGCGCGCGGCGGGCGACCGGGGGCAAGCCGTGTCCGCGATGGGCCGCGGCGCCGCCGACGTGGTGGCGGGCCTCATCGCCCGGGGCCAGGTGGACGGGGTGCTCTCCGCGGGCGGCTCGGGCGGGTCGTCCATCGCGGCCCAGGTGTTCGCGGCGCTGCCGGTCGGGCTGCCCAAGCTGCTCGTCTCCACCATGGCCTCCGGGGACGTGTCGCCGTACGTGGGTGCCAAGGACGTGTGCGTCATGTACTCGGTGGTGGACGTGGCCGGGGTGAACCGGATCTCCCGGATAGTGCTGGGCAACGCCGCCGCGGCGATGGCGGGCATGGCCGCGGCCCGGGAGCAGGCCAGGGAAGCCGAGCCGGGCACCGGCGACCGGCCGCTGATCGCGGCCAGCATGTTCGGCGTGACGACCCCTGCGGTCGAGACCGCGAAGGAACGGCTCACCGAACTCGGGTACGAGGTGCTCGTCTTCCACGCCACCGGCGCCGGCGGACGGGCCCTCGAGGGCCTGGCGGAAGAGGGGCTCGTGGACGGCGTCCTCGATCTCACCACCACCGAACTGGCCGACGACCTGGTGGGCGGCGTGCTGTCGGCCGGGCCGGGCCGGCTCACCGCCGCCGGGGCCGCCGGGCTGCCCCAGGTGATCGCGCCGGGCGCCCTGGACATGGTGAACTTCGGACCGCCGGACACGGTACCGGAGCGGTTCAGCGGGCGGCTGTTCTTCGAGCATAACCCGACGGTCACGCTCATGCGGACCACGGAGCCCGAGATGGCGGAGCTGGGTACCCGGGTCGGGCGGAAGGCCGCCGCGGCGACCGGGCCGACCGAGGTGTTCTGGCCCGGCCGCGGGGTCAGCGCGCTGGACGCGGACGGGCAGCCGTTCCGGGACCCCGATGCCGACGAAGCCTGCCGCGCCGCGGTAGAACGGGAGCTGGAAGCCGCCGGGCGGACACTGCGCCGGATGGACGCTCACATCAACGATCCCGGATTCGCCACCGCGATGGCCGACCGGCTGCACCAGATGATCACCGAAGGGAAATGAGCGTGGACCACGACGAGGTGCTTCGGCGGCTGCGGGCGAAGGCCTCTGGCGGGAAGCCGGTCATCGGGGCGGGCGCCGGAACCGGGCTGTCCGCCAAGTGCGCCGAGGCCGGCGGCGCGGACCTGATCATCATCTACAACTCGGGCCGGTACCGGATGGCCGGGCGCGGGTCGCTGGCCGGGCTGATGCCCTACGGGGACGCGAACGAGATCGTCATGGAGATGGCGGGCGAGGTGCTCCCGGTCGTCCGGGAAACGCCGGTCCTGGCGGGCGTGTGCGGCACCGACCCATTCCGGCTGATGCCCCGGTTCCTGGATCAGCTGGCCGAGGCGGGGTTCTCGGGCGTGCAGAACTTCCCGACGGTCGGGCTCATCGACGGCGTGTTCCGGCAGAACCTGGAGGAGACCGGGATGAGCTTCGACGCCGAGGTCGAGATGATCCGGCTCGCGGCCTCGCGGAACCTGGCCACCTGCCCGTACGTGTTCGACCCGCGCCAGGCCGAGCGGATGGCGGCGGCCGGGGCCGACGTGATCGTCCCGCACATGGGGCTGACCACCTCCGGCTCGATCGGGGCGCGGACCGCGCTGACCCTGGACGACGCGGTCACCCGCGTGCAGGCCATGCGGGACGCGGCGGTCGCGGTCAACCCGGAGATCCTGGTGCTGTGCCACGGCGGCCCGATCGCCGAGCCGTCCGACGCCGCGTTCGTGCTGTCGCGCACCACGGGAGTATGCGGCTTCTTCGGCGCGTCCTCGATGGAGCGGCTGCCCACCGAGCGGGCACTCACCGCCCAGGTCCGCGCCTTCACCGAGTTGTCCATTGGCTGAACGAGAGCCCGCAAACCTCCCCGTAGCGCCCGCGGCCAGTTCACGAGCTGATGGTGAGCGTGCCGTAGGCGTAGACGGAGCTGGTGCTGCCCGTGCCATCCGAGTAGACGCTCAGTTTCTCGGTTCCGGCGGCCAGGGTCGTCGCGGTCAGGCTGAGCGTGATGGTCTGGCCGGGAGCCCACTGCGTGTCGCCCTTGTAGATGAGCTTGCCTCCCACGTTACGCGCTCCCCCGGTGACCCGCGTGTCGTGCAGCAGGCTGGGATCAGGAACCTTCAGCCCCAGCGATCCCGATATGGTCGATGAGGTGGTGTTGGTGGCCGATGCCGTTATCGTCACCGAATCGCCGACCGCCACCGTCTTGGCTGGCTTGATGGTGATCGAGTCGGACACCGGCGAGGTGCCCGCCTGAGCGGCGGGCGAGGTGCCCGCCTGAGCGGCGACTGGCGCGGCCACGGCGGCCGTCGCCGCGGCCGCCGTGGCAACCCGCACGACGGCACTGTTGAAGAAGCTCATGATCCCAATATTCGGGATCTACCGGCACCGCGAAAGCCGCATCCGGGTAGTCATAGGAACCTCATAACCAGGGGTTCGGGTCAGGAGTTCTTGAGGTCGCGGGCGATGACCATGCGCTGGATCTGGTTGGTGCCCTCGAAGATCTGCGGCACCTTCGCCTCGCGCATGTACCGCTCGACCGGGAAGTCGCGGGTGTAGCCGTACCCGCCGAGCACCTGGACCGCGTCGGTGGTCACCTTCATCGCGGTGTCGGTGGCCACCAGCTTGGCGATCGACGCCTGACGGCGGAACGGCAGGCCCCGGTCCCGGCGCCGCGCCGCCTCCAGGTACGTGGCGCGGGCCGACTCCACCCCCGCCGCCATGTCGGCGAGCATGAACTCCAGCCCCTGGAACTCGATGATCTCCCGGCCGAATTGGCGGCGCTGCCTCGCCCACGCGACCGCCTCGTCCAGCGCCGCCTGCGCGAGCCCGACCGCGCACGCGGCGATGCCCAGCCGCCCGGAGTTCAGCGCGTCCAGGGCGAGCCGCAGGCCGTCGCCCTCGGCCCCGATCAGCCGCCGCGCCGGGATCCGCGCGCCCTCCAGCAGCAACTGGGCGGTCGGCGACCCGGTCAGCCCCATCTTGTGCTCGGCCGGCGCGACCCTCAGCCTCGGGGTGTCGGCGGGAGCCAGCAGGCAGCTGATCCCGCGGGAGCGGTCGTCGCTGGTGCGGACCATCATCGTGTAGAAGTCGGCCACCCCGGCGTGGGTGATCCACGCCTTCGTCCCGGTCACGACGTAATCTGAACCGTCCCGCTCGGCCCGCGCCGACAGCGCCGCCGCGTCCGACCCCGCCTGCGGCTCCGACAGCGCGTACGCGCCCAGCAGGTCGCCGCCGAGCATCTCCGGCAGCCATTCCTCCCGCTGTTCATCGGTCCCGGCCACCGCCAGCGCGTAGCACGACATCGTGTGCACCGAAAGCCCTACCCCGACCGTCATCCACGCGGCGGCGATCTCCTCGAGGACCTGCAGGTACACCTCGTAGCCGATCCCGGCGCCGCCCCACTTCTCGTCGTACGGCAAGCCGAGCAGCCCGCTGCGGCCCAGCAGCCCGAACTGCTCGCGCGGGAACCGCCCGTCGGCCTCGTATGAGCTGGCGACGGGCTTCAGTTCCTCGACGGCGATCTCCCGGGTGAGCGCGATAAGCGCCTCGGCGTCGGGATCGGGGAGCACTCGTTCAACGGGCATGTGCCCATCAAATCACGGCCACCCGGCGGCTAACGGGTCGAGAACCGCCACCAGGTAGAAAACGCCGAACGGGGCATCGGCGTACAGGATGTCCGCCGGCGGCGGGGACTCGAACGCGCCGGCGAGCACCTGCCAGGCGGCGCGCCCGGTCGCCATCAGCTCGCGGGCCAGGCGCGGGTCGAGGTCGGCCAGCGCGAGCATGTCCCCGTCGCGCAGTGCTTGCTCCACCGCGGCGTCGAACGGGGCGGCCCTCTCGTCGAGGTGCCCCGGGGCCTTCGGGTCGCGGCGGGCGCTGCCGTCCCCGACGACCAGCAGCCCGGTCCGGAACGGATCATCCGCGAGCGCGACGCCCAGGTTCAGGCAGTCGTCCGGCGTCGCGTGCTCGTCGACGGCCTGCAACTGCCGCGGCCCGGCGTAGCCGGCGTCATCGAGCAGCTTCGCGCCGATGCCGAGCGCGAGCGGCAGGCCCGGTGCTCGCAAGCCAGGTGCTCGCGAGCCCGGCGCCCCAGACGCTCCCGGGCCGTAGGCGGCCAGGTCGAGGCGGGCGCCGGGATCCCAGGGCTGGGTCGCGGGACCGCCACCTACCACGGTCACCACCTCCGGCCCGGACGCGAGCAGCCGCGCGACCGCGTCCGCGCACGCCCCCGCCAGGTCCGGCAGCACCGTCGCGCGCCCGGTCAGGTCCTCCGCGAGCAGCGGCGGCGACGGGCACACCACGGCGCGGGCGATCACGGCAAGCGACTATACCAGGGGGTCCGAACCCTCTGACTACTGTTCCCCTCAAGCGCGCTTGGCTGGGAAGCGCGCGGATGGCAGGGTGAAGCCGACTCCGAAGCCGAGTATCCCAAGGCCAACGAGAAGCCAGCCTGCGATTGTCCGCGTCTGCTCGGCAGCCGAGCATGCCTTCGGACCGCTGGGTCCTTCCTTCATCTCGCCTTCGCCGGAACTGAACGCGGTGCCGCAACCGAGGCGGACGCTGGTGACATCGGTGGGCGGCTGGCCGGGTCCGAACATGCCCGCCGGTAGCTCCAGCATCTCGTCGCTTCTCGTCCCGTAGATGGTCTCGATGTTGTACGGGTTGCCGTGGCCGCCGAGGTAGTACAGCGCAGTGACCGGCAGCAGCAGGAACACCAGGCCTGCGATAAACATCAACGTAGACAACGCCCATGCCCACGGCCTCGGACGCCGGAACGGGCTGACCGGCATGCGCGGCGAGTTCAGGTCGCGCTGGTCCGGTTCCCCGATGGACTGCTCGTAGAACGTTCCGGAGTCGTGGTCATCCGGCATGCTGGTCCTCCTGTTCGCCTCCTGCTCGGGCCGCAGGGCAAGTCGTACTTGCATAGCTCCGGGAGGGATCCCGATCCGTTAGGGATTCCTTAGGTTTTTTGATAGATGATTGAGAATTAACACGCCGGGTTCGAGGTCAAACAGGTCGGGCTGGCATGGCATCCTGTGGCCCATGGCTGGATCGCGCGCCGCAACCGAGGAGAGCCCCGCAACCGAGGAGAGCAAGGTCCCCGACATCACCGGCTGGTTCTGGGTCGTGAAGATCCTGACCACAGCCCTGGGCGAGGCGTTGTCGGACTACATGGTCTATACCATTAACCCGTACGCCGCGGTGATCTTCGGGTGCGTGGTGTTCATCGCCGCACTCATCTGGCAGTACTACTCCCGGACGTACCGGACCGTCGTGTACTGGTTCGCGGTGACGATGGTCGCGGTGTTCGGCACGATGGGCGCGGACGTGCTGCACGTGGTGCTCGGCATCCCCTACACGCTCACGGTCATCGGCTTCGCGGTCTGCGTCACGGTGTCCCTGGTCGTCTGGTACGCGTCCGAGCGCACGCTGTCGATCCACAGCATCGTGAACAAGCGCCGCGAGTTCTTCTACTGGCTGACCGTCTGCTGCACGTTCGCGATGGGAACCGCCGTCGGCGACTGGACCGCCTCCACGCTGCACCTGGGCTACCTGGCGTCCGGGATCATGTTCACGCTCGCCATCTGCGTCCCGCTCGTGGCATGGCGGCTCGGCGCGAACCCGGTGCTGGCGTTCTGGATTGCGTACATCCTCACCAGGCCGATCGGGGCGTCGTTCGCCGACTTCTTCGGCTTCCCGAAGTCGGTGGGCGGCATGGGCTACGGCCACGGCGTCGTATCCCTGGTGACGGGAGTCCTGGTGATCGGCTTCGTCTGGTACCTGGCCGTGACCCACAAGGATCTCCTCGAACCGCGCCGGTCCGGCGGCTGGGCCGCGGTCGCGGGCCAGTACGGCTACGGGGCCGACGAATACGGTTACGACGAGTACGGCTATGGGGCCAGGGACGGCTATCCGCCGCGCGATGGCTACGGATCCCGGCCGGGGTACGAACCTCAGCCGGGGTACGGGCCTCAGGACGGGTACGACCCACGGAGAGGATACGGCCCGCAGCCCGGATACGATCCGCAGCCCGCGTACGAGCCAAGGGACAGGTACGACCCTCAGCCCGCGTACGAGCCTCAGGACGGGTACGGGTCCCGGCAGGGCTCGGCGCCGCAGGGCGGGCCGAGCTTCACTCCGCGCGCCGACCCGCGCGCCGGGCGCCGGGACTACCCGCCACGCCGGGACTACCCGCCGGACGACGGCTGGTAACCTCGCCGCCCGAGTCATGATCCGGGCGATCATGAGCCGGGACCGCTGATGTGCATGTCTCGTCCCGCGATGTTGACCCTAGAATAGCCGTCGGCGTGGCCTCGATGTGGACCGCGAGGTCGGCCAGCTTCGCCGCGTTGGCTTGCGACTGCCGGGAGTCGAGGAGCGAGCGCAGTTCCGCCAATGGCTTCTGAGTGGGACAACCGGGGCTTCACGGCATTCCCGGCACATCTGGGGGTGCTACCGGGTCTTCGTGAGGTGCTCCAGGATCCTCGTAGGGCGCTTCTGGTGCTATCGGATTCGAGCACCCGCTGCACGAGGGTGTGTCTTCTTGCCGTGGGGGTTTCGACCCGGCGGATTCGATGTCACTGAAGGCGTTACGCAGCAGGAGTTCGCGTTGCGCGCTATCGGGGGCCGAGTCGGCGGCAACCCTATCGGCGGGTTTCCCGGCTTGCGCCGCGGCGGCTTGGTCTAGCCGCGCGGGATCGGGGATTACCATCGTGTCGGCATCCGGCGGTGAGCTGGCGCCGGGCAGTCGCCTGGCCCATGCGGCGAATACGTCTTTCAGCGAGCTGCCCTCGATCAGGCCCCCGAGGTACTCGCGGACGACCTGGAAGACCTCGTTGTCGCTAATGTGCGGGATCGAGATCGTGCTGGCGACAGCAGAGGCCGCGAGGTCGCCAATCTCCTCCGCGCGCTTAGACGTCGTGTGGCTCTCCTGTTGCTGCTCGTCTGCCATGCCAAGGAGCCCGGTCAGGCTGGGCACATCGAGGGCTGGCTCGTCGAAGCCCGCCTGACTGATGGCTGACTGCTCGACGGCCGGCAGCGAGGGCGGACCCTTGAGCGCCAGTGCCCTTGCTTGCGCCTTGCCGACCTGGAAAGCCAGGCTGGTCTCGGCGCGCGTGACGTCGTGGTCACTTATCGGCGCGCCGATGTAGTCGTGGATCTCCTTGACGACGGCGGCCAGCGCCGGGCTCTTGTCCGCGGCGGTGAACTGGCTGCGGATTTCCTTGTAGGCGGCCTGCTCCCCCGCGTCCGCCAGCTCGCGCTGTAGCGCTACGGTGTACCGTGCCTTCATCTGCCGCTGGAGCGTAGGACCAAACGTCATCGGGGTAGCCACGCCAACCAGCACGATGACGAGCAGGCCGATGTGAACGCAGGTCAGCGTTCTGCGAGCGGCCCCCGTGACCGGCACCACGCGCAGTCGCCCCAGCCATCTGGTCACCTTATTCCAGCGGCCTGGCCAGCGCTCGGACGCCACGACCGCCCCAGCGAGCAGCACGTAGATCCCGGTCCACAGCCACCAGGGTAGGTCGGCAGCCGATCCGGTCCGGCTCGCGACCGCGCGCAGGGCGGCCATCTCCGCCCGGTGCAGGCCGAGGAGATTTCCCAGCCATACCAGGAACAAGACAAGCTCGCCACCCAGCAGGAGAGACAGGGTGATGTCCGCGCCAGCCTTCACCGCGAGGCGGCCAGAGCCGCTCATCGAGCGCCACAACAAGATGCTGGCCCAGACTGCGGGCGGGAACAAGACAGCCGCCGTCGGCTCAGCGGGCAGCAGGTCAGGCACGATCAGGTACACAAGGCAGGCACCTGTCATCGCGACGGCGATCAGGCCCGGCGTGAACTTCGGCCAGCGATTCGGCGACTTGCGCGACCTGCGCGACTTGCGGCTAACCAGCACGCAGGCCCAGGTACCGCAGGCCGCCAGGAGCACCGCTGGGAATGCCATTGCGACGACTTTGGCGGTCATTCCGGTGAGGAGTACCGTCAACGCTGCGAACTCCGCGGCCGCGACCAGGCGTACCGTGCGCGAGGTAGGGGGATTGTCCGCCAGCACCCAGCGGGCACCGGCGGCAGTTCCTCGAAGCACTCCGGCAACGATACGCTTCGTGATACGCGCCGCGCAAAAGCCCACCAACGTGCAGTCAAGCGCGCCAAAAATGGCAAGTCGCAACTCGCTCGATACGGAGGCACCCGCACCCGCCGATATTTCGAACATGATCAATCCTGCGCAGGCTGTGATCCCCACGCCGATGCCGATACCTATGCTGATACTGGTAATCGTGTCGTCCGGCAGGGGAACGGTCACCTTCGTACGATCACCGACCCTCGCCGACCTGCGGTCCCGCTCTCGCGCATGGTCAGCGAGGGCTTCCGGTCCCAGAGTCGCCAGGCGTGCCCGCACGGTGTCATCACGGAACTTGTAGCTGGCACCAACGCGGCGCATCACCTGCCGGTCTGCCGCGTCCTCAAGCAGGCGCAAGAATCTGACATAGTTGCCCCGCTCGGCCGCTAGGACAAGTTCAGCCAGCTTCAGCAGGGAATAACCGCGAAAGCACAAAAGCGCCCGACAGGCCCCGGCGCCAAACGCCAGCAAGAGAGCGCTGGCCAGCCAGCGAGCCGACCCATACGACGCGGGGGCAGTTATGAGCCCAGCCAGCAGCGCGGCAACTGGCGTCCAGGCGAGCCCCGCCACAGCGATACCTCGCCGATCCGCGCGGTAAGCGCTGACAGCGGTGGGTGCGGGCCTCATGACCCCGATCCGGCCCGTCGAGGCCGCCCGCCTAGGCACGAGAGCGCGAGGCAGCGGTGGGTGGATCACCGCTGGCCCGCGCCGCTTGCGGACCGTGCCCACAATAGAAGCGCTGGCGAGGGTGAAAAAGGCCGTGACCCCGCCAGCCCCTATCGCCCAGGTCGTGGCTGCGCTCGCGAGTCCTGTCGCGGCCACAGCGCTCGCGAGTCCTGTCGCGGCTATAAAGACCACGCCTAGGACGAGACCACGGACGATCAGAATCTGGTAGGCGGGAACCCAGGCGGGTATCGTCCACCAGTCCAAGCGCTCGTTGGCACGCATGTGGCACGCGATCCACCCGAGCCACTTGACGGCGTGGGCGCGCTGCTGCTTATCGGGGTACGCAGCCAGCAAGAACTGGTCAGCTTGCTGAGCCGACTGTGCTTCCTGCACGATTACACCATAGCCGCCGGACATTGAGAATGTATTAAGGTGTCTTACGTTAATCGGTGGTTTTCGTCGGCCTCGGCGAGAACGGCATTCACGCCATTGCTATTGTCACGGGATCGGCGAATTGATGCCATGCGCCAGGTATGCCACCACTATCTTCCCAGCGTTGCCTACCAGCCGCCCTGCGAGTGAGGGCCGAGGGTGGACTCGCGGGTGACCAGCTCGGGCTGGAAGACGACCTGGCTGTGCTCGTGGACGCCGGCCGCTGGCTCGTGGCCGGCGTCGGCGGCGGCCTCCTCCAGCAGCAACCGGGCGGCGGTGCGACCGAGATCCTGGCGCGGCTGGCGCACCGAGGTGAGCGGGACCGCCGCAGCGGCGGCGAAGTCGATGTCGTCGTAGCCGACGAGCGCGACGTCCTCGGGAACGCGGATGCGGCTGCGGGTCAGCTCCTGCAGCACCCCGAGCGCGATCAGGTCGTTGGCGCAGAACACCGCCGTGGGCCGCGCATCGGCCGATGTGCCCGCGACCGTGGCCCCGGCCCGCTGTCCGGCCGCCACGTTGAGCCCGCTGGCCTCGATCACCCGCAGTTCACCCGCGGCCCGGCCCGCGCGGTCCAGGGCGCGCAGCGCCCCCTCGCGCCGGTCGGCCACCTGGCGGACGGCCGACGGTCCGCTCACGTAGGCGATCCGCTGGTGCCCGCCGGCTAGCAGGTGGGACACGGCGAGGTCGCCACCGCGCACGTCGTCGACCGACACCGAGCACTGGTCGTCGCTGTCCGATCTCCTGTCCACGAGCACGGCCGGGACGCCGCGGCGGCGCAGCGCTTCCAGGCGGGCGCCGGCGCCCGCCCCCGGCGTGATCAGCACGCCCTGGACCCGATGCTCCTCAAGGAGCTCCAGATAGCGCGCCTCCTTGCTCTCCTGGTCATCGCTGTTGCACAGGATCACCGCCAGGCCGGCCTTGCTCGCCTCGTCCTCCACGCCGCGCGCCAGGTCTGTGAAGAACGGGTTGGCGACATCGAGGACGACGAGCCCGATCATCCGGCTTCGCCCCGCCCGGAGCTGGCGCGCTGACTCGTTGCGCACGAACCCGAGTTCCTGGATCGACGCGTTCACCCGTTCCCGGGTCGCCTCCGCGACGACATCCGGCCGGTTGAGCACGTTGGAGACCGTGGCGACGGACACCCCCGCGTGAGCGGCGACTTCCTTGATGCTAACCGGCACCCTGTAACGATACATCCTGGCAGGCGACAGGACTCAATCCGGAACTCAGGCCAGGGTCCAAGACCTCGACCCCGCTGGAGCGCGGTCGTCACTTTCACTTCCAGTGCTCCGGACGGACGAACAGACGAGATCCGGCGGCAACAGTTCTCGGCAACTGCGACTGACGTAGCCTCGTTACGCCAATTGGGATGGTAGCGTCACACGCTGTCGCGAGCGCGAATGATCTTCTCCTTGGCGGCAGCACGGCCAGCACTCGGATACCCGAGACGAGTCTCCGCAGCGCCCGGACGGCCGGAATCATGTCGCTGTCGGCCGAGACGAGGAAAGCCGTGTCGTAGAGCCCGTTGACCCCGTCTTCCACCATGGATACCGCGAGCGAGACATCGGTTTCCTTCTCTTCGTAATCGACCCATGTCGCTTGGCATGACCGGCAGGAATTGGCCTTCCGCTGGAAGCGGCCCTCCCTGATGTCCAGCATGCTGCTACGCGCGGCTAGCGCATTCAGGTACGCCTGCTGCCGACTTTCGGCTGGAGGATCATCACGCACCCGGGCGGTGAAGTACCGCACGGCGACCAGATGCTGGTTTGGCCTGAGCAGACTGCTCATGAGAGCCTCAAGATCGAGCCACAAGTACCGCCGCCCGTGCTGCCGGATCCCGAAGTATAGGTTGAAGCCGTCTATGTACGCGGCAATCCGCTCGCTGGGGTTCACCATGCGAACAAGTTGCCGCTTCGCGGCAGCTGTCGTATAGTGACTGCATACCCCGTCATGGGTGACGGCCCATGACCCGACGACCCCCGCTGGAGCGGGGGTCGTTTCTTCTTACGCCAGTTCGCCGAACTTGGGCTCATCGGCCCCCCTTGATGTCATGATCGGGACATGGAGTAATGCATCCGTTTCTGTGAGTATGGTACTCGCTCGCGCTCCTTCGCGAGATCAATCGACCATGATCGACTTTCCTGACAAATCTCAGAGGGCGTTAGCCTGCTTGTCTCTAGCGGGCAGTTCGGCTGGGGCGCCATCGCGAGGGGGTCCCTGGGTGAGGTCCGGTAGCTCGAGCGGGGCGCCGGGGTCGAGTTCGATCCCGGCCTCGCGGAGCACCTGGTCGATCAGCAGCCATATCCAGCGGGTCAGGTGGCCGGACAACTCCTCGCGGGTCACGCCCGCCGGGTTGTCCAGCCACTGGTTGATGGCCGACTCGACCATCCCGACCAGCGCGAACGCATCGACCTCGGCCAGCCGGGAATCCGCGTCGAACTCACCGAGGAAGTACCGGAAAATGCCGGTCACGTGGTTGCCGATGGCGGTCTTGACGTCGGTGACCACGTCCCGGTCGCTGTCGCGCGCGGACGGCGCGTACTTGGTGAGGTAGCGGTAGAGCTGCCGGTGTTCCGACAGGTAGCCGATGAGCGTGTCGATGATCCCGCTGATCATCTCCATCGCGGATCCTTGTGGCTTCCACACCGGCTCCAGGTTGACGGCCACGAGCTCGAGGGCGCGCTCGGCGATTGAGGCCTGCAGGTCGGCCGCGTCCTCGAAGTGCTTGTAGATCCGGGTCCGGGCGACGCCGGCCTCGGCGGCGATCTGCGCGGTGGACACCTCGGCCCCGTGCTCGGCGATGGCCCGCATCGCGGCGTCCACGAATTCGCGCCGACGGCGTTCCTGCTGGCCCTCCCATCGCGCGGCCCGACCGTCCGCCCGGGACCCGGCCATCCGGGAACCAGCCGTCCGGGCTGACCGGACCGACCGGACTGACCCGGCAGACCGGGCCGGTCGATCCGGGTCGGCCGAGGCGGCCGGCCTGGTTCGCGCATGCTTCGACGACGTCACCGGTTCATTTTAGGCTGGAAAGTTGCGGGTACACCATGTACCATGAAGACATGGGGTACATCATGTACCCATTACCGTGAGTCCGAGCACCACGAGTTCGAGACCAGCTTGAAGGGGGTGCGCACGATGACCGTCGGCGCGCAAACTCGCCTCACTCACGCGACCGAGGCCGACCTGGCCGAGCGCCTGCTGAAGTCGTCGGCCATGGCGTCCTACGACCCGGCGACGGAGATCGACTGGGACGCCCCGCTGCCGGACGGTGAGTACGGAACCCCGCCGGAATGGTGCAGCCTGTACGGCACGCCGCTGTGGGACGAGATGACCGAGTCCCAGCGGGTTACCCTGTCCAGGCACGAGGCCGCATCGATGCTGTGCACCGGGATCTGGTTCGAGATGATCCTGCAGCAGATGATCCTGAGGGACCAGTACGTCAAGGATCCCGCCACCCCGGAGTTCCGGTTCGCGCTGACCGAGATCGCCGACGAGTGCCGGCACTCGATCATGTTCGCCCGGATCTGCGAGAAGTTCGGCACGCCCGCCTACTACCCGAAGCGGATCGTCGTCGAGCTGGCCCGTTACTTCAAGTCCACCGCCAACTACGAGGTCGCCTACGGCGCCGGGCTCGTCGCCGAGGAAGTCCTCGATGTGCTCCAGCGCGACACGATGAACCACCCGGACGTGCTCGATATCGTCCGCGTCAGCTCGAAGATCCACGTCGTGGAGGAGTCCCGGCACATGAAGTTCGCCCGGGCCGAGGTCCGCGAGCACCTGAGGGGCGCGTGCCGCCCGCGCCGGTGGCACGCCAGCCTCATGATCGCCATCGTCGGGTACGTCATCGTGACCAACCTGGTCAACGAGCGCGTGTACGAGGCGGCCGGGCTGGATACCAAGCACGCCGTCGCGACCGCCAGGACCAACCAGCACCACAAGTCGATCATGCGCAACGCGTGCTCCGGGCTGATGGAGTTCCTGGGCGAAGAGGGCCTGCTCACTCCCCCGGCGATCAAGCTGTACCAGCGCGCGAACATGATCTGATGGCGTACGCGATCACCCAGTCCTGCTGCGCCGATGCCTCATGCGTGTCGGCGTGCCCGGTGAACTGCATCCACCCCGCGCCCGGCGAGCCCGCCTTCGGCACCACCGACCAGCTCTTCATCGACCCCGTGTCCTGCATCGACTGCGGGGCGTGCGCCGACGCCTGCCCGGTGGACGCGGCCCAGCCCGCCGACCAGCTGACCGGATCGCTGGCCGCCTACATCGAGCGCAACCGGGACTACTTCAGCGACGCGTCACCAGGCGACGCGCCACCGGACATCACGGCACCGGACGATGCGGCACCACACGGCTTCCAGGCCCCGTCCCTGCCCCGGATCCCGCGATCGCTGCCCGCGTCCGCTGGCCCGCTCCGCATCGCCGTCGTGGGCACCGGCCCGTCCGCCGGGTACACCGTCCAGTCGCTGCTGCGCAGCACCGACGCGGACATCACCCTCATCGACCGCCACCCGGCGCCCGGCGGCCTCATCCGCTACGGCGTCGCGCCGGACCACCCGGCCACCAAGCGCATCGGCGACAGCTTCGCGCGGGCCTTCCGGCACCCGAGGGTCTCCATGCACCTGGGCACCGAGGTCGGCCGCGACCTCAGCCACGCCGACATCCTCGACTGCCACCACGCCGTGGTGTACGCCACCGGCGCCGACACCCCGCGCGACCTGGGAATCGACGGCGAGGACCTGCCGGGCAGCATCGCCGCCACCGACTTCCTCTTCTGGTCCAACGGCCGTCCCGGCAGCCAGCTCGACGCTACCGCCCTCGACGCCGAGCGTGCCGTCGTTGTCGGCAACGGCAACGTCGCCCTCGACGTCGCCCGCCTGCTGCTGTCCCCGCCCGGCCGGCTCGCGGCCACCGGCATCGCGGCCGGCGCGCTCGACGCGCTGCGCGCGAG
>JAFMRC010000337.1 GCA_017354375.1 Nocardiopsaceae bacterium | reverse complement strand
AGGCAGCTCCGCACGGCGCGGTCGAACGCCTGGCCCGCGACTAGCTCCCCGGCCGCCGCTGGTCCGCCGGCCGCGTCCGTGTCCCGGTCGCGTCCCGTGTCCCGGTCGCGTCCCGTGTCCCGGTCGCGTGCCACGTCGTCCCGGTCGCGTGCCACGTCCCGCTCGTCAGCCGCGTTCCGGTAGTCCTCGACCAGCGCGCGGGTGAGTAGCGGGTTGCCGCCACTCGCCTGGTGGATGGCGCCGGCGAGGTGGTCCGGGCGGCTGATCTCGGGGTACAGGGACACGAGGTCCGCGACCTCGTCCACGCCGAACGGCCGCAGCCGCACGGTATGGCACTCCGGCAGGCTCAGCAGCTCGGCCTGCAGCAGCGGGTCGGCCTGCCACCAGTGCGCGTCCCCCGCCAGGACCAGCAGGATCCGCGCCGACCTGAGCCGCCTGGCGAAATACAGAATGCAGTGCTTCGAGGCCATGTCCGCATAATGGAAATCATCCACTACGAGGGTGATCGGCTGCCGCTCGGAATGCTCCAGCAGCGCGGACCACAGCATGTCCAGGATGCGCGCCATCTCGGGCCGCCGGGAGCCAGCGTCCGCGAACGCCGCGGAACCGGTTACGTCAGCGAAACTGACCGCCGGTCTCTCCACGCCATTCCACAGCGTCTCCGGAACGGAGAACAGGCCATCCGGATCGGTAAACAGCTGCCGGATAACGCCGAGCTGGAATTCACTCTCGGTTCGCGCGCCCGTTGCCCGGAGAACCGCGTTGTCCCGGTCAGCCGCGTGCGTCGCGAACCGGTTGAGCAATGTCGTTTTCCCGCTAGCGACATGTCCTTCCAGGATAACAATTTCTCCGCCGCCCTGACCGTATGACTCAAGAATCCCCGGCCTGCGGTCGCCATTAGCAAGAGGCACAAGCCACTCCCGTCGGCACCGTCATCACGCCTCAGCGCCAGAAACGAGCCCTCCACCTGGACCCCGGCGCTTTCACGCAGCCCCAAGCGTACGTTCAGCTCGCTCACATATCAACATACATCTTCGTTTTTACCGAAGAGTTACAAGTGTGAATTTTCTAGTAACTTAGTATGGATTGGTGGATTTTGTTCCCGCCCTGCTCGGAGGCCATGCCAGCCGGGCCTGCCGCACGGGGCGCCCGGGAGAGGGCATCCCGCGCGCCGGCTTGCCGGCCCCCAGCACTCGCTCCACGTATCCGAGTGGTACCTGACCGCACAAAGAACCTGAGCGAAACCTGAATGCCGCCTTAACACTGGACTGTGGCTTTAACACTGGACTCAGGTGCCCCGCGCCCAGGCCACGCTCGCGCAAGCGCGCCAGGAACCGCGCCCGTTAAAGCACCATGCCCGTTCAGCACGCGCTCGTCGGCCGCGAGGATCGCGTGCTGCAGTCGCTGCAGCCCGCGGCAGGGCTCCAGCCCTAGCTCGTCCAGCAGCGTGCGGCGCGCGTCCTGGTAGGCGCGCAGCGCGTCGGCCCGGCGGCCCGACCGGTACAGCGCCAGCATCAGCTGCTGGTAGAAGTTCTCGCGCAGCGGGTGCTCGGCCACGAGCGAGTGCAGCTGCCCGACGACCTCGCGGTGGCGGCCCAGGCGCATCTGCGTGTCGATAAGCAGCTCGGTGGCTTCCAGCCGCGTCTCGGTCAGCAGCGTCGCGAACGCCCCGGCGCCAGGACCGCAGTCCCTGGCCCACTCCAGCGGCCCGTGCCAGCATCCCAGCGCGCCGCTCAGCGTCCGCTCCGCCTCCTCGTAGCGCTCGCCGGCGAAATGATCCCGCCCGGCCGACGCGCGCCGCAGGAAGGCGTGCGCGTCCACCTCGTCCGCACCGCCATCGTCGAGCCGCAGCACGTATCCCGGGGGGCTGGTGCGCAGCCGGTCACCGTCCGCTCCCAGCTGACCGAACATCTTGCGAACCTGGGAAACGTAAACGTGCACGCCCGCGACGGCCCGCCGGGGAACCGCGTCACCCCAGATCTCGGTGATTATCTGGTCGATGCTCACCACACGGCCGGCGTTGCTCACGAGGATAACCAGCAAGGTCCCTATTTTCCTCGCGTTGACGTGGACGATTCGATCATCGTGAATAAGGCGGACCGGGCCGAGAACTTCGTACCTCATGGCATCAATCTATTTGATGCCCAGGGGCCTCTCGGCGAGATGCACTAGCTTCAATCAACCGGATTAGATCGATGCTACGCAGGACATGAAGCCTGCATAAGGAGGTCAGGAGCGCAACCCCTACCCTCTCCCCCTACCCTCTTCGCTACCCCCCTAAATTTACATCCTGCCCACCCCTAACCATCCAGGTCGCACATGGGCAGGGAGGAGGTAAGCGGAATGTAAGCGGCATTCCATTAGCGGCGCTTTAGAAGATTCGTGCATGATGCACCGCATGGACTGGGCGGAAGCTAAAACAGCCACACGTGACCTTGTCATCGCTCTCAGCCCCTGCGGCGCACTCGAGCCCAGCCCGCGGATCGCGGCTGGAGCGGTCCGGGGCGGCGGGCGGGGCGTCATCGACCTCGGCGGTGCCGATCCCGGGGACGGAGGCTGGACCAGAACGCAGGCGCTCTCCGAGGCCGCGGCCTGGTCGGCCGGGAACATCGGAGTACGGGTGCCAGGCGGCTGCCCGGTAACTCCGGAAGAGGTACGGGACCTGCTCGGCGAGGGCGGGCGGGAGGCACTCGCCGTCCTCACCGCCGACTCCCCCTGGGACGTCGCCGAGACCGCGTCCTGGGCGCGGGTACTGGTCGAGGTGACGAGCCTGGACGAAGCCGCCGACGCCGCCCGCGGCGGGGCGCACGGGGTCATCGCGCGGGGCGCCGAATCCAGCGGCCGCGTCAGCGAGCTGAGCACCTTCGTGCTCCTGCAGCAGCTGCTGGCCGACTGCCCCCTTCCGGTGTGGGCCGCGGGCGGCATCGGACCGCACACGGCGGCCGGCTGCGTGCTCGGCGGAGCGGCGGGGGTGGTCCTCGACACCCAGCTCGGGCTGATGCCCGAGTCGGACCTGCCCGGCGACGCGACGCGGGCCCTGCGGCACGCTGACGGCACCGGGATCGTTGTCCGCGACGGGCAGCCCGGCATCCGCATCCCCGGCACGCGGCGAGCCAGCGCCAAGCTGGCCGGGATGGAAGACGGCATGCTGCCCGCCGGCCAGGACGCCAGCCTGGCGCCCGCCTTCGCCGACCGGTGGCGGGACACCGCCGCGGCGGTCAGCGGCATCCGCGCCGCCATCGAGTCCGGCATCCGCGAGGCATCAGGCACCCAGCGGGCGATCGAGCCCGGGGCGCCCCTGGCCGAGGCGCTGGGGCTCAGGCTGCCCGTGGTGCAGGGCCCGATGACCAGGGTCAGCGACGTCCCGGGGTTCGCCGCCGCCGTCGCGACCGAGGGCGCGCTGCCGATGATCGCCCTCGCGCTCGCGGACGGTGACCGCGCCCGGAAGATACTCCGGGCGGCCGCCGGGGAACTGGGCGACCGGCCATGGGGAGTCGGCATCCTCGGCTTCGTCCCCGAGGACCTGCGGGCGGCGCAGCTCGCCGCGGTCCTGGAGACCAAGCCGCCGTACGCCATCATCGCCGGCGGCAGGCCCCACCAGGCGCGGGAACTGGAGCAGGCCGGCATCGCCACCTTCCTGCACGTCCCGTCGCCCCGCCTGCTCCGGCAATTCCTGGACGCCGGCGCGCGCCGGTTCGTCTTCGAGGGTGCCGAGTGCGGCGGGCACACCGGTCCCCGGTCGAGCTTCACCCTCTGGGAGTCGCAGCTGACCGCCATCGGCGACTTCCTCGACGCGAACCCTTCGAGCACGGGTCCCGCGAATGCCGGCGACGGGCAGCCGGTCCAGGTGCTGTTCGCCGGCGGCATCCACGACGCCAGGTCCGCGGCGATAGCCTCCGCGACCGCCGGGCCGGCCGCCGCCCGGGGCGTCCAGGCCGGCGTGCTCATGGGCACGTCCTACCTGTTCACCGCCGAGGCCGTCTCCAACGGCGCCATCACCCCCCTGTTCCAGCGGCTGACGGTCGAGGCGGCGGGCACCGCCCTGCTGGAAACCTCGCCCGGCCACGTGACCCGCGCGCTGCGGACCCAGTTCACGGAGGAATTCGCCGCCGAGCGAGCGGCGATGGAGGAGTCCGTCACCGACAAGCGGGAGGTCTGGGCGCGCCTGGAGCAGCTCAACATCGGCCGGCTGCGGCTCGCCAGCAGGGGCGTTACCCACGAGGGCGAGCCACTGGACGAGGCCACCCAGGCCGCCGAGGGGCTCTACATGGCGGGCCAGGTGGCGGCCCTGCGCGACGCGCCGACCACGGTGCGCGACCTGCATGCCACCGTGACCTCCGGCGCGGGCGCGCTGCTCGCCACCCGCGCCGGTGAGCTGTCGGCGCTGCTGCCCGCCCGCGCGGCGGAGGCAGAGGCGGAGGAGGACGCCCGGCCGATGGCCATCGCGGTGACCGGGATGTCGGCGGTGTTCGCCGGGTCGCCGGGCACCGGGGCGTTCTGGCGCACGATCCTGTCCGGCGAGGACATGGTGACCGAGGTTCCCCGCGACCGCTGGGATCCCGACGTCTACCACGTTTCATCAGCGGACGAGGCCAAGCCCGGCCGTCACACGGTCTCCAAGTGGGGCGCCTTCCTCGAGCCGGTGCCGATCAACCCGCTGCGGTACGGCATCCCGCCGAGCTCGCTGGGCAGCATCGACCCCAGCCAGCTGCTGGCCCTGGAGGCGGCCGACCAGGCCATGCGGGACGCCGGCTGCCCGTGGGACGAGCCAGGCGCCGACCATTCCAAGACCGGGGTGGTATTCGGCGCCGAGCCCGGCTCCGACGACGGGGCCGGGCTGAACCTGCGCGGCTCGCTGCCCGCCTACCTGGGCGAGATCCCCGGCCAACTCGACGCCCAGCTCCCCCGGTTCACCGGGGACACCTTCCCCGGCCACCTGGCGAACGTGATCTCCGGCCGGATCGGCAATCGCTTCGACCTCCGCGGTCCCAACTTCACCGTGGACGCCGCGTGCGCCGCCTCGCTCGCCGCCGTCGACGCGGCCTGCAAGCACCTGGCCGAGGGCACCGCCGACACGATGCTGTGCGGCGGGGTCGACCTGCACAACTCCATCGGCGACTTCCTGATGTTCGGGTCCGTGCAGGCCCTGTCGCCCAGCGGCCGGGTCGCCGCGTTCGACAGCAAGGGCGACGGGACCGCACTCGGCGAGGGCGTCGCCTGCGTCGTCCTCAAGCGGCTGGCCGACGCCGAGCGGGACGGTGACCGCATCTACGCGGTGATCAGGGGCGTGGGAGCGGCGTCGGACGGCCGCGCGCGCAGCCTGACCGCGCCGCGGGCCGACGGGCAGATCCGGGCGATGCGCCGCGCCTACCGGCAGGCCGGCGTCTCTCCGGCCGACGTAGGCCTCGTCGAGGCGCACGGAACGGGAACGGCGCTCGGCGACCAGACCGAACTGGAGAGCCTCACGACCGTGTTCGGCGATGCGGGCGCGGAACCGGGCGGTTGCGTGCTCGGCTCGGTCAAGTCGCAGATCGGCCACACCAAGTGCGCCGCGGGGCTGGCCGGGCTCGTCAAGGCCGCGCTGGCGGTCTACCACGGGGTGCAGCCGCCGACCGCCAACCTGAAGAACCCCAGTCCGCCCTGGGAGCCCGGGCGCAGCCCGTTCGCGTTCCTGACCGCGCCGCGGCCCTGGCTGGCGCCCGCGGCCGAGCGCTTCGCGTCGGTGAGTGCCTTCGGGTTCGGCGGGACCAACTTCCACGTCGTGCTCAGCGGGCACGGTGCCGCCCCGGAACCGCGGCATGGCCTGCCCGACTGGCCCGCCGAGCTGTTCTGCTTCCGCGGCACCGCCCGCGCGGACGTGCACCGCGCCGTGGCCAGCTTCGCGTCCACCCTCGCCGATGGCGGCCCGCCGC
>JAFMRC010000336.1 GCA_017354375.1 Nocardiopsaceae bacterium | reverse complement strand
GGCCGGACCGCCGCCCTCGGCCGGGCGCGGCGGCGGCCCGTCGGCCGTCAGCTCAGCCATGCGTCAGCCCAGCCATATCGCCCGGACGTCCGGGTACTCGGCCGGGCCGGCGGGCAGCCCGCCGACCTTGGCCCCCGCGACGCGCAGCTGGGTGAGCCAGTAGGCGATCACGTCGGGGACCTGGCCGTTCTGGATCTCCGCCATCTTCGCGGCGACCTGCGCCCGCTTCTGCTCGTCCTGCGTCCCGGTGAGCTCGGAGAACAGGTTCGTGTACTGCGCGTTCTTCCAGTGCGCGGAGTTCCAGATGCCGTCGGACTGGAACGCGGTGAGGATGAACTGGGAGGGCGCGCCACGCGGTGCCCAGTTCGTGATGCCGAACGGCACGGTGAGCCACGGCTGGTTCTTCCCCGATCCGTAGAACTGGGTCTGCGTCTCCTGGTGCAGGCTCACGTCGATGCCGGCGGGCGCGCACTGCTGCTTGATCGCGGTGGCGTAGGACGGGATGTCCTCGTAGCTCTGCACGGTGAGCGTGGCCGGGAAGCCGCGCGGCACCCCGGCTTTCTCCAGGTACTTCTTGGCCTGGTGGTAGTCCTGCTTGCGCTGCGGCACCTGCTGGTTCGCCAGCGAGGTCCCCTTGAACATCGGCCCGAACGGGTGGTCGTTCCCGACCACGCCGTACCCGTCGAGCACGGTCTTGATCAGGCCGGGCCGGTCCAGGCAGGACGCGAGCGCGAGCCGCTTGTTCACGTCGTTGAACGGCGGGATGTCGGTGCGCATCTGCAGCGTGTCGAACGCCGAGGAGTGCGTCGGCATCAGCCGCAGCGTCCCCGACTTGCTGGCCGAGCCGAGGGTCTGTGCCGAGCCGTAGGGCGCGTAGGCGACCACGTCCAGCTCGTTGGACTGGGTGGCCAGCAGCAGCGACTGGTCGCTGGCGTAGTAGGTCATCGTCGCGCCGTCCAGGTACGGCAGCGTGGGGCCGCCCCAGTAGTTCGGGTTCCGCGCATAGGTCACGGACTGGTTGGGCGAGTAATTGGTGATCATCAGCGGCCCGGTGCCCTGCGCCTTCTTCATGAAGGTGCCGATCGAGTAGCCCTTGGGCAGGATCACCGAGTTGTAGTTGTAGCAGGACATCAGGTACGGGAAGTCGACGAACGGCCGGGACAGGTGGAACTTCACCGTGTAGTCGTCGACCTTCTCGGTCTGCCCCGGGTCGAGGATGCCCTTGGCCTGGGACAGGAACGACGATCCGTTCGAGGACTGGGTCAGCAGGTCGATGGTGGCGACCACGTCGTCGGCGGTCATCGTCGCGCCGGTGTGGAACTTCACGCCCTTGCGCAGGTTGAACGTCCACTCGCTGGGCGTCTCCGCCTTCCAGGAGGTCGCCAGCCGCGGCTGCAGCACGTTGGTCACGCTGGGCCAGCACAGGTACTCCCCGGCGAGCTGCACCGTCTGGATGCTGCCCTCGTCGTACATGGTGACCGGGTCCGGGGACGCGGTGGGCACCGAGGCGCCGAACCGCGCGTGCCCGCCCCGCTTCGGCGGCCCGGACGGCCCGGAGGTTCCCCCGGACCCGCCGCTGCCGGTCCCGGTCCCGCACGCGGCGAGCACCCCGATCACCGGCGCGGACAGGCCCATGGCGACCGCTCGCCGCAGCACGTCGCGCCGGCTCATCCGTCCCGATTTGGCCTCTTCATAGAGGTGGTATTCGTATTCGTTCAGCCTGACGCGATCATTGCTCATTGGTCGCGGTCCTCTCGGCTCCGGAAGATGCGGAGAACATACCCATTCGAAACATGAAATCTCATGAAATCTACGGAAATCGCCAGGAACGTGGTGAAGCTGTGATGCACGGAGCGCGGCTATATCCGGCGGCCGTCAGTGCACCAATCATCATCCCTAACGGATAGTGGCGACTCTTCTACCCCCTGCTGACTCGTCCCGTCTACTGCGAGGGAGGAGTCTATCCCAGCTCGCGCAGCGCAGGAAGAACCTGCTCGCCGAAGGTGCGCAGGAACCGCTCCTGGTCGTGGCCGGGGCCGTGCAGGACGAGGTGATTGAAGCCCGCCTCGACGTACGGCTTGACCTGCGTAATCACGTCCTCGGGGCGGGACGCGACGATCCAGCGGCGGGCGACCTGCTCGATCGGCAGCTCGTCGGCGGCCCGCTCCATCTCGGCGGGGTCGGTCAGGCCGGCCTTCTGCTCGGGGGTAAGCGACAGCGGGGCCCAGAACCGGGTGTTCTCCAGGGCGCGGTCGTGGTCGGGATCCCAGGACAGCTTGATCTCGATCATCTTGTCGATGGCGGCGACGTCGCGGCCTTCTTGCCCGGCCCCGGTTTCCAGGGCCGGGAGCAGCTTGCCGGTGTACAGGTCCATGCCCTTGCCGCTGGTGCAGATGAACCCGTCGCCCTTGCGGCCGACGTACCGGGCCATCACCGGCCCCCCGGCCGCGATGTAGATCGGGACCGGCTCATCCGGCCGGTCGTACACCGTCGCGTCGGTGGTCTGGTAGTACTCCCCCTCGAACGTGACCCGGTCCTCGGTCCAGAGCCGGCGCATCAGCTCGACGGCCTCGCGCAGCCGGGCGAAGCGCCCCTTGAAATCCGGCCACTCGATGCGGGCGACGGCGACCTCGTTGAGCGCCTCGCCGCTGCCGATGCCGAGCGCCACCCGGCCGGGGTACAGCACGCCGAGGGTGCCGAACGCGTGCGCCACCACCGCCGGGTTATACCGGAAGGTCGCGGTCAGCACGCTGGTGCCGAGCGTGATCCGCTCGGTTCGCTCGCCGACGGCGCCCAGCCAGGCCAGGGAGAACGGCGCGTGCCCGCCCTCGTGCCGCCACGGCTGGAAGTGGTCGCTGATCCAGGCGCTGTCCAGGCCGACCCGCTCCGCGAGGACCGCGTACTCCACCAGCTCCCGCGGCGCGAACTGCTCGGCGGACGCCTTGTAACCGATCGTCAGTCCCATGGGGCCATTATCGCAGGCCGGATTTTCCCAGGCCGAACGCGTACAGCTTGTTGTTCTCGGTGCCGACCCAGTACCCGGAACCCCAGAACAGCGTGGAGCCGACCACGGACGGGGCGGATATCACCGACCCGCCGCTGGCGAACCGCCACAGGATCTTGCCGGTGGCGGCGTCCAGCGCGTACATGTTGTCGCCGCTGCCCGCGCCCGAACCGGCGTACATCACGCCGTTGGCGACCGAGACCAGGCCCATGTCCAGCCCGGCCTCCCCCTGCGGGTCGGGGGTCTGCCACAGGATCTTGCCGGTGGCGGCGTCCAGCGCGCTCCAGTACCCGCCGGTGGTGGCCTGCCCCGCATGCGGCCCGGAGCCTTGCAGCGTCCAGCTGTCGTGGTACAGGTTGGCGATCTGGACGTAGATCCGGTTGCCGTCGGTCGCCGAGCCCCACTCGATGCCGCCAAGGGGGCTGCCCGGGCCCACCTGGGTATGCCAGGCGACGGCACCGGTGACGGGATCGACCGCGTAGTAGGCGCCGCTCTTCTGCCCGATCCCGAGCAGCTGCCGGGGCCTGCCGCCGGCCCAGGTGGTGAACAGGTTGGGGCCGGACGCGAAGTCGAAGTCAGGTCCGGACGTGGTGGGGAACGTGTCCGCGGTCAGCGTCTTGTCCGCCCACCGGACGGCCCCGGTGCGCAGGTTCAGGGCCACGACCGCGTCGATGTAGTCGTCGCCGGCGGGCGGCGTGCACCCGGTGTCGCCCGGTTCGGCGCAGACGCCCGGCGGCACGCTGTAGTTGTTGCCGGTCCCGGCGTACAGCAGCCCGGTCCGCCGGTCCGGGACGAGCGTGCTGCCGTAGACGGCGCCGCCGCTGTACCCTCCGGTAGCGCCGCCGTTGGGCGGGATCATGTAGGTCTTCCACAGGATCGTGCCGGTCACCGCGTTGACCGCGAGCACGCTGCCGCGGAAGCTGCAGCACGGGTAGCTGGGGTCGCCGATGTCGAGCGCTTCCTCGTCAGAGGAGAGCCCGACGTAAGCGACGTTCCCCGACACCACCGGTGATCCTGTGACCTGGGCCGCGACGTGGCTGTCGAGGGTCGTGATCCAGTCCAGCTTCCCGGTGAACCGGTTCACCGCTATCAGGTGGGCTCCGGTGCCGGTGCCGCCGGAACCATTGTGCTGGTCACCGAAGATCAGCTCGTTCCCGAAGACGGCCGGGCTGTCGCGGGTCGCCGCGTCGGCGGGCAGTTCCGGGGACAGGGCGGGAATGTAGTCCCTCCAGATCTGGCGGCCGGTCGCGGCGCTCACCGCGTACAGGTACCCCGGGCTGCCCTCGGCCATGGCCGGGAAGTACACGATGCCGCTGGCCTCGGTCGGCGTCGGCCACACCCCGGTGCCCGGCGCGGTGGTGAACTCCCATTTCGGCGTCAGCCTGCCGACGTCGCGCGGGCCGATGGCCGTCTCGTCCGGCTGATCGTGGTCGTCGGACGCGCCGTTCCCGGACGAGGGCCACTGCCCCGCCGCCGGCCACTGCCCGCGCTCCCCCGGTTGCCCGTGCGCCCCCGATTGTCCGCGCGCCGGGCTCGGTTGCCCGTGCGTCCCCGATGCCGGAGCCAGCGCCCATGCCCCGAGCGAGAGGGCGGCCGCCGCGGTCACGACCGCCTGGACGACGGCCCGGACGACCGTTCGCCCGTGCCGTGAGTACCCGGATCCGGGAGAGCCTCCCCGGTACGTGAGCCAGCGCATCGTGCCCTCCCCACCCTCGCGCGCTTCCACCCAATTCACGCGCTGCCATGAGCAAACTCCGCCCCTCCGCGCCTGTCAAGGAATTCCGCGCGAGCTGCTCCCGCATGATCGCTGTCCGGTATGACCGCTGCCCGGTATGATTAACGGGTGGCGTATGACGAGGCTCTCGCCGCTCGCATCCGGGATCACATCGGCCCCGACCCCGAGCTGATCGAGAAGAAGATGTTCGGCGGCCTCGCCTTCTTCATCCGCGGGCACATGGCGATCACCGCCAGCGGCCAGGGCGGCGTCCTCGTCCGCGTCCCGCCCGAGACGGCGGACGACCTGCTGGTCACGACCAGGGCCGCGGTCGCCGTGATGGGCGGCCGGGAGATGCCCGGCTGGCTCCGCGTCAACGCGGAAGACCTCGCCACCTCCGACGACCTGTCCCCGTGGGTCGAGATGGCCATCGCCCACGCCCGCTCGCTGCCGCCGAAGCAGCCCCGGCGGAAGCCGGGAAGGTAAGAGAACCAGTTCCCGCAGCACGGTGGCCAGGGCGGCGGCGCCCGCGCGGCAGTCCAGCCACAGGGTCGCGCGCTGCGAGCGCTTCTTGCTGTTATCAAATCGTCGCCACGCCCGGCGGCGGGTGACCGCGCGTTGATCTTGCTGTTATCATCGTGGAGCGCCGAACTCCGCTTGCTTCTTGCTGTTATCAGTCACTCCCCCAGTGGGGCATGTGCGCGATGGTCTCGCTGCTGCTGTGCGATCGTGTACCCGCTGGCGCCGTTGGTGTCGCTATAGCGACAGCGCTGGTCGCGTTACGTACACTGCCGGGCGGCGTCGCTGGCGCCGTTACTGCGCCAGCGGCCTCCCAGGCGGCAGCGCCGCAGGTCGACAGCGGGCGCTTCTTGCTGTTATCAATCGTGAGAGCGGGTCTCGTGCGGATCGAACACGTGCCGCGAGTAGTCGCCGCGCCGCTCGTCCTGCCCTATCCCGGCGATCTCCCCGAGCAGCCCGGCGACATCCAGCTCAGCCACCCTGGCAGGCTACAGTCATCCCGCCAGGCCATGAGCCGCTGCCGACCGGACGGCTCGCGAGGGGCGTACCCTAGGCGCGTGAACGCTACCGGGGTGTGGCTGGCCGTCGGGGGCGGGCTCGGCGTCGCGGGGGTCGCGTGGGCGCTGGCCATCGCCGTCGCGCACTGGCGGGCGGGCCGCAGGCACCCGCCGCCGCTGAGC
>JAFMRC010000111.1 GCA_017354375.1 Nocardiopsaceae bacterium | reverse complement strand
CGTCGGCGAGCCGGATGATCGAGTGGCCGCCGGCGTCGTCCTCGATGCCGCGGACGGCGGCTTGCTGCCGGACGGTGGCCCCCGCGGCCTCGGCGCGGCGGCGCAGCGCGTCGTCGAACTCGTCCCGCAGCACCATGGCCAGCAGCGGCTCGGCGTGCCGCCGGGTGTAGCCGCGACCGCCGCGCAGCGTGAACGTCGCGGCGGTGATGCTGTCCCGCGACGGCACCCGGTCCAGGCCGGCGGCGGCCAGCGCCGCCCCCATCAGGCCGCCGCCGCAGGTCTTGTACCGGGGATGGACGGCCCGTTCCAGGACCACGGTCCGCGCCCCGGCCGCCGCGGCGGCTCGCGCTGCGGCGAGCCCCGCCGGCCCGCCGCCGATCACCGCTACGTCCCATTCCGCGAGCTGTCCCACAACGCGTAAGGGTAGCCGGGCCGCGGCGCGCTGATGGTGGCTATGGTGAGTGCCATGACGACTGCTGAGGCCGCGCCGTCGGCCTGGGATGACAGCCGGGATCCGGGTCCGCCGGTCGCCGTGAGCGCCACGCTGCGCGTCAACGGGACCGAGCACGTGCTGGACATCGACACCCGTTCGACGCTGGTGGACGTGCTGCGGGACCGACTTGGCATCACCGGGCCCAAGAAGGGCTGTGACCGGGGCGAATGCGGCGCCTGCACCGTGCACGCCGACGGCCGCCCGGTGCTGGCCTGCATGACCCTCGCCGTGCGGGCGGCCGGACGCGACATCCGCACCGTCGAGGGCCTCGCCGACGGCGGTGCCCTCAGCCGCGTGCAGCAGGCGTTCATCGACCATGACGCCTTCCAATGCGGCTTCTGCACCCCAGGGCAGCTCATGTCGGCCGTGGCCTGCGTCGAGGGCGGGCACGCGGGCAGCGAGGACGAGATCCGGGAGTTCATGAGCGGCAACATCTGCCGCTGCAGCGCCTACCCCCAGATCGTCGCGGCCATCGCCGATGCCGCCGGCCAGGGGTCATAGCGCCATGCGCCCGTTCCGCTATGAAACCGTCGCCGATCCCGCCGCCGCGACCGCCGCGCTCGCGCAAGACCCCGGCGCCCTGCTGATCGCCGGCGGCACCGAGGTGGTCAACTGGCTGAAGGAAGGCATCGTCCGCCCGACCCGCCTGCTGGACGTGAGCGGCCTGCCCGGCCTGGGCGCCATCGACGCGCGGCCGGACGAGCTCGCGATCGGCGCCCTGGTCACGATGGCCGACCTCGCGGACTGCGAAACAGTGCGCCGGGACTATCCCGCCGTCGCCGAGGCCCTGAACCGCAGTGCGTCCCAGCAGCTCCGCAACATGGCCACGATCGGCGGCAACCTGCTGCAGCGAACCCGCTGCCCCTACTTCCGGGCCGAAACGGACCTGCCCTGCAACAAGCGCCGCCCCGGCAGCGGCTGCGCGGCCATCGGCGGCGCGGACCGGACCCTGGCTATCTTCGGCTGGAGCGAGCACTGCGTCGCCACCCATCCCTCGGACCTGGCCGTTGCCCTCGCCGCCCTGGACGCGTCGGTCACGCTCCGGGGACTGGGGGGCGAGCGGACCGTGCCGGTCGCGGAGTTCTACCGGCTGCCGGGCGACGCTCCGGAGCGGGACACCGTCCTCGATCGCGGCGAGCTCATCACCGCCGTCACCGTCCCGGCCTCGGCGACGGCCAGGAACTCGTGGTACCTCAAGGTCCGCGAGCGCGTGTCGTATGAGTTCGCGCTGGTCTCGGTGGCCGCCGGGGTCCAGGTCGACGAGGACGGGACCATCACCGATGCCCGGATCGCGCTCGGCGGCGTGGCTCATGGGCCGTGGCGGCTGCATGAGGCCGAGGCGGCCCTGAACGGCGTAAGCATTGACGACACCCCCGCGATCGCGAGCGCCGTCAACCCCGCCTTCAACCAGGCCCAACCCCGTCTACAGAACGGATTTAAGGTGCCCCTGGCGCAACGAGCGGTACTCCGCACCCTGACGACGGCGGTGGGCGCCCGGTGACCCGCGAAGCAGCCACCACCGCCGCCCGCAGCCGGGTGGACGGCCCGGCCAAGGTCACCGGCACGGCCCGCTACACGGCCGACATTCATCCCGACGGCCTCGTCTACGCGGCCCTGGTGCCGGCCACGGTCCCCAGCGGCCGTATCACCGCGATCGACACCGAGGCGGCCCGGTCGGCCTCCGGAGTGCTCGCGGTGATCACGCACGAGAACGCGCCCCGAGTCGAGACGGTGGAGGGACTGGCCCAGACGTGGCTGCCGGTCCAGGACGACCTGATCAGGCACGAGGGCCAGCCGGTCGCCATCGTGGTAGCGGAGACCACCGAGCAGGCCCAGTACGCGGCCGAACTGGTCCGGGTCACCTGCGAGCGGTCCCCGGCCCGCCTGGATTTCCGCGCGCACCGGGACGAGGGGCACCCCGTCCCCACGTTCACCGAGCCCGACTCCACGGTCGGCGACGTGGACGCCGCCCTGAAGGACGACGCCGAGGTCATCGTCGACCAGCGGTACCGGACCGCCGACCGGCACCACAACCCGATGGAGCCGTCGGCCACGATCGCCGAATGGCGAGACGGCGACCTCCTCCTTTACGACGCGACCCAGCACGTCTGGGGACCCCGGGCGGTGGCCGCCGCCGCGTTCGGGCTCGAACCGGAACGGGTGCGGGTCCGCTGCGACTTCCTGGGCGGCGGGTTCGGCGCCAAGGGCTACAGCTGGCCGCACGAACTGCTGGCCCCGCTCGCGGCCAAGGTCGTAGGAAGACCGGTCCGGCTGCTGCTCACCCGGGCCCAGATGTACACCTCCCACGGCCGCCAGACCGGGACCGAGCAGCGGGTGACCCTCGGCGCGAAGAAGGACGGAACGCTGGTCGCCATCCGCCACGCCAGCGCCACCCCCACGTCCGTCGCCGACGACTACATCGAGGTCTGCGCCGCCGGCACCCGGTCCGCCTACGCGTGCCCGGCCATCGAGACCCGCTCCCGCGCCGTCCCGGTGAACCTGCCGATCCCCACCCCGATGCGGGCACCGCACGAGGGGCCGGGCATGGCGGCCCTGGAGATCGCCATGGACGAGCTCGCCGTCGAGCTGGACACCGACCCCCTCGAACTGCGGCTGCGGAACTACGCCGAGGCCGACCCGACCAAGGGCGTCCCGTTCTCCTCCAAGCGGCTGCGGGACTGCTACCTGCGCGGCGCGGAGCGCTTTGGCTGGGCCGGCCGCCCCGCGAAGCCCCGGCAGATGCGCGACGGCAACGACCTGGTCGGCTGGGGCATGGCCACGGCCATCATGTCCACGTTCCGGTTCCCCGCGACGGCCCGGGTCAGCGTCGACCGGGACGGGAACGTCCTCATCGAGGCGGGCAGCCAGGAGATCGGCGGCGGCACGTACACGACCATGCCCCAGATCGCCGCCGGCGTTCTCGGCATTGACCCCGCGCGGGTCCGGCTGGCGCTCGGCGACACCGCCCTGCCGCAGACCGGCGGCACCTTCGGCTCCTCCACCACGCTCAGCGTCGGCTCCGCCGTGGCCGACGCCGCCCGGAAGCTGGAGGTGAAGCTGCGCGGCCTGGCCGACGGCGCGGACCCGGCCCGCGCGGGCCTCGGCCGCCTGCTGTCCCACCACTGCCTGGACCGGCTCGAGGCGGAGGGCTCCTGGGCCCCGGGCGGGAACGCGGTCGGCGAGGGCCCGGACCTGTCCATCGCCACCTTCGGCGCCGTGTTCGCGGAGGTCCGCGTGGACGCGGACCTGGGCCTGCCCCGCCTGTCCCGGCTGACCGGCGTTTACAGCGCCGGCCGCATCATCAACCCGAAGACGGCCCGCAGCCAGATCACCGGCGGCATGATCTGGGGCCTGGGCCAGGCACTGCTGGAGGAATCCGACGTCGACGTGAACCTGGGCCGGTTCGTCTCCAAGAACCTGGCGGGCTACCTGGTCCCGGTCAACGCCGACGTTCCGCACCTGGACGCCTCGTTCATCGAGGACGAGGTAGACCAGCGGGCGAGCCCGGTCGGCGCCAAGGGCATCGGCGAGCTCGGCGCCGTCGGCGTCGCCCCGGCCATCGCCAACGCCGTCCACCACGCCACCGGCATCCGCGTCCGCACCCTCCCGATCCGCCCCGAAACCCTGCTCGTCGATTAACACCGCTCCACCGACCCCCGGTCCATGCCGTTCATATATCGCTCTGAGTCGCACATGGATGTATCGTTTACAGTAGATGAGATATCCGATTCGGAGGGGGTTGGATGGCCAAGACCAGCGTGGACATCGACATGGACAAGCTCAACAGGGTGCGCGGGATACTCGGCACCGAGTCCATCCGGGAGACCATCAACGCCGCCTTCCGCGAGGTGATCCGCGTCGCCGCCGTGCGCGACCTGGCGGCCCTCGGCGAGGCAGGCGCGTTCGACTTCCTCCTGGAGCCCGGTGCCGAGGAGCGGATGTGGGGGTGACCCGGTACCTCGCCGACAAGAGCGCCCTCGCGCGGCTCCATCTTCCCGCCATCCGCGAGGAACTGGAGCCGCTGATCACCCGTGCGCTGGTCGGCATATGCGGTGTCACGGAACTGGAGATGCTCTTCTCCGCGCGCAACATCCAGGAGCGGTCCCGGATGAAAGAGCAGCTCGAAGCGTCCATGGACCGGGTCGATACCCCTGAGGACATCTGGGAGCAGGCCGCGGAGATCCAGGAAGCGCTGACCGAGCAGGCGCAGCACCGGTCCGCCTCGATTCCCGACCTCATCGTCGCGGCGACCGGACGGGCCCATGGCCTGGAGGTCCTGCACTACGACCGCGATTTCGACACCATCGCGCGCTACACCGAGCAGCCCGTCCGCTGGATAGTGCCTCCCGGCACGGTGTTACCGCACCAGCCTAGGTCGCTGCGGCCAGCCGCCCTAGGATCAGAGCCCAGCCCTTGTCGAAAGAGCCGTTCAGGTAGCCACCGGTCAGTGCGCAGTCTGCTGCTAGTTCCTTAGCGGACAGCTTTTCCCATCCGGCGTGTATCACGGATACGCGTGTCAGCGATGGCCCGAGTTCGGTGAAGGTCAGCTCTACCTCCGTTAGCGCCGAGACGATCGCCCAGGTCATCTTGAGTCGATGGGGCGGGTCCCAGGCCAGCAGCGTGCCCCATTCGACTTGCGTGCCGTCTGCCCAGGTCTCGTAGACCCGGCCGCCGGCGTGCCGCTCGACGGTCACGTGGCGCACGCGGTCCTTGCCCGCGGAGAACGGGTTCACCGGCCACCACTCGCCCATCTTCGCGGCGAATGTCTCAAACGTGTGCTCCCGCGTGCTGCGCACGAGCACCGACTGCCGCACCGGCGGCCGACCGGAGGCCATGATCATCCGCGGAGCCTGGCGAGTTGCCCGGCATGCTGCGGCAGGTGAAACGCGGCGACGCCCGTGACGAGCTCCGCAATGGTCCACGGCTCATCGACGACGAGGTCGTCCCCGGAGACGATCAGGACATGCACCCGTACCGACCATCCCGATTCCGGCATGCCTCCTGCCACCTCGCACAGCACGCGGCCCTGGACGCTGGCGAACTCGATCAGCCCGTCCAGCCCGCCGCATCCGGCGATGATGCGCCGCAGGTTCTGCTCGTCCAGGCTCGCCCGGTTATCGTAGGCCACCCGCTGGCCGCCGGTCACGGCGAGCGCTACCGACCCGATGGCCGCATCGGCCGCCGCGACGTGCGCGATCACTCGTTCCGCATCCCATTCCATAGCGGGCGGCGGGCCGAAGCCGCCGCCCGCCGCCACTTCGAGGAACTCATCGTGCGCCTTGCGCAGCGCGTCTATATCGATCACTGCCTCCTCCTTACCCGGCTGCCGTCGGCTCGCCGTTGCCGCTGAGGCCGCGTTCCGCCTCGGCGAGCCGCCTGGCCACGTCGAGCGAGGAAGCCCACATGTCATCGAGGAACTCGCGCAGCCCGGCGAGCCCCTCGGGGCGGGCGCGATAGAGGCGGCGAGTCGCCAGGCGGCGCTCGGAAACAAGGCCCGCGTTGCGGAGGACCGTCAGGTGCTGGCTTATCGCGGTCCGCGTCACATCGAAGGCGGCGGCGATCTCCCCGGCGGAAAGCTCGTCCTGTGCCACCAGTCTCAGGATCTCGCGCCGCCGCGGCTCGGCGAGCGCCCGCAGTGCGTCATCGGGATCGGGCATGTTCCCTTCTTTCAGTTTCCGCTAACGTTAGTGGTAGCTAACGGATAATGTCAAGGTCGGCCTGCCAGGCGCTGCTGATCGAGGACGAGGTTGACCAGGGGCGCCCGGTCGGCGCCAAGGGCATCGGCGGGCTCGGCGCCGTCGCCCTGGCCATCGCCAACGCCGTCGACCACGCCACCGGCATCCTGGGGACCCTGGGGACGGAAGATGGCTATGGAATGACCTCATGAAACGTTCCAATTTGACCATCTTCCGTCCCGAGCCCTAGCTAGGTCATGGCGCGCTGGTAGCTGCGGGTTCCCCACAACAACGCGAGGGCCGCGGCGGCGGTCGTGACGGCGAAGCCGAGCCCGGCCGTGCCGCTGGCCAGCGACCCGGCCGCTAGCGAGCGGGCCGCGGCCACCGCGTAGTACAGCGGGTTGAGGTGCCCGAGCACCCGCAGCCACCCCGGCCCCAGGGACAGCGGCAGCAGGATGCCCGCCAGCAGCGTGAGCGGGAGCTGCACGCCGGTGACGACGGCGGCGAGGCTGCCGATCTGCTTGAGGTTCAGGCCGAGCGCCGACGAGGTCGCCGAGCAGGCCGCGGTCAGCAGCGACAGCAGCACCAGCAGCAGGGCAAGGCCGCCCCAGTGGGCGTGGAAGCCGGCCACGGAGGCGATCGCGATGATCACCACGCCCGGAACAAGGAACATCACGATGTCCCGCAGCACGGTGCCGAGCAGCAGCGCGAGCCGGCTGGCGGGGGTGACACGGAGCCGCTCGACCACGCCGGAGTCGAGTTCCCAGATGACCGGCCAGCCGGCCCCCATCCCCGCGCCGAACGCGATGAGCACCAGCACCCCGGGCACGAACACGTCCAGGACGTGCCCGCGCGGGAAGCCCGGCCCGCCGTCGAAGGAGTTCAGCAGCGGCGTGAACAGAGCCAGGTACAGCAGCGGCGTGGTGAGCCCGGTGATGATCCACACCGGCTGGCGCAGGGTCTCCAGGAGCTTGCGGCGGAAGAACAGCCAGGTGTGCAGCGCGAACGTCATGCCGGCACCCCCGATCCGGCGTCGCGCAGTGACCGCCCGGTCTCGCGGAGGAACACGTCGTCCAGCGAGGGCTGGGCGAGATAGGCGGCCCTCGCGGTGATTCCCCGGGATCCGAGGTGATCGAACACGGCGGCCATCGCCCTGGTGGGGTCGCTCACCTCCAGGGCGATGCTCCCGTCCCCGGAGGCCCGCGCCGCGGTCACGTGCGGCAGCCGCTCCAGCTCCTCCGGCACGCTGCCGTTCCCTCCGTGGGACTCGGCGAGCGTGACCGTGATCGTCCCGCCCGCGGACCGCCGCTTCAGCTCCGCGGGCGTCCCCTCCGCGATCACCTGCCCGTGATCGACGATCGCTACCCGGTCGCACAGCCGGTCGGCCTCGTCGAGGTAGTGCGTGGTGACGACGATCGTGGTCCCGGCGGCCCGCAAGCTCCGCAGTTGTGACCACAGGTTCGCCCGGTTCTGCGGATCCAGTCCGGTGGTCGGCTCGTCCAGGAACAGCACCGCCGGCCGGTGCATGATGCCGAGCGCGACCTCCAGGCGACGGCGCTGCCCGCCGGAGTAGGTGCGCACGGTTCGTCCCGCGAGCGCGCCAAGGTCGAGGACGTCGAGAAGCTCCGCGCAGCGGGACCGGGCCGCGGCGGCGCTCATCCCGTACAGCTGGCCGGCCAGCAGGAGGTTCTCCCGCCCGGTCGCCCCGGCGTCCGCGCCGCCGAGTTGCCCGACGTAGCCGATCCGCCGCCGGACGAGCGCCGGATCGCGCCGGACGTCGGCGCCCGCGACGAGCGCGTCGCCGTCATCGGCGGCGAGGAGGGTGGTGAGGATGCGCAGGGTCGTGGTCTTCCCGGCGCCGTTGGGCCCGAGCAGCCCGAAGATCTCGCCGCCATCGACGGTCAGGTCGATTCCCCTGACGGCCTCGATGGTGCCTGCCTTAACGGTACTGGCCTTGACGCTGAAGGATTTGCGCAGCCCGGTGACCCGGACCGCGCCCGATGGTGGTGCGGACATGCCGTCACTCCGTTCCTGAGGCGGTTGCGAACGTCGCGCGGAGCGGGCTGGCATATCCTCGAAGGTGCGAAAGTCCTCGGTGCCGGCCTAGCCGCGCTGATGGATTCCGTGTGGTCTCCGGGGTGGCCGCCCCGGAGACCGTTTACGTCGTGGCTCCTGTTAGCTGGTATGGCCCTCCTTCTCGAGGTTCTTCGTAAGTTCGCTGAGCTCCTCGGGCTCCGGCCACGGGAAGGTGCCGTCCCGCAGCCCGGCGAGGGTCTCGCGTACCCAGGACAATTCCGCCCGGCGCATCGCCTGGGCGTATTCATCTTCGATCGCGAAGATCCGCGGGAAGCCGGGCATGTCCACCATGTACGCGCGCCGGTACGCGTCGCTGGCGGATATGCCGGCCTCCAGCCGGGCGGCACGCTGAGCCAGCGCGGCGATGGCGCGGTCCCGGCCGAGCGAGTAGATGAACATCAGCGGCGCGGCGAACGCGGGATACTCGTCGGCGGGCTCGCTGGTGAGGTCCCACAGCCACACGAGGAGCTCGTCCCTGCCGGCCTCGGTGATCGCGTACACGGTCCGCTCGGGCCGGTTGCCCTCCCGGTTCACCTCGACCGGCTCGACGAAACCGCGGCTGGCGAGCCGGGCCACGGTGTCGTACACCGACGACTCGCGGATCCGGAAGGCCCGGTCGTGCCGCCGTTCGCGCATCAGCGAGCGCATCTCGTACGGGTGCATCGGCCGCTCGTTAAGCAGGTTCAGCACGGACAGCGCGACCGGCGTCCGCGGTAGCGGGCGCGTGCGCCTGGGTTTCTGGTCGTGTCCCATCATCAATCACTCGGTACCGAGTATATCGTGAGCACATCTCGCGTCATATCTCGATTATGTCTCGATCGGCATGCGCGTGCTCGCCCCCAGCGCGGGGTTCGCCCGACCGCAGGGCAGGATAGACCGAACGACTACCAGCACCGGAGGTGCCCGTCCATGGACGCGCTTGAGGAATGGCTGACCAAGGTCCGCGCGGAGCTCGAGATTCCCGCCGACGCGCTCGACACCGACCTCCTGCTCGGACTCGCGGGGGAGGCGGCGCACGCGGTGGTGCGCCCGGCCGCGCCGCTCACCACGTTCTGCGTCGGCGTCGCGGTCGGCCGTGGCGTCCCGCTGGCGCAGGCCACCGAGCGGGTCAAGGCGCTCGTCGCCTCCTGGCCGTCGGCCCCGTCGGCCTGACACGGGACGATCTGGCGCGGCACGAAAGAACTTCGTAATACCTATACGCCCGCAAAGTCCCAACGTCGAACATCACGGAACGCTAACGTCCTGGTCCGAAGAGCGTAACGGCCATATCGGCGCAAGGTCTCGAAAGGACCGAGGACATGGGACCGCACACATGGCGGGGAACGGGATTCGGCAGGCGGTGGCGGAGGTGGCGCCGGAGTGGCGGTAACCCCGGAAGGCCGGCCGTCGCGGTCGTCGCCTGCGTGGCGGCCGTCGCCGTCGTCGCGGCGGCATTCGGCGCCCGGCAGCTGCTGTCGGCGAGCGACGCCGCGGCCGGGACGTCCACGGCGGACCCGAACTGCACGCTGGTCGTGCCGGCGCATCCGCTGACCGCGCGCGGGCTCGCGACGCCCTACCGGCTCACCGCCACGAATCCGGCCGACGGAACCTGTGACGAGGCGAACGCGAACCAGACGGCCTTCGTCCAGGGGGCGGTGCTGAACCCGCGGACCGGGCGGATCTCCGTTTACGACCCGGTCGTCACCGACTCCGGAGCGCAGCCCGCCGCGAAACCCGTCGTGCCGTCGCTGCCATCCGGGGCGGTCGTCGCGGTGTGGTTCGGCTACAACGGCGGCACCCTGACGCTGGCGGGCGCCGACCAGGCGGCGCCGTCCCCGGTTACCGGATCCGGCTCTCCACAGCCCGGGTCGGGTTCACCACAGCCCGGGTCGGGCTCCCCGCAGCCCGGATCCGGCTCTCCCGCCCCGACGGCGGGGGACGCCCCGGCCGCCGGCCCCGCCCCGGACCCCCTGCTGCAGCGGGCCAATTGCGTCGCGGGCGAGGACATCGGCGGCCAGTTCTCGTCGTTCACGCAGGTCGCGGCGTGCAACGCCACCGCGTTCTTCAAGGCGGCCAACGCCGCCATCGGGTTGGGGAAGCTCCACGTGCCGGCGCCGGGCACCGGCACCGACGGGATGCAGTGCCTTACCACGCGCGGCTTCGGGCTCATCGACCAGGACCCGAGCGACAACGTCACCACCGAGTACCTGGCGACGGGCGGCGGGCAGGTCGCCCAGGACACCGCGGCCAACCGGCAGGCCCTGGGCGGCGCGACGACGCTGGTCAACGGCAGCGACAACGGGCTGCTCGACCTATTCGTGGACCCCGCGCTCGGGTGCGCGCCGTGGAAGGCCCCCAACCTGGCGGACAACGGCACCCCCGCGCCCGCCCTGCCGCTCGACGAGCTGCAGGCCGCCGCCTACGCCGGCCACGCCAGCGGCGGCGGTCCCGCCGCGCTGGTCCCGCTCAACGACCCGATGACGCTGGACGGCAACGGGAACTTCAGCCCGGACAAGACAAACACCTACCGCTCGCTGATGGACATAAAGCCGCTGCCCGCTGGACAGTCACCGGGCCAGTTCTGCGCCGACATGGAGAGAATCCAGGGCACGCGGCTGCAGCAGGACGTCAACCTGCTGCTGGGCGGGCCGAGCCCGATGCCGGGTGAGGCGGACAGCCTGTTCACGTTCATGGCGATGCGGCTGCAGCAGTCGTTCAACAACCTGAACTGCGGCGACTTCGGCGTCACGAACGACGTGACCACCACCGTCAACGGCGACGGCGTCGTGGTCGCGGCGTGCTTCGCCCACCAGGTGGCTCCGGCCACGAGCGGTCCGGGCAACCCGACCGCGGGCATGACGACCTGCCCGCCGTCCACCTCCGCCCCGACCACGGGAACCAGCGGCTCTGGCAGTGCTACCCCCTCCGGTAGCGTCGTCCCTTCTGGCAGCGCCGTCCCGTCCGGCAGCGCCGCCCCGTCGGATGGAGCGAGCCCCAGCCCGTCGGCCGTCACCGGATCGGGCTCGGCGCCGGTGACTCCGGTCGCGGCGTCCGGGTCGCCCGCGCCCTGAAACGACGCCGGCGGCCCCGGGGCAGCCAGCTGGAGCGGGGGGAGGCGCCACGATCCGTTCGGTAGGAAGGTCGGCGGGTTGAACAGCGGCCTCGCGGTGGAGCGGCTACGGTGGGGCGCGTGGGAGCATGGGGCGATCACGCGATCCTGTGGCACGTGTACCCGCTCGGCTTCACCGGGGCGGAGCGGGAGGCGCTGCCGCCGTCCGAGCCTGCCGTCGGCCGGCTGGGGAAGCTGACGGGGTGGCTGGACTACGCGGTCGAGCTGGGGTGCGACGGGCTACTGCTCGGGCCTGTGTTCGCGTCGCGGACGCATGGCTACGACACGGTCGATCACTTCCGGATCGACCCCCGGCTCGGCGACGAGGAGGACTTCGACGCGCTCGCGCTGGCGGCCTCCCAGCGGGGGCTGCGGCTGATCCTGGACGGGGTGTTCAACCACGTCGGGCGCGGGTTCCCAGCGCTGGAGGCGGCCACCTCGGCGGAGCGGAACGGCGGCGAGGCGATCCCGGCCGCGCGGTGGTTCAAGCGGTCGGAGTCAGGCTTCGCGGTGTTCGAGGGGCACTCCGGCCTGGTCGAGCTGAACCACGACGAGCCCGCGGTGCTCGGCTACGTGACCGAGGTGATGCGGCACTGGCTCGGCCGCGGCGCGGGCGGGTGGCGGCTGGACGCCGCGTACGCGGTGCCGCCGGGGTTCTGGGCGAAGGCACTGCCCGTGGTGCGCGCGGAGTACCCGGACGCCTGGTTCCTCGGGGAGATGATCCACGGGGACTACGCCGCGTACGCCGCCGAGTCCGGCCTGGACGCGATCACCCAGTACGAGCTGTGGAAGGCGATCTGGTCCTCGCTCAACGACCGGAACTTCTTCGAGCTGGACCATGCGCTGCGCCGGCACGACGCGTTCCTCGAGGACGGGGCGGGGCTGCAGACGTTCGTGGGGAACCACGACGTGACGCGGATCGCCTCCGCGTTGGACGATGTCCGGCATGTCGGGCACGCGCTGGCGGTGCTGTTCTGCGTCGGTGGGGTGCCGAGCGTCTACTACGGGGACGAGCAGGCGTTCCGCGGCGTGAAGGAGCACCGGGAGGGAGGGGACGACGAGATCCGGCCCGCGTTCCCCGACTCACCCGCCGGACTGCTGCCCGACGGGTGGCCGGTCTACCGGCTCCACCAGCGGCTGATCGGGTTCCGGCGGCGGCACCCGTGGCTGGTCCGGGCGCGGACGTCGGCCGAGGTGCTGCAGCCGTCGGTGATGGCGCTGCGGGTGCGCGGGGCGTCGGCTGGCGAGCAGGCCCTGCTGTTGCTGAACACGGGAGAGTCGGAGCACGCGTTCGGCGTGGACGCGAGCGGGCTGTCGGTCGCGGTGACCCCATCGCCGGATTCATCGCCCGCTGACCCGCTGACCGTCCCCCCGCACAGCTGGACGATCCTGGCGTAGCGACCACCGTGGCGTAGCGGGCAAGCGCGGCGGGCCGACCTGGATTCAGAGGCGGCTCGCCGCGCCGTGGCCTGCTACCTGCCGTTCCTGAGCAGGTCGATCACAGAGTCGATCTTCCCATCAAGATGGGTGAATTTCTCGTCGAGCTTCCGATCGACGGCGTCGATCTTGCTGTCGAGGCGGTCGCTGACGGCGTCGATCTTGCTGTCGAGGCGGTCGCTGACGGCGTCGATCTTGCTGTCGAGGCGGTCGCTGACGGCGTCGATCTTGCTATCGAGGTTCCCGACTTTCGTCTCGAGACCGTCCATGCGGCCGTCGAGACCGTCCATGCGGGTCCGGAGGGCGCCGACGCCCTCTTCGAGAAAGCCCATCCGCGTCCCTAGGCCGGCCACCTGGGTTTCGACGGTGTCCAGCTTCGGTGCCATCCGTCTGACCGTCTCGCGAATCTCGCGGAGTAGGCTCGTGTGCTCGCTTTGAGTGCCTTGCAGAGCCTGGATCAGATGGCGCTGGGCGTTGAAGTGGGCGTCCACCTTCCCGCCCAGCTTGCCGATGTCCTTGCTCATCTTGACCCTCTGCTCCGCCTCGGACCGGACCGTGGCCTCCAGGGTACAGACCCGCTGTTCAAGATCGTAAGCCATTGTATCTCCTTGGGGATGAGGTATTTAGCCAACGCTGGAATAGTACTGCGCAGGTCCGACATTCCACGGTATCCGTGGCCGTGTACGCATACCTAAAATACGTATCCGAGACGATAGGGTCGGAATGGCAATATTGCCATTGGCGTATGCCCAGGGGCCGGTTGCTGAATTCATTCAGCAGGCGTACAAGGGGGATTGTGGTAGGTGAGTCGGCATGTTCTCGGCCTGCTGGCAGGCGGCCCCAGCGGGGGGCCGCAACTTTTGGCGCATGGCGGCCCCGCAAATGCCGCAAACCGGACGCATTTAGGGCCCTCATGCGCCAAAAGTCGATCCCGCCGGGCCGGGAGCGGCGGAAGTAGCCGGGCATTTGCTGGGAGGGCCATCATGAGCGCATCTTCTGCGAGAGCCTCATTCATCAGCCTTACCGAAATTTGTGGATAAAGTTATCAAAACGGTCATTAGCCGGTCGGCATCCCATAGCAGCGGTGGCGCCACCGCATGCCCGGCGTCGCCCGCGGAACCCCGGTCCGGCACGCAGACCGCGGGTCAGGGCGCGGCGTAGCCGTGGGTGTAGGCGTAGCGGGTGGCCTGGGCGCGGTCCCGGGAGCCGGTTTTGGCGAAGATGCGGTTCACGTGGGTCTTCACCGTCGCCTCGCTGACGAAAAGGGCGCGGGCGATCTCCCGGTTCGACCGGCCCTCGGCGATCAGCCGCAGCACCTCGGCCTCGCGGGGGGTGAGATCGTCTGCGGGCGTCCCAGACGTCCCAGACGTCCCAGGCATCCCAAGCGCCCCAGAGACCCCAGGCGTCCCCGGCCAGCCGGAACTCGCGGCGGCGGAACCGTCCGGGCCAGGGGAGCCGGGTGCCTGCGGCGCGCGGGCGGCGGCCGACAGCAG
>JAFMRC010000110.1 GCA_017354375.1 Nocardiopsaceae bacterium | reverse complement strand
TCCCGCCAGGCTCCCGGGCACCGCCGGGCTCTCGGGCACCGCCAGGCTCCTGGGCCCGCGGCGGCGCCTCGCCCTGGAACAGCGCCGCCACCTTCGCGTATTTCAGCCGGAGGTCGATGATGTTAGTCGCCAGCACGCACGATTTACGCGCCTCGGTGAACCGCCGAATGTGGGGTTGCCTTTCGTGCTCCTCGAATGCCGCGCGGTCGCGGTAAATCTCGTAGATGATGCGCTGCATCGGCGCTTTCGGCACCACGTGAATGACATAAACGAGCGTATCGGGCTCAGAGGTACGGACACCCTCCGCGGCTTCCTCCGCGAGCCGATCGAATTCCGCCGTCATGTCGTCCAATATTGTATATATAGAAAGGCGTCCATACGGTCGGGACGGACGCCGCTTCGCGGTCGGCGAATTTTCCTGCTGATAAGAATTGGCTTGCTCGTAGGAGCCAGACCCGTAGGAGCCGGATCCGTAGGAGCCAGACCCATAGGAAGCGGACCCGTAGGAGGCGGAGGCGGACCCGTATGAGCCGGCCCCGTAGCCGCCCGCATCGTAGCCATCCGCCCCGTTGCCACCGCCGTAAGCGGAATCCCCGTAGCCCCCGTAGCCCTGGCTCCCGTAACCCTGGCCCTCGTAGCCCCGGCCCTCGTAAGCTTGCCCTCCGTAGCCCTGACCGGCATAGTCCTGGCCGCCGTAACCCTGGCCGCCGCCGTAACCCTGGCTGACGTAGCCTTGATCGCCCGCGGGAGCCGGGTAACCGCCCGGGTAACCGCCCGCGGGAGCCGGATAGTCCGGATACTGTGCGTAACCATACCCCTGGCCACCGGGGCCATCCGGCCAGTCGGCGTCGTTCCCCCAGTCCTGGCGACCATCGTCCCAACCGTCATCGCGTCGGCGCATTCCCTCACATCCGCTCCGCAGTCGGTGAAGCCGCTGTCGCTTCTATCCTATCGTCCGGCATTTCGCCCATCCTGGCCTGCGATTATCGCAAAGGAGCCGCCGACCGGACGATCCCGGACGCCCACTAACGCCCCGCCGATACCCACTGACGCCCCCGGGCACGCCAAGAGCGACGGTGAGCCCGCCTGGCTCCCGCCGCTCGCTGGCTCCCGCCGCCTGGCGGGCTGAGCTATCCCGCCACCCGGCGGGCTGAGCTACTTCTTGTTCCTGCGCTGGACGCGCGTCTTCTTGAGCAGCTTGCGGTGCTTCTTCTTCGCCATGCGCTTGCGGCGCTTCTTGATGACGGAGCCCATCAGGCCACCTCTCCTTGGCACAACGGCAGACGGGCACGCCATCACGCTCACCCGGGACGGGAGGCTGGGCACACGCCCGAAACTTCACAGATCGCGCGAACGCCAAACGCTCGCGCAGTCCTCCACACTACCCGGTCTCGCACGACGTTGTTACTTCTCCGGCACTCCTCCGGCATTCGCCGGCCCCGGCCGGCACCATCCGCCGGCCCCAGCCGACAGCATTCGCCGGCCCCGGCCGGCTACACAGACCCCCCCGGGGCCCGCCGCGGGTCCGGTCTCCTGCGACAGGCATCCGGTAAAGCCCAGTGCTCAGCCGGTGCCGACGTAGGCGGCGCGCAGGTACTGGTTGACCGCCTGCTCCGGAACCCGGAATGAGCGACCGACCCGTATCGCCTCCAGCTCACCCGAGTGGACGAGCCGATAGACGGTCATCTTTGATACCCGCATGATCGTAGCCACTTCGGCGACGGTAAGGAATCTCACGTCGCTTAGGGGGGTTTCGCTTGCCATCATTGCCCTCTTCCGCGCGAAGCCAAGCACGCTCGACCGGATTCAGCGCACCAGTCACGTACGCATCCCAGGGTAAGTCTCGTACAGAAAAGAGCAAGCCCCCTAATAGGCCTCATTGTTCTTACCCTTCCGCCAGGAGCATGCCGGAGCATGCCGGAGTCACCTCCAGTTACCCCTGAAGTTTCCCGGAAAAATTCCAGAAAGAAGCACGTCACAGGTGCGTTGCGAGCCCGTGATGGGCAAACACCGCGCCGCGAGTTCGCATGATCGACCGATCCACCGGATCGTCCGGATCGATACCCGAACTAAATGGCGTATAGCGCGCCGGAGCGCCGTCCGTCATCGACTCCGGTGCCGTTTCGCCGGTCAGCGAGCGGGCCAGCTCCCGCCATCCGCCTGGGGTGGCGGCCTCCGGGTCGACCGGGGTCCCGGCGGCGATCGCCAGCAGGTGGGTCCAGGTCCGCGGCACCACCTGGACCACCGCGTACCCGCCGCCGCCGGTCGCCAGCCACCGGCCGCCGCACAGCTCGTGCGCCAGGTCGTGCAGCGCGACCGCGGCGGCCCGCTGCGCGTCCACCGACAGCTCCAGGTGCGCCAGCGGGTCCAGCTCGTGGCTGTCGCAGCCGTGCTGGGTGACCAGCACCGTGGGGCGGAACGCCCGCAGCAGCGGCGGAACGACGGCGTCGAAGGCGCGCAGCCATCCCCGGTCCCCGGTGCCGGCCGGGAGCGCCACGTTCACCGCGTATCCCGCTCCGTCACCCGAACCGATCTCCCCGGGCAGCCCCGTCCCCGGGAACAGCGACGCGGGGTGCTCGTGCAGCGAGATCGTCAGCACCCGCGGGTCGCCGTAGAACGCGGCCTGCACCCCGTCCCCGTGATGCACGTCGGTATCGACGTACGCGACCCGCTCGGCCCCGGCCGACAACAGCCACGTGATCGCGATCGCCGGGTCGTTGTAGACGCAGAACCCGCTCGCCGAGCGCCGCATCGCGTGGTGCAGCCCGCCGGAGACGCTCACGCCGTGCAGCGACGCACCCGTCCATACCGCCCGGGCCGCGGCCAGGGTCGCCCCGGTGACCAGCGCGGACGCCTCGTGCATCCCCTCGAAGACCGGGTCGTCGGGCGTCCCCAGCCCAAAGGCCGGCGCCGCCCGGAGCGACCGGCCCGCCTCGCGCACCGCCTCGATGTACTCCCCGTCGTGCGCGAGCTCAAGCTCCGCGTCGGTCGCGGGCGGCGGCTCCAGCGTCGTCACCGACGGCGCGGACAGCACCCCCATCTGACGGGCCAGCGCGACCGTGAGCGCCACCCGGACCGGCGCCATCGGGTGCCCGGGGCCGAAGTCGTAGGAGGTGAGCGCGTCATCCCACGCCATCGCCAGCGAGCAGCTCATGCCGGCCCCCCGATCATGACAGCACCCCGATCATGACAGCACCCCGCTCAAGACAGCCCCCCGCCCAGTTCCCTCCCGCGATCCCGGGCCGCCTCGATGGCGGCGAGGAACGCGGCGCGCACCCCGTGCTTCTCCAGCTCCCGGATGGCGTTGATCGTCGTGCCGCCGGGCGAGGTCACCGCCTCGCGCAGGATCACCGGGTGCTCCCCGGAGTCGCGCAGCATGGTCGCCGCCCCGTACACCGCCTGGATGACCAGGTCGAGCGCGGCCTGCCGCGGCATCCCGAGCAGGATGCCCGCGTCCACCATCGCCTCGACCAGGTAGTACACGTAGGCGGGGCCGCTGCCGGACATCGCGGTCGCCGCGTCCTGCTGGGCCTCGGGCAGCCGCAGCACCTTGCCGACCGGCGACAGCAGGTCCTCGGCGTGATCCAGGTGCCCGGAGCCGGCGAACGAGCCCGGCGAGATCACCGACATGGCCTCGTCCACGAGCGCGGGGGTGTTCGGCATCGCGCGTACCACGGGCACCTCGGCCGACGGCTGCAGGGACCGCTCGATGAACGCGGTCGTGATGCCCGCCGCGACCGAGATCACCAGCTGCGCCGGGCCAACCAGGCCAGCGATCTCCCCCAGGGCCCGCGCCATGTCCTGCGGCTTGACCGCGACCACGAGCGTGTCCGCGTTCTTCGCCGCGTCCTGGGCCGAGGCCACCGGAACGCCGTACCGCGCGGTCAGTTCCTCCCCGCGCTCGGGGCGCCGCGTCACGACGGCCACCTCGTGAGCCGGGCGCCCCGCCCGGAGCAGCCCGGACAGCAGCGCCTCACCCATCTTCCCGACACCGATTATCGCGATCATCTATCCGACCCTACGCGAGCCCGCCCCGACAACGACCTCACCCCGACCGCAGCGCGCGGAGGAAGAACGCCAAGTTCGCTGGACGTTCCGCCAGCCGGCGCACCAGGTACCCGTACCAGTCCGAGCCGTACGGCACGTACACCCGCACCCGCGCCCCGGTCGCCGCCAGCGAGCGCTGCTCATCGGCCCGGATCCCGTACAGCATCTGGTACTCGAAGCTGCCTGGCTCCCGGTACAGCCCGAGCGAGCGGGTGATCGCGATCAGCCGCGGGTCGTGGGTGGCGATCATCGGGTATCCCGGCCCGCTCATCAGCACCCGCAGGCAGCGCGCGAACGCCTTGTCCACGTCGTGCCTCGCCGTGAACGCCTGGGAGACCGGCTCGGCGTAGGCGCCCTTGACCAGCCGCACCCGCACCCCCGGCGCGGCGAGCGCCCGAACGTCCGTCTCGGTGCGGCGCAGCGCCGCCTGCACCACGCTGCCCACGGAGGGGAAGATCTCCCGGAGCCCGGCCGCGGCCCGCAGCGTGGCGTCGGCCGTGCGGTGGTCCTCGGCGTCCAGGGTGATCGTGGTGCCGCAGTCCGAGGCGGCGGTGGCGATCCGGGCGATGTTCCGGGTAGCGGCCTGGTGGTCGAGCAGCAGGCCGACCGCGGTGGGCTTGACCGACACCTCGACCGCTCCGCCCGCGGTGAGCCCCTCGGCGGCGAGCTTGCCGAGCAGCTGGATGTACTGCTCGGCGGTGGCCGCCGCCTGCCCCGGATCCGTCACCTCCTCGCCGAGGTAGTCCAGGGTGACCAGCAGCCCGGCGGCGCGCAGCCGCTGGGCCACGGCGACCGCGTCGCCGATGCTCTCCCCGGCGACGAACCTGTCCACCACCGCGCGAGTCGCCGGCGTGGCGGTGACCAGCTCGCGAATGCGATCGCTGGCGGCGACCGCCAGCAGGGCCCGGCGCAGCAAGGTCGGTGCCTCCCTGTCAGAACACGTCAGAGTCGGAACACGTCAGAGCAGCTTGCGGCTCGCCGGAGGGGGCGGCAGGAATTCCCTGCGCGGCGCCACCTTCACCTTGGCGCCCGCGTCCGGCGGGACGATCACTTCCTGCGCGGCGGCGATCCCGTCGGCAAGCAGCGTAGCGTCAACCGCCACCGAGCGCTTGATCAATCCCAGCCCGATCGGCCCGAGCTCGTAGTGCCGGGCCGAGGATCCGGCGAACCCGACCGTGGTCCCGTCGGAGGTGGTGACCGGCGCGCCGTGGGCGGGCAGCCGGTCGGCGCTGCCGTCCAGGTGCAGGAAGACCAGCCGCCGCGGCGGGTGGCCGAGGTTGTGGATCCGGGCCACGGTCTCCTGCCCGCGGTAGCAGCCCTTGTCCAGGTGCACCGCGGCCCCGATCAGGCCGACCTCGTGCGGCAGCGTCCTGTGGTCGGTGTCCAGCCCCGGCCGCGGCAGGTGCGCCGCGATCCGCGCGGCCTCGTAACCCCAGATCCCCGCGACCGGCCGGCCGAGCTCGGCGACCAGGCTCGCGATCCGGTCCCGGGGCACGAGAGCACTTATGCCGAACGGGTCTTCGGTGACCGCCGCGGCCACGGCTTGCACGGCCTCAGGCAGCAAAGATCCGTTCGGCTGAATCGGGTCTTGAACGGTTTTTGCCTGGCTCGCGCGGCCGGGCCCGATCACGGTGAGCACGCCGAGTTCCGGGGTCATGTCGGTGACCTCGACGCGCATCATGAACCGCATCGAGTCCAGGTACCCGGCCAGGGCGGGCGCGGTGCCGGGCTCGACGTGCGCCCAGGTCGTGCCGCCGTCGTCGGTGAGCGTGAGGTGGTGCTCGATGTGGCCCTGCGGGTTCAGGACCAGCGCCTGGGTGGTGGTCCCGGGGACGAGCCGCTCCAGGTGCTGGCTGGTGAGGCTGTGCAGCCAGGTGAGCCGGTCGGGGCCGGTTATCCGGACGACGCCGCGGTTGGAGCGGTCGACCAGCACCGGGCCGCCTTCCCCCGACTGCGCGCCAGCCCCCGGCCTGGCGGCGGCCAGGGCGCGCTGCTCGCGGGCCGGGTCGCCGTAGTGGGCGGCGATCCCCTCATCCGGCGCGGTGGCCTCGACGGCCCCGTCGATGTCAAGCATCTTGTTTCTTCTCTCCCCTGCGGTCCTCGCTCCGGCGGTCCTTCCTCCGGCACTCCCCGCACCGGCCGAACACCGCCAGGTGCGCGACGTTCACCTCGAAGTCCTGGCTCTCCTCCAGCGCGGCGCACAGCGACCGGACGGTTTCCGGGCTGACCTGGGCGACCGTGCCGCAGTCCTGGCAGACCAGGTGCACGTGGTCGGCGTCGCTGGCCAGGTGGTAGATGGGCGCGCCGTGGCCCAGGTGGGTGTGGGTCACCAGGCCGAGCTTGTCCAGCAGGTCAAGGGTGCGGTAGATGGTGGAGATGTTGACGCCGGTGGCGGTGCGCTGGACGCTGGCCGCGATGTCCTCGGGGGTCGCGTGGTTCAGGCTGGCGATCGCCTCCAGGACGAGTTGCCGCTGCGGGGTCACCCGGTAGCCGCGGGACCGCAGCTCCTCGTCCCAGGTGCGCCGCGGGTCTGGCTTCATAGGTGCAGTCTAGTTCCGCGTTCCCTGCCGCAGGTCCTGCCGCGGGTCCTGCCGCGGGTCCTGCCGCAGGTCCTGCAGCGGGCCGCGGGAAAATCCCCTTGCGTGCTCCGCGGCCCGCCGCGTAACGTGCGAGGTACGCGGAAAGGAGGTGGTCCGAAGAATGCATAGTTATCGGACTTGCGAGGTGGCTGTCAGCTAGCCGCCCGTCCCGCCGGTTGACCCGCTTCACGCGGGTCCCGCTTTACGCGGACGTGGCGGCGGGCTAATCCATGGCATGCACCGGACCCCCGGGCTGACCGGCCTTGTCCAGCCGGTCCCGCGAAAGCGGAGTCGCCCGGGGGTTTTAACGTCCCCGGGCGACTCGCTTGCGGCTCCTTACAGCTGGGCGGTGACCGCCTTGACCTCGGTGTAGGCCTCCAGCACCTCGTGGCCCATCTCCCGGCCCCAGCCGGACTGCTTGAACCCGCCGAACGGCTGCGCGGCGTCGGTGACGTTGTAGCAGTTGATCCAGACCGTGCCCGCGCGGATCTTCTTGGCCAGGGCGTGGGCCTTGGAGATGTCCTGGGTCCAGATGCCGGCGCCCAGGCCGTAGGGGGTGTCGTTGGCGATGGCGGCGATCTCGTCCAGCGACTGGAACGGCGCCGCCACCACGACCGGGCCGAAGATCTCCTCGCGGACGACCTTCATCTCCGGACGGGTGTTGGTGAGCACGGTGGGCTGGACGAAGTACCCCTTGTCCCCGTGCCTGCCGCCGCCGGAGACGGCCGTCGCGCCCTCGTTCTTGCCCGATTCCAGGTAGCCGGTGACCCGGCGCAGCTGCTCGTCGGAGACCAGCGGCCCCATCTCGGTGTCCTCGTCCAGGCCGGGGCCGAGGCGGATGGAGCTGGCGATCCGGGCGACGCCCTCGACGACCTCGTCGAACCGGTCCTGCTGGACGAACAGGCGGGAGCCGGCGACGCAGTTCTGCCCGTGGTTGAAGAAGATCGCGTTCGCGGCGCCCTCGACGGCTTGCGGGGAGGCGTCATTGAAGACGATGTTGGGCGACTTCCCGCCCAGTTCCAGGGAGACCCGCTTCAGGTTCCCGGTGGCGGCCTGGACGATGAGCCTGCCGACCTCGGTCGAACCGGTGAAGGCGATCTTGTCGACGAGGTCGTGCGCGGCCAGCGCGGCGCCGGCGGTCTCGCCGAAGCCGGTGACCACGTTTACCACGCCGTCCGGGACGCCCGCCTCGGCGATGAGCTCCGCGAGCCGCAGCGCGGTCAGCGGGGTCTGCTCGGCCGGCTTGAGCACCACGGTGTTCCCCGTGGTCAGCGCGGGGCCAAGCTTCCACGCGGCCATCATCAGCGGGAAGTTCCACGGGATGATCTGGCCGACCACGCCGACCGGCTCGCGCAGCGTGTAGGTGTGGAAGTTCGCGCCCGGCAGGTAGGGCGCCGAGATGTTGATCGTGTTGCCCTCGATCTTGGTGGCCCACCCGGCCATGTAGTGGAACAGGTCAGCCGACGCGGGGATGTCCCCCGCCCTGGCCGCCGCGAACGGCTTCCCGTTGTCCAGCGACTCCAGCTGGGCCAGCTCGTCGGCGTGCTCGAGGATCAGGTCACCGATCCGCCAGATGATCTTCCCGCGCTCCGATGGCGTGATCCGCCCCCACGGCCCGTCGTCGAACGCCTTCCGGGCGGCGCGGACCGCCCGGTCGATGTCCTCGGCGTCTCCCTCGGCCACGTGGGCCAGGGTCTCGCCGGTGGCCGGATCCGGTGTCTGGAAGGTCTTCCCCGAGGCCGCGGGGACCCACTGACCGTCGATGAACAGTTGCCGTGCGGTGGTGGTGAACTCCTCGACGTTCTTGTCGACGGTCACTGTCATTCCCTGTCATCTCCCTCGCGAGACTCGGTACGTCCTTTGCCGACGCTGGTCGTCCCAATGAGACAACATGAAGCCGGCGCTTACAAGAGTGCCTCGTGTGACTTTCACGGTGCTGTCACGAGGCTCCTGCGCATCTTCGCGAGGCGACTGCGCATCTTCGCGAGGCGACTGCGCCGGGCCGCGCCCGGGGGCCGCGTTCAGGATCGTTCGAGTTGGGCCCAGAGGTGGGGTTGCAGGGGGTGGCCCATGGCGGCCATGTCGTAGGCGTAGGCGAGGTTCTTCTCGCCGGGACGGGACGGGGAATCGACCAGGCCGTACAGGCGCTTGCCAGCGGTCACCGGCTTGGCCGACTGGGTGCGCGCCACGGCGTCCGTGGCCAGCTCGATCTTGGTGCCGTCGACGTGGCCCAGGTAGATCTCGGTGATGCCGGTCGGGTGGGCGAGCACCAGCTCGACGCCGCCGTCCGGCTGGGGGCGCCAGAAGCCGGCCTCCGTCCCCAGCGGGAGGCCCTTCGTCACCTGGCCATCGGCGTCCGTCTCCTTGCGCCAGGACCTGCTCGCGTAGATCAGGAACGGCTTGCCGTTGTGGGTGAACGTGACCTCCTGGATGAAGTCGAAGGCCTCGATCGTGGGGTAGTCGCCCTTGCCGAACCCCTCCCAGCGGCCCAGCAAGAACCTCAGCGGCGCGACCGCCGGGTGCTCCTCGGGCAGGCCGCCGTCGGGCAGCCGGTCCTCGGGCAGCTCGTCATCCGTCATGCGGTCCTCCTCGCAGCACCTTCAGCGCCGTGTACGCGGCGATGGCGGCCACCACGGCGTAGGCGAGGATCAGGACCGACGCGCTCAGCATCCCGTGCATACCACGGGAGCCTATCGCTACAGTGCAATCGTGACACGAACCCTCGTCGTCAAGGCGACGGCCGGAAAGGACGAGCCGGAGCGCTGCAACCAGGCCTTCACGGTGGCCGCGACCGCGGCGGCGAGCGGCGTCGCGGTCTCACTGTGGCTGGCCGGCGAGGCCGCCTGGCTCGCGCTGCCCGGCCGGGCCTCGGACTTCTCGCTACCGCACGCCGCGCCGCTGGAAGACCTGCTGTCCTCGGTGCTGTCGCTGGGCACCGTCACGCTGTGCACCCAGTGCGCCGCCCGCCGGGAGATCACCCAGGCCGACGTGATCTCCGGTATCCGCATCGCGGGCTCGGCGACTTTCGTCGCCGAGGTCATGGCCGACGGCGCCCAGGCCCTCGTCTACTGACGACTACGAGGCTTCCAGGAGGAGGCGGAGGCGGGCCAGGCAACGGCCACGGGTGGGGCCGATGCTGCCGACCGGGAGCCCGAGCTCGTCGGAGATCTGGGCGTAGGGGACCGGCGGGTCGGCCATCAGCATGTCGAGGAGCCGCTGCCAGCGCCGGGGCAGGTGGGCCATTGCCGCGCGGACCGTCTGGGCGCGCTCGCCCGCCAGCAGGGCCTCGTCGATCTCGGCGACCGAGCCGTCGGGACCGTCCAGGGCCGAGTCGCCCTCGCCTCCCAGCACCAGGCGCTTGTGGAAGGCGATGCAGCGCAGGCACTCGTTGCGCGCCGTGGCGGCCAGCCACGACCCGACCCTCTCGGCGTGCTGGATACGGTCGATGTGCTCGACCAGCCGCATCCACGTCGTCTGGAAGACGTCCGCGGCATCGCTCTCCCGCAGCTTGAAGTCCCTGGTGATCGACCAGATGAGCCTCCCGTACCTGGCGACGAGCTGCTCCCAGGCACCGGTGTCGCCCTGGCCGGCCCGCCGGACCAGCCTGGCCACGTCCAGCTCAGCGACGCTCGCCTCGTTAACAAGCGCGTTAGTAAGCACCGGACCCCCTGATGATCACCGAGATCGTTGTTCCACAGCGACTTTTTGTGAATCGCGGCCCCACATATGCCGCGAACCGGGCGCGTTTAGGGTCCTCATGCACCAAAAGTCGATCCCCAAGTCCACCGCGCCCACAGCGCAGCCGCAGACGGGAGTCGATGGCGGCCACGAACCGCTGATAATGCCCCGTCCATGACACGTCACTAACCATCAGCGACCGTTTGTGACTTTTAGTAATCGCTATAGAGCCCGCCGCATCTCCTGACATTCACACCCGCCCTCCCATGAGTTGTCGCCAGGCAGCACGCAACAACTCAATGCTTTACGCCCAGAAAGCGTTGTAAGACATCCGAAATGAAGACGCGCGGCGCAATCGAATGGTTCACACGCGGGTAATCAGCCGCGGGAGCGCTCCCAGGCGCGGACGCGGTCCGCGAAGCGCCGGGCGGCGTCACGCAGGGCTAGCTCGGGGTCGGTTCCGGCCTCCCGTGCCCTGGCCACGACCGCCATGAGCTCGTCCCCCACGCCCCCGTCGTCAGCGTCGCGGTCAGCCCCGTCACCCCCGTCGACCGAAGCCCCGTCGACCGGGTAACCGGCCCGTTCGGCCCGGCGCTGCAGTTGCGCGGCCAGCGACAAGGCGGGCTGCCCGAACGGCACCCCGTCGAGCGCGGAAGCGGGCCCGGTTCCGTCGGCCGTCGCGCGCTCGGCCTTCTCGGCCTTCTTGATCTCTTCCCAGTTCCGGTTCACCTCGTCGGCGGACGAGACGGACACCGACCCGAACACGTGGGGATGCCTGCGCCGGAGCTTCGCCGCGAGCCCGTCCGCCACGTCGTCGATCGTGAACCCTCCGTCGGCGGCCGACCGCTCCGACGCGACCCGCGCGTGGAACAGCACCTGCAGCAGCACGTCGCCGAGTTCCTCGCGCAGCGCGGCCATGTCCGGGGCCTCGATCGCCTCGGCCACCTCGTACGCCTCTTCGAGCAGGTACTTCAGCAGCGAGGCGTGCGTCTGCTCGCGGTCCCACGGGCAGGACACCCGCAGCGTGTCCATGATCGCCACCACGTCGAGCAGCCGGGAGCCCGGCGCGGCGCCCCCCGGCACGGCACCTCCTAGCGCGGCATCCCCCGGCTCGGCGCCTGGCGAATCAGCAGGAGGGCTTGGCATTGTTCATCGGGACGGGGGAGGCGCCCTCGGGCTTGGAGAGCAGGTCCGGCCCGGCGACCACGGTGTACTGGCTGTAGTCCAGCCGCCCGTACTTCGGGTTGATCCGGATGTTCAGCGACTTCGCGGCCAGGCACGAGGACCTGGTGAGCGCGGCGCTCACCTTCTTGTCCTCCGCCTGCGAGGTCGGCAGCTTGCCGCCGTTGGCCTTCGTCGCGAGCAACAGCTCCTGCGCCTGGTACTTGCCGAGGTTCTCCATCATCTGCGGCGCGATCCCCGAGCTGAGGAGCACGATGGCCGGGCTGGACAGCCCGGACTGCTCCGCGTACTGCTTGGCCTGCTCCTCGATGGAGGCAATGCCCTGCTGGACCTGCGACGACGTCACGGAAATCCCGGCCGACTTCGCCGCCCGGTCCTCGATCGCGAACTTGACCAGCCAGCCGAGCACCGCCTTCGGCATCTGGGCGGACGTCATCTGCACCTGGCCCGACGGGTACCTGGACACGGCCTTCTGCAGGTTCGACGCCTGGGTGTCCAGCGTGGAGGTGGTGATCCGCTGGTTGCCCACGATAGCGGCGGCGCCCATCTGGACCGGGGAGCAGGCGGACAGCAGCACGCCCGCCCCGAGCGCCGCGGCGACACCGCCGAGAATCGTGAACCTACGCACGGGCAATCAATCCCTTTCGCACGGCACCAGCACAAGGCGCCAACAACGAGGCACCAACAACTACGACTCGGAGAGTACCGAACGGACGACCTCCGCGCACCACGAGAGCAGTTCGGTGTCACGCAGCGGCTGCCCGCCGAAGCCCCCGCTGGAGGCCCCGGACTTCGGCACCGGTACCAGCATCGTACGCACCGCCGGCTTGAGTAGCGTTCTGGGGTACAGCCGTTGAACCCGCAACGTTCGCGACTCCGGCAGCACAACCGGAGCAAACCTGACGAAGTTTCCCTGCAGGGTGATGTCCGTGAGCCCGGCGCGGCGCGCGGCGAACCGCAGCCGCGCCACGTCGAGCAGCGCGATGACCGGCACCGGAAGCTCCCCGTAGCGGTCGAGCAGCTCGTCGGCCACGGCGCGCACGTCCTCATCGCTGTCGATGGCCGCGATCGACGTGTACGCCTCCAGCCGCAGCCGCTCGCCGGGCACGTAGTCGTGCGGGATGTGCGCGTTGACCGGCAGCTCCACCCGTACCTCGGCCCGCTCGGCCGGGGCGTCGTCGCGGAGCTCGCGGACCGCCTCCCCGATCATCCGCACGTACAGGTCGAACCCGACCCCGGCGATATGCCCGGATTGCTCGCCGCCGAGCAGGTTCCCCGCGCCCCGGATCTCCAGGTCCTTCAGGGCCACGTACATCCCCGCGCCGATCTCGGTGTGCTGCGCGACGGTCGCCAGCCGCTCGTGCGCGGTCTCGGTCAGCGCCTTCTCCGGCGGGTACAGGAAGTAGGCGTAGGCCCGTTCCCGGCCGCGCCCGACCCGGCCGCGCAGCTGGTGCAGCTGGGACAGCCCCATCGCGTCGGCCCGGTCCACGACCAGCGTGTTCGCGTTCGGCACGTCCAGCCCCGACTCCACGATCGTGGTCGCCAGCAGGATGTCGACCTCGCGCTCCCAGAAGCTCACCATGATCTTCTCGAGCTCATGCTCGTTCATCTGCCCGTGCGCGACCGCGATCCGCGCCTCCGGCACGAGGTCGGCCAGGGTCGCCGCCACCTTGCGGATCGACTGCACCCGGTTGTGAACGTAGAACACCTGGCCGTCGCGGAGCAGCTCGCGCCGGATGGCCGCCGCGACCTGCTTGGAGTCGTAGGCGCCGACGAACGTGAGCACCGGGTGCCGTTCCTCCGGCGGCGTCAGGATCGTGGACATCTCCCGGATCCCGGCGACGCCCATCTCCAGGGTGCGGGGGATCGGCGTCGCGGACATCGCGAGCACGTCCACCTCGGTGCGCAGCCGCTTCAGGTACTCCTTGTGCTCGACGCCGAACCGCTGCTCCTCGTCGACGATCACCAGCCCGAGCTTGGAGAACCGCACCTCGGGCGACAAAAGCCGATGTGTCCCGATAACGACGTCCACCGTGCCCTCGGACAGTCCCCGCAGCGTCTCCGAAACCTCGGCGTCCGACTGGAACCGGGACAGCGGCTTCACCACCACCGGGAACGGCGCGTACCGCTCGGAGAACGTGTTGAAGTGCTGCTGCGCCAGCAGCGTGGTCGGCACCAGGACGGCCACCTGACGACCGTCCTGCACCGCCTTGAACGCCGCCCGCACCGCGATCTCGGTCTTCCCGTAGCCGACGTCCCCGCAGATCAGCCGGTCCATCGGGACGGCCTTCTCCATGTCCCGCTTGACCTCGTCGATCGCCGAAAGCTGGTCCGGCGTCTCCACGTACGGGAAGGCGTCCTCCAGCTCCCGCTGCCACGGCGTATCCGGCCCGAACGCGTGCCCGGGCGACGCCATCCGGGCCGAGTACAGGCGGATCAGCTCGGCGGCGATCTCCCGCACCGCCTTGCGCGCCCGGCCCTTGGTCTTGGCCCAGTCCGCGCCGCCGAGCCGGTGCAGCGCCGGCGCCTCGCCGCCGGAGTACTTGGTGACCTCATCCAGCTGGTCGGTCGGCACGTACAGCCGGTCCGGCGGGTGCCCGCGCCGGGCCGGGGCGTACTCCAGCACCAGGTACTCGCGGGTCGAGCCCGCCGCCGTGCGCGACGTCATCTCGATGAACCGGCCGACGCCGTGCTGCTCGTGCACCACGTAGTCGCCGGGCCGCAGCTGCAGCGGATCCACGCCGCCGCGCCGCCGCCTCGTGGGCATCCGCCGCTCGTCCCGC
>JAFMRC010000549.1 GCA_017354375.1 Nocardiopsaceae bacterium | reverse complement strand
GCGGCGTGGCGGTGGCACGCGCGGCGGGGTCGCCGGCGCTGCTGGACGCTGTGCGGTCGGCGTTCGTCGGCGGCATGGACGTCATGTTGTGGACCTGCGGCGCCATCGCGGTCGCGAGCGCGCTGCTGGCGTGGGTGTTCCTGCCCCGGCATGCCGGGGCAGCCACTGGTTCCGCTGGTTCCGGTGACGGAGTGGAGGACTCGGGCGGGGCGCGCCCGGCACAATTGGGTACGTGACCAGAATGGATCCCTCGCGCCATGCGAGCCCGCGGGAGCATGCGAGCCTGCGGGAACGGAAGAAGGCCCGGACGCGTGCTTCCCTGCGGGAGCACGCGCTCCGGCTTTTCCGCGAGCAGGGCTACGCCGCCACGACGGTGGAGCAGATCGCGGCCGCCGCCGAGGTCTCGCCGTCCACGTTCTTCCGCTACTTCCCCACCAAGGAAGACGTGGTCCTGCAGGACGACATGGACGTGCGGATGATGGAGGCACTGGAGTGCCAGCCGCCGGAACTGTCCCCGGTGGCCGCGCTGCGGGCCGGGATGAAGGACGTATTCGCGTCGTTCGGCCCGCAGGAGATGGAGTTCTTCCGCGCGTCCACGGAACTGACGCTAACCGTGCCGGAGGTCCGGGCCCGCGCGATGGACGAGTTCGCCCGCACCATTGACCAGTTCGCCCAGGCGATCGCCAAGCGTAGCGGCCGGTCCCGCAAAGATATGAACGTGCGCGTCCTGGCGGGCGCGATCCTCGGCGTGATCATGTCGGTCACCATGCCGTGGAGTGATTTTGCGGCCGGAGAGGGAAGCGCGGAGAAGATCTTCGACCGCATCGACGAGGCCCTGGCCATGCTCGAATCTGGCCTGCCACTCTGACGATCCGCGCCTCGGCGCGGGGAATGATGACGCGTCATGCAGCGTTGGGGCTGTTGCGTGCCCGGCAAGCGGGTACGAGAAGTACCAGATCCCAGGATCCGGGGGGCATGGGGTCATAGTCCTAAGGAGCGTCGTCATGCCAGCCGTAACCGTGGACAATCTCCTGGTCCTGCCGAGGGTCGCCGAGCCGGTGCCGACCGCCGAGGAGCGGCCCGTCCGCACGGTGACGACCGCGCCGTCCGCCTACGAGGGGGAGGGGTTCCCGGTCCGCAGGGCGTTCGCCGGGGTCGACCTGCGGCAGCTTGACCCCTTCATCCACATGGACCAGATGGGCGAGGTCGAATACGCTCCCGGCGAGCCGAAGGGCACGCCCTGGCACCCGCATCGCGGCTTCGAGACCGTCACCTACATGATCGACGGCACCTTCCGGCACCAGGACTCCAACGGTGGCGGCGGCCTGATCACCAATGGCGACACGCAGTGGATGACCGCGGGCGGCGGCATCCTGCACATCGAGGAGCCACCGGAGGAACTGGTCGCCAGCGGCGGCCTGTTCCACGGTTTCCAGCTCTGGGTCAACCTGCCCGCCCGGATGAAGATGACCCAGCCCCGTTACCAGGACATCCGGGCCGGGCAGGTGGCGCTGCTGACCTCCCCCGACGGCGGCGCGCTGCTGCGGGTCATCGCCGGCGAGCTCGACGGTTATTCCGGCCCGGGAGTGACGCACACGCCGATCACGCTGGTGCACGCCACCGTGTCGCCCGGCGCGCAGGTGCGGCTGCCGTGGCGCGCGGACTTCAACGCGCTCGGGTACGTGCTGGCGGGCGCCGGCTCGGTCGGCACCGAGCGCCGCCCGGTGAAGACCGGGCAGCTCGCGGTGTTCGGGCACGGCGAGGCGCTGACGGTCGCGGCGGACGCGAAGATGGACGGCCCCAGCCCCGCGCTGGACATCCTGCTGCTCGGCGGCGAGCCGATCCGCGAGCCCGTCGCGGCCTACGGCCCGTTCGTCATGAACACCCGCGCCGAGCTGGTGAAGGCCTTCGAGGACTACCAGAAGGGCAGGCTGGGCAGCATCCCCGCCCAGCCCGCCAGCGAGGTGGTACCGGACGCCCCGCACCCCGGCCACGACGTCCTCTAGCCGTTCCGCCTCGGCCGCCGCCCCGCCCCTCGCATCGCCTCTCGCGTCGCCCCCGCCCCTCGCGTCGCCCCCGCCCCTC
>JAFMRC010000335.1 GCA_017354375.1 Nocardiopsaceae bacterium | reverse complement strand
GGGGCCAGCCGCCTTCCGCGGACGAGTTGCGGCAGCTGCGTGAGATCTGCCGGACCTACGATTCCCTGTACGGGGTCGCCCAGGTCTACCGGCTGGATCAGCTGCCGGAGGTGGTCGATCTCGACGCCGGGGACTCCGGGCCCGCGGTGCGGCTCAGCCGGTCGGCACGCCGGGAGGCGCTGGAGTCGGCCTTCGGCGGCCTCGGGGACCGCGTGTACCAGGCCGCCGCGGACGCCGCCGGGGCCAGCCGCGACGAGAACTTACCTACTGGGCCGGCCGGGTGCCCGACGACTGCCACAGCGGGAGGATCCGCTCGTGCAGCGCGCGCATCTTCTGGTCGGCGTCATCGACCCGTGACTGGACGAGCGTGACGCCGACGAGGTAGTCGTCGCCGCCGAGGGGTAGCGCGTAGATGGCCCCGCGCGCCACGTCGAGGACCAGGCGCTCGAGGCGGCCGCTGCCGGTAACCTCCAGGAGCCGGTAGATCCGGCGGGTCTGCAGCCTGACCTGGTCGGCCACCCTGGCGTACCCGCGCCTGCGGGACTTCGGGGTGACCCGCTGGAACAGCGGCGCGAGCGCGGGCGTCTCGAAGATGTCCGTGGCCCAGGCGACCTGGCCTCGCCGGTAGATGCCGATCGCGTGCAGGTCATCGGGGGACAGGGCGGCACCGCAGGCTTGCGCCGCCGCCTCGGGAACGTCATCGCCGGGGCCGGCGAACGCGGGCCGCACGGGGCCAGGAGCCCCCTTCGCCGCCTGGTAGGGAACCCAGAGCTCGTCGGAGTTCTCCCGCCTGGTGAACCCGCCCCACAGCAGCGGCCGTCCGCCGATTCGCTCCACCGACGCGCGCGCCAGCTCCGCGAGCGCGCGATCCGCCTGGTGAACCGCGTCCGCGGCGCCGTCGAACAGCACGGCGAAGAAGGCCTGCCCGGGAACCTTCACGAAGTGGAACAGCGCTCCGCTGTCTCCCTGCACCACCACGCGGATCAGCGGGCCGCTGTCCAAGGGCTCACAGGCCACGTCCAGCTGGGTGACCATCAGGTTCAGCTGGCTTCCGGCGTTGTCCAGCGCTTGTTCCGTCGTGCCCGGCGCCCACCGGTCCGGCGCGCCCGCCCCGAAGTCGCGCAGGCCGTAGGTGGCGTGCGCGATGTAGTGCGGCCCGCGGCCGGCGGTGAGCAGGGCGCTGCACTGCGCGATATCGCGGTCGAAGGCCTTGTCCGGGCGCTCTGGCCACAGGGCGACGCTAGCGGGGTCGTGACCGTCGGGGACGGTGTCGGCGGCGGGGCCCATTGCGGTCCTCCAGACGTGGTGCGGGGCGCTCGGTATCCCTGGACTCGGTATCCCTGGATCCGGGGGCACGGTCAGTACGGCGGGACGTCGAGCTCGATCATGTGCCGCCCGCCCTTGCCCTGCCCGATGGCGGGGACGCGGACGGGCCGGTGGCCGGCGGGGACGCGGGCGGGCCCGGCGAGCGACCGCCGGGTGTCCGCGATGTTCCCCGCCACCGTCACGGCGAGGCGGTTGCCAGGTCCCAGCTGGCGCCGGTACTCGGCGTGCGCGGACTCCTCCAGCTTCAGGGCCTCGTCCAGGTGGCCGTCGGCGACGAGCGCGTTGGCGTGCGCCACCCTCGCGGCCTGCGTCCACAGGTGGCCCGGGGTGAGGTCGTGGCGTAGCGCGGCCAGGGCGGCCTCGCTGAGCTCGAGTGCCCGCGCGTGCTGGCCGTCGGCGAGAGCGTAGCCGCTCAGGTTGACCTCGCAGATCCGGGTGAAGGGGTGCGCGTCACCGAGCATGCGCTGGTGCCCCGCCCGCGCGGCCTCCGCCCGCTCGACGGCTTCGGAGTGCCGTTCGAGGGCGTGCAGGTCCCCGGCCAGGCTCAGCTCCAGCGCGAGCACGTAGGGATACAGGTCTCCGTACGTGTCACGGCACGCCCGCAGTGTCCTGCGCGTGGCCCGCTCGTCCGGCCGGCCCTGGCGGCGCTGGGTGATGGCCAGGCCCGCGTCGGTGAACAGGACCGCCGAGAGCGCCGGGGCCACCCGCCCGGCGTCGATGAGCACGTCGAACTCGGCCTTGGCATCGGCGAGGACGGCGTGCGACTCGTCGTACCTGCCGAGCTCGCGCTGCAGGATGCCGATATGGGAAAGGATCCAGGCACCCTGCCCCGGTAGTTCGCTCCTGAGCCTCTCGCAGCGGGCCACGTCCACCTGCTGCCGTTCCAGCGCGGTCTCGGGGTAGCCGGCCATCAGCTCGGCGAGCGCCATGTTGCTCGACGCCACGATCGTCATGGGATGGTCGTCGCCGAGGGCGTCCGAGAGGGCCTGCCAAGTGGACTGGTCCTCGTTCAGGGCTTCCTCGAACCTCCCGGCCAGCCGCAGGTCGGCACCGTAGCTCTGCGCAGTCATCAGGGTGCGCAGATGGCCCTTGCCCAGCACCCTGCGCTGCTTGCGCAGCACGTCCGCGTCCAGCGCGCGTGCCACGGTAAACTCGCCGCGGGCTCGGCGGACGATGGCGAGCTGTGCCCGGAGCCGGAGCAGCAGGTGGTCTTCGTCCCCGTCGCTGACCGACACCGCCCAGTGGTCGGCCAGCCGCTCGGCGAGGTCGATCGCCATCTGCCGGGCGGGAACGGTCCGCTGCTGCCACAGGAAGCGGACCTGGCCCAGCAGCCAGCGGCGCACGCCGTCGTCGGTCTGCAGCGGGGCGCCGGACGGCTCGACGTGGCCGAGCAGCTCGGAGTAGAGCTCCGCGTGCCCGCTGACGTCGTCGACGTCCAAGGGCACGCTCGCGGCCAGCATCCGCGTGACGGAAAGGGACCGCGCCTGCCGGTCGTCTGGGGTCATCCGCTCCCGGAGGATCTCCCGCACCCGGGGGTGCAGCCGCAGCGGCTCGCCTGGGACAGAGCCGCCCGGAGTGAACCCGAGCCGCACCAGCGCCTGCCGCACGTTCTGCAGGACGACCGGGTCGGCGATCTCGTTGTCCACCTCGGCGAGCTGACCGATCATGCCACCCGAACGGAACAGCTCGTCGGGCATGCCGGAGGGCGCGAGGAACGCGCACGTCTCTCCGAGCACGAGTGCCGCCTTGCCCTGTGGCTCGGTCCGCAGCAGCCGGATCAGCAGCTCGGTCATCGCCCGTACGGGGTCGGAGGACGTGCCGGCCTCGGCGAACCACGAGTCCAGCTGGGTTCGCAGTTCCTGCACGGCGTTGCCCGTGACCGTGGCATAGCTGACGCCCTCCCGGAGCACCTGGCGGATCGCGCCCTTGAGCCACGCCGCGGCCAGCTGGATCGCGAGCGGGACGCCGCCCAGGGTCTCCGCGAGCCAGGCCGCGTGCCCGGGAAGAAGGCCGGGAACCAGATCCGACAGCATGACGCCCGCCACCCGCTGCGGCAGCGCTCGCACGGGAAGTTCCCCCGACTCCTGCGCGACGAGCGTCCGCCCGGTCAGCAGAACGTGCCGCCCGGGACCCGGCTGCGTTTTCGGCAGCAGGCTAGCCAGCGCCTGAGGTGATTGCGCGCCGTCGTAGATCAGCAGCCATCGTTCCGGGGCGTCTCGGCCCGCCACCAGGTGGCGCAGCACGTCACGCTCGGCGTCGCCGCTCGGGCGTTCGGGCCGGATCCTGGCCGTCCGCGCCAGCTCGCGCAGGCCGGCCCGGACCGCGTGCTGGCTGTCGGCCTGGATGCGGAACACGACGTCGTAGTAGCCAGCGAAGCGGAGCGCGTACTCCAGCGCCAGGCGGCTCTTGCCGACGCCTGGCTCTCCGGTGATCGTGAGCGGCGCCGGCGTGATTCCGGCGGTGAAGTGGTCGCGGATCTGGTCGATCTCGTCCTCGCGGCCATAGCAGGGGCCATCGGCAGCCGGCGGGCTGGCGGCCGGATCCCGGCGCGCCGCCGGGTAATGGGCACGGTGCTGGCGCCACGTCTCGGGCGCGGGGGAAAGCTGGTAGTAGGAGGCGAGCTCTTCGCGCGCTTGCTCCGCGCCCTTGCCCGCCAGGTCGAGGTGCGCGAGGGCGGGAAAGCGGTTGTGGGGCAGCCGGGTGCCATCGATGCTCACCCCGAGCCAGTCCTGGTCCTGGCCGTCTGGTGCCGGAACCGGGGGCGACGCGGCCCGATGCCGCTCGTCGCCTTCCAGCAGCTCCAGCAGTGCCCCGGATACCACGAGTAGCTGCGAACCGGACACCGGCTCGCCGATGCGCCGCCTGGTGGCGACGCGGCCCATGTCCCGCAGCTCGTCGGCGAGCCATTCCGCCCAGTACCGGTCGCGGGGGGCGTGCAGGACGGTGACCGCGGCGCTGGCGCTGGCCATGACCTCGCGCGCGGCCCGGTACCGCTCCAGGGTTTGCGCCGTGACCGAGCCGGCGCCGACGGGCGACGAGCGCCCGCGGGCCTCGGCGGCGAGCCTCCGGTACGCGTGGGCGAGGCGGTTGTACCGGTCCGGATGCTCGTCGAGGAAGGCCAGGCCAGCGTCGAGGGCGTAACCTGGCTCGTAGGGAACCCCGATATCGTCCCAGTACGTCCACCGCCGGTCGGCGGGCATGTCATCCAGCAGCCAGAAGAGCCGCAGCCTGGCCTTCCCCAGCAGCTGCGGCAGGGTGGTGCCCGCGTCCTGGTGGACCTTCATCGGCACCGGCAGCAGCCGGATCGCGGTGCCGCGCTCGCAGCCCCGGATATCCCGCGCATGCCGCGCTGTCGCGTCGATGGCGGCGTCGTCCAGCTCGAACCCGAGGAGGACGACGTCGGCGAGCTCGCCGACGAGCGGCACCGATTCCGCGCCCGCCGGGACGTCGATGAGCACGTAGTCGTAGCGGCCGAGCAGGTCCTCGCGGCGCACCGCGGCGGGTACCCGCGGGAGGAAATCGACGGATCCGTCCGGGTCGTCGAAGTGGCAGGCCAGCCGGACGGGCTCGCCGTCGCGTCCCGGATCCCCCGTGGATCCCGTTGTCGATGGGGGAAGGAAGGGCGCCAGGTACCGGTGCAGCGACGGCGCGGCGCGATCGGTGTCCACGACCAGCACGCGGTGACCCCAGGCGGCGAGGATCAGGGACAGGTTGGCCAGCGCGCAACTGCGTCCGATTCCCCCGGAATGGGAATGGAACGCCACCACCCTGGTGCGCCCGGCGGCATGCTCAGCGGTCACTTGGACCGGTCCTCCATCACTGTGCGAAGAACGCGGCGAATCGCGAATATCCCTTGAGCGTATCGCCTATAGAGGGTCCTCGCCGCGCAGCCGGGTGCCATTCAGGTAGCTGTTCCAGGAAGCCAGCGTGCCGGTGCCGTCGGCGAGTTCCTCGCAGACCCTGATGACCGCGGCGCGCAGCACCGCGTTAGGGAGTTCGCGGGCCTTCGATAGGTCGAGATCGCCGACGTCGATCATGTTCGAGGTAAAGATGGCCTCGGGATCCGTGTTCTCGCCTGTGCTCATGTCCCGTTATATTCCTTCACGATTCATTCGTCATGCGGAAAAACCCTTCCCAATGTCCGCGGTGCTCGGCCGCGGCGCGCCTGGCCTCTTCCCGCGCCGCCCGGGGCACCGGCTCGCGCCGCCAGCGGCGCAGCGGTCGCGTCGCCGCCTCGACGAACACCACGCCGGGCGCGGTCAGCTCCGGTCGGCCGGCGACCACGGTCGCGACCCGCGCGCACGCGGACCGCCACCGGGCGAACTCGACATTCGCCTGGTGGGCCTCGGCCGGGTCGGCCGCCACCTCCCGCTGCCGCCGCCAGAACCTGGTGACCCCAAGGTGGGCGTACAGCCCGTGCAGCAGGCTGGCGAGCGGACGCGGATCGGGACGCCACGGCGCGTAGTACAGGCGCTGCCCCCGATCGGTGACCAGCGGCAGCAGGTCCATCAGCGCGCACAGCTTCGCGTGCTGCACCTCGTGCGCGAGGGCGAGCGCCGCGGCCACATCGTCGCCCGGGAGCGACAGCCCGACGGCCCCGAACGCCCAGCGGGAGGTGGCGGTCTGCGGCGCGCCGCCGGA
>JAFMRC010000334.1 GCA_017354375.1 Nocardiopsaceae bacterium | reverse complement strand
GCATCCATCGGGGATAGGCCCTCGCGCTTCGCCTGGCGCCGCCGCCGCGCCCATTCCGCCCCCGCGACCGCCGCGGGGCCTCCCGCGGCGGGGCGCTCGACGAAACCCGCGGCGTCATCGGTCTCGGCGGCCCACAGGTACCCGATGAGGATGCCGATCAGCGCGACCGGCAGGTAGCAGACGGCCGAGCTGGTCGTTCCCGGGTAGTCGTCCGGTCCGCCCCCGGCCCGGGACGCGGAAATCCCCGACATCGACCCAGATCTCATCGCAATTCACCCCCAACCCTCACGTGGCCCATCAAATGTCCCAACTTTCTCTCAGGGCACGCCACTGTTTCGCGATCGCGTCATCTATCTCGGACGCATCATTGGCTTGCCTGGCTTCGGTGGGGGGTTTCTCGCCGGTGTGGCTCTCGTAGTGGTCCGCCCGGCTTTGCCGCGCCGCGGCGGCGTCCCCGGCGTCCTGCTGGGCCTGCTGGGCCTCGTCATGCTGGGCTAGCTCGGCTTCGGTGGGCTCCCTGCCGTTGAGGCTCTTGAAGAGGTCCTTGTATTGTTGCCGTGCCCTGGCGGCTTGCTCGGCCTGCTCGGCTTCGGTGGGGGGTTCCGTGCCGTTGAGCATCTTGTGGAGGCTCACGCGTTGTTGCTCGACCTGAGCTTCCTGGGCTGCCTTCTCCGCTTCGGTGGGGGGTTCCGTGCCGTTGAGCATCCGGTGGAGGTCCGCGCGTTCTTTCGCGATCTGGGCTTCCCGGGCCGCCTGCTCGGCTTCGGTCGGGGCGGGCCCGTTGAGCATCTCGGAAAGGCTTCCGGAACCCTGCCCGGAGCCGGAGCCGGCGGATCCCGCGTCCCGCCCGATGCCCCGGGCCAGCTCCGTGTTGCGGCCCTCGACGCCCTGCGTCGTTTCCTTCCACCCGTCCAGGTTGTCGGCGTTGTAATCGAGGTCGCCCCTGGCGGCCTTGGTCGCATCGGCGAGCACCTTCTCCACCTTGTCGATGCCCGGCGCGGCCGGGGCCGTCAGCGGGGAGTTACCCAGCTGCTCCGATGCCTTGCCCTGCACCGACGCGTACTCGTCGCCGACGGACCCGATGCCCTCGCTGGCATCGCGCATCGCGCCCGCGCCCTCGTCGAAGCTCGACGGCTCGAAGGTGAACCCGTCCTCACTCATACACTCGTCCACGCCGTTCTAGCTCAGAAGTAACCGCTCATCACTATAGAAACGCGTATATACTAGGACATCATGAGCCCTATGCGCACCGAGACCCCGGGGGAGCCCCGATGAGCATCATGCTGCCCAGCGAGCTGGCGTGGGTGCTGAACCTGCTGGGCTTCATGTGGCCGAACGTCGATGAGGACGAGCTGCGCGCCGCCGCCGCCCAGCACCGGCAGCTCGCGGCGAAGGTGCAGCAGGCCGCCGAGCGCGGCGCCGAGGGCGCCAAGGCCGTCACGTCCGCGAACGAGGGAAAGGCGGTGCAGGCGTTCGCCTCCCGGTGGGGGAACGTGTCGCAACCGCACCTGGGCCGACTGTCGCAAGTCTACGGGATCATGGGGGACGTCCAGGACGGGATCGCCGACGTCGTGGAGGGCGCCAAGGCAGCGGTGCTGGTGCAGCTCGGCGAGCTGGCCGCGGAGATCGCGGTCGCCGCCGCGGGGTCGGTGGAGACGTTCGGGATCTCGGACGCGGCCGGGCTGGCGATGACCGCGGTCACCCGGCTCACCGTCCGGGAGATCCTGGAGGAGATGGGCAAGAAGGTCGTCACCATGATCGAGCAGGTCTTGATCGGCGAGGCGTTCATGGCGCTGTCGACCTCGCTCGGCAACCTGGTCTCCCAGGGAGTGGCGGACTACGTGGGCACCGGCCACGGGGTCAACGTCGGCGAGGCGGCCGGCGCGGGAGTGTCGGGCCTGGAAAAGGGCGCGGAGTTCCTGGGCACCAAGCAAGGCTCGGCGATGGCAGCCGGCGGGGCCGGCGTCCAGGCGGTGAAGGGCCTGCTCAGCCACGGCGGGGAATAGCCACTGGCGAGAGAGTCGCGACCACCCGTTCGGTAAAACGGGTTTCGGGGTTGGGGTTATCGGAGGTTGCCGGCGAACGCCGCGTCCAGCTGGCGCATCGCGTCGTCCAGCAGCGCGGCGAGGTCGGCCTCGGCGTCGTCCAGCCAGTGCTCGTAGGCGGCCAGCGCGACCCCGAGGACGGCGTGCGCGATCGCCTGCGGCGCCAGCTCGTCGCCGACGCGGCCGGTGCGGGCGGCGACGAACTCGGCGATCACCTGCCGCCAGGCGGTGAACCGCAGCGCGGAGTGCGCGAACAGCGTCGGCACCCGCAAGATCAGCTCCATCCGCCGCCGGTGCAGTGGCACCTGCTCGGCCGGCACCGCGTTGAAGTCGATCAGCGCGAGCCGGACGGCCTCCATCAGCGGGACCTCGGGGGCGAAGTCCTTGAGCATCGCCCGCATCCGGTCCAGCTCGCGGTCGAACTCGCCCCACGCCACGTCGTTCTTGGACGGGAAGTAGCGGAAGAACGTGCGCCGCCCGATCCCGGCCGCGGCGGCGATGTCGTCGACCGTGGTCTCCTCGAAGCCCTTCGCGCCGAACAGCGCGAACGCCGCCCGCTCCAGTTCCTCCCGGGACGTGACGCGCTTGCGCCCGGGGTGGCGCTCCGGGCGGTGGCGCTCCGGGCGCGTTTGTGTGAGCACTCGCATCACCGTCCTCGCCGGCAGTGGGGGGTCCCAATCTTACGCCGGATGAGGGATATGTACGTTCCTGTTGGGTACTGTTCTTGGCACCCGGTGCCAGTTATGCTCGGATGGCGGTTGGATCGATAGCAGGAGGTGCGGCGGATGGCTCCCCAGGTGGCTCCCGAGGCGACGAGCGAGGCGACGAGCGGCGAGGCCACGATCGACGAGCGGCTCAGCGAGGACGACCTGCTGGTCGAGGAGGTCTCGATCGACGGCATGTGCGGTGTCTACTGACTTCGATCTCGACCGTCCCTGGCGGGTAGACCCGCGCGTGTCGGTGCGGCCGGAACCGTTCGGCGCGCTGCTGTATCACTTCGGCACGCGGCGGCTGTCGTTCCTGAAGAACCAGCGGGTGCTGGCGGTGGTGCGGTCCCTGGCCGACCACCCCAGCGCCCGCGCGGCGTGCGAGGCGGCGGGCGTGCGGCCGGCTGAGCTCGGTGCCTACGCGCGCGCCCTGTCCGCGCTGGCCAAATCCCAGATGATTACCGAACGGAGTGGCGGTGACTGTCGCTTACCAGGCGCCTGATCATTCGGGCGCTACGCCCAGGCTGACGGACCTGTTCCAGCGCGGCCTGGACGCGCCCATCTGCCTGACCTGGGAACTGACCTACGCCTGCAACCTGTCGTGCGTGCACTGCCTGTCCTCGTCGGGGCGGAGGGATCCGCGCGAGCTTTCCACCGCCGAGTGCAAGTCGGTCATCGACACGCTGGAGCGGATGCAGGTCTTCTACGTCAACATCGGCGGCGGCGAGCCGACCGTCCGTCCCGACTTCTGGGAGCTGCTCTCCTACGCCACGGATCATCACGTGGGCGTGAAGTTCTCCACCAACGGGGTGAAGCTGGACGCCGCGGCGGCGGAGCGGCTGGCGGCGTCGGACTACGTGGACGTGCAGATTTCCCTCGACGGCGCGACGCCGGAGGTGAACGACGCGGTCCGGGGGCCGGGGTCGTACGCGACCGCGATGCGGGCGATGGGTCACCTGCGCGACGCCGGATTCGAGGGGTTCAAGGTGTCGGTCGTGATGACCCGGCACAACATCCCGCAGCTGGACGAGTTCAAGGCGATCGCGGACTCCTACGGGGCGCAGCTGCGGGTCACCCGGCTGCGGCCGTCCGGCCGCGGCGCCGACAGCTGGGATTCGCTGCATCCCCTGCCGGGGCAGCAGCGGGAACTGTACGACTGGCTCGTCGCCCACGGCGAGGACGTGCTGACCGGGGACTCGTTCTTCCACCTGTCGCCGTACGGTGCGGCCCAGGGGTCGTCCGGGGGTTCCGGGCTGCCGGGCCTGAACATGTGCGGCGCCGGGCGCGTCGTCTGCCTCATCGACCCGGTCGGCGACGTGTACGCCTGCCCGTTCGCGATCCACCCGCAGTTCCTGGCCGGGAACGTGCGGGAGCCCGGGGGGTTCGCGGAGGTGTGGAGGGCGTCGGACCTGTTCGCGTCGCTGCGGGCGCCGGACACGGGCGGGGCGTGTCGCTCCTGCGGGTTCTACGATTCGTGCCGCGGGGGGTGCATGGCGGCGAAGTTCTTCACGGGGCTGCCGCTGGACGGGCCGGATCCGGAGTGCGTGCAGGGGTTCGGCGAGGCGGCGCTGTCGGGGGTGTCGGGTACGGTGCCGGTGCCTTCGGGGGATCACTCGCACCGGACGGCGCCTCGGTCGTCTGGGCCTGTCTCTGTCGCTATCGGCAAGCGGCCTCCGGTGCGTGACTGCGATGAGGATCCGCTGGCTGGGTTCACGGCTGGATAAGGGTCGGAGCGGGAGCGGGCTTGTGGTTTTCCTCCGCGTCACGTCGGCGCCTGAAATGCGTGGCGCCGAACGACGCGTCGGTCAACCACAGCGCCCTTCCCTCTCCGGCGTGCCTGCGGGGATGCGGCTTTTCCCTGACTCGTCAGCTCGGCTAATTACTGATGGACTTGGCGGGGCAGCGGTCCTTGTCGGTGGCTCGCCGGTTCGGGTGCTGAGGCTGACGGCGGCGGGTGCGCGACAGGTCGAGGGGTGGTTTGGGGGGCAGCGTGTCGCTGACGGTGCTGGTCCGCGGAGACTGGCTCGGAAGCTGCTGGACGCGGGGATTGCGCATCCGGACTTCCGATCCCCCTCCAATTACCCTCATCCCCGCTCCCACTCACCGCTTTTCCGCTTCCCATCCGGGCCGCTTTCCCATTCCCACCCCCACCTTCCATCCGAGCCGCATCTCCATCCCCACCCCCAACCCCCATCCGAGCACGGAGCGCGTGAGTCAGATGTGACAGTCGTGATTCCAGTGCGAGACCGGTATGCGGAGCTGGGGCGGTGCCTGTCGGGATTGCGGGGCGGCGGGTACCGGGTGGTCGTCGTGGATGACTGTTCGCGGGACGCGGCGGAGATCGCCGCGATTGCGGCCAGGTACGGGGCGGAGGTTGTACGGCGGGGGGTGAATGGGGGGGCGGGGGCGGCGCGGAATAGCGGGCTGGCGGTGGCCTCGACGCCGTTGGTGGCGTTCCTGGATTCGGATTGCGTGCCAAGGGCCGGGTGGCTGGAGGGGCTGCTGCCGCACTTCGCGGATCCGGCGGTGGGGGCGGTGGCGCCGCGGATCGTGCCGCATGAGGAAGGGTCTTCGTGGCTGGCGCGGTATGAGGGGGCGTCGTCCACGCTGGACATGGGGGCGCGGCCGTCCATCGTCCGGCCGGGGTCACGGGTCTCCTACGTGCCGGGGGCGGCGCTGGTCGTGCGCCGTTCGGCCGCGGGCGAGGGGTTCGCGGCGGGGATGAGCGTGGGGGAGGACGTTGACTTCGTGTGGCGGCTGGGGGCCGCCGGGTGGAGCGTCCGGTACGAGCCGGGCGCGGTGATGGGCCACGATCACCGGGTCCGGCTGCGCGCCTGGTTCTCCCGCCGCGCCGACTACGGCACCTCCGCCGCCGCCCTTGAGGAACTGCATCCGGGCGCGGTCCGCCCGCTGCAGGCGTCGTGGTGGACGGTGGGGGCGTGGGCCGCGCTGCTGTCCGGTCGCCCGGTCACCGCCGCGGCGGTCACCGGTGCCGCGACGGCCCTACTGGCCCGCAGGCTCTCCACGGTTACCGGCGAATCCTGGCCCCTACCGCGAGCCGCCGGCCCCGCACCCGATGCTTCCGCCGCGGATAACAGCAACAAGCGCGGCAGCGCGGTGGCGTGGAGGCTGGCGGTCCGGCTCGCCGGGGGAGGGACGCTCGCCGCGGGGCGGCCCCTGGGCAGCGCCCTGTCCCGCACCTGGTGGCCGCTGGCGATCCCGG
>JAFMRC010000333.1 GCA_017354375.1 Nocardiopsaceae bacterium | reverse complement strand
CGCCGCGAGCCCGGCTCCCGCTGTCGGTCCAGCTCCCCCCGCCAGTCCGGCCCCCGCCAGTCCGGCTCCTACCGGTTCGGCCCCCGCCGCCTCGGCGCCGCCAGGGCCGCCTTCATGGCCATCAGCCCCCGCGGGTTCGCTGCCCGGCATTCCCCGGCGCCCCATGGCTCCCGCGCCGCTGGGCGCGGCCTCGGCTCCGGCTAGGGCCACGCTGCCTCCGCACGCCACGCCGGACGTGCGTCCCGGTCGTCCGGATAACGAGCCCGCGAGCGAGGCCGCTGACCGCGGAGTCGAAGGCGAGGTCGTACCGGACAAGCCGGCGGACACGTCCGCTGACGCTGCTCGCATCGGCACCGCTCATGCCGAAACCGCTCCTGTCGGCGCCACTCGCGGCGACGCTGCCAGTGGAGGCGACGCTGGTCACGAGGAGGGATCCAGGCAGGCGTCCGTGCCCGTCCGGGGCCGGGGAGGCGGGGTGCCCAGGCTCGAGGTCGCGCACAACGAGGCCGGGGGACGGCCGTCGTCGTCCGTTCCCGTGCCGCCCGCTTCGTCCGCGCACAGATGGCCGCCCCCGGCCCAGCCGCTTCGCCCCGTCACCGCGCCCGCTCCGGAGCAGCCCCAGCCCTCCACCGGTGCCGCCACTCCGGGCACCACTGGTCCCGCCACTCCGGGCACCACCGCCACTTCGGGCACCACTGGCCCCGTTCCGGGCAGCACTGGTCCCGCCACTCCGGGCAGCACCGGGACCAAGGCTCCGCCGAACGTGCCCACGGTCGAGCGGGCGCTGTCCGGCAAGAGCCAGGACCGCACCCTTTCCTGGCGCGGCACGGTCAAGGTAGTCACCGGTAAGACGCAGGGCCCGGGCGCCCGCGACCAGGAGGCGCTCGACCGGGCACGGGCCAGGCTTCCCCTGAAGCAGGCCAAGTCCATCCTCATGCTCGGCTGCACCAGCGGCGCCGGGCAGACCGTGACCACGCTGATGACAGGCCACATCCTCGCCAGCCTCCGGGAGCACCCGGTCGCCGCGGTGGACCTGAACGACGGCACGCTCGCGCGCTACAGCGCGCCCGCCGCCTGGCTGGAGGAGGTACTCCGAGGCCAGCCGCCGCGGCGTAAGACGGGGCCGCGGCCGGACGGGCTCAACCCGAACGCGAAGGATACCCAGGCCAGGCTGGACGTCATCGCGTCCCATGACCCGATCAGGGACGGGGACGAGATCAAGCTGGCCGTCCAGTTCGGACGGCACTACCCGGTCACGATGCTGGACGCTGGCGCGCATGGCCTGACCAGGCTGCTGAAGGTCGCCGATCAGCTGGTTATCGTCGTGCCGGCCAGCGTGGAGGCGGCGGGGTCGCTTGCCGACACCCGGGAGTGGCTGCTCGCGCACGGTTTCCGCGAGCTGGTAGCGCATTCGGTGACGCTGATCAACGGGGTCAGTCGCCGCAGCCTCGCGGATGTCGAGGCCGCCGAGTCGGTGGCGCGCGGGCGCTGCCGCGCGATCGTCCGCGTCCCGTGGGACGAGATGCTGCCGGTGGGGGTGGCCGGCCCATCCACGCTCCGACCGCAGACCCGCATTGCCTACACGGCGCTCGCGGGCGTGCTCGTCGCCGGAATGGCGGCGGCCCCGGTGAAGGTGAAGAAGTGATATGAGCCGAGTGGAGATATGGTGAGCGCGAAGTCGAAGGGCCGAAGCAGGCTGGCCATCCGGTACTTCGACGACCGGATCCTGCTGACCGAGACGCACGCCTGGGCCTACTACCGCGTCCCGTCAGTGTCATATGAGTTCACGACATTCGAGGAGCGCGAGGCCCTCGTCACCAACATCACGGTGGCGCTCGCCGCGATCAGGATGCCGGACGCCGAGGTGCACCTGCGGATCGCTCACCGGCCATACCCGGCGGTGGAGTGGGCCATGGGGCTCGACCAGACCTCCGACGGCGGTCCAGGCTGGCGGGAGTACCTGGAGCAGATCTACCAGCACGTGTGGGCGAAGGACTTCTGGTCGAAGGAGATCTACCTGGGGGTCCGGATCGGCCAGCGCGGCATGAGGGGGAAACTGTCCGGCGGCAGCCTGCTCGCGCACATGGCCAACTCCTACAAGGCGACCGAGCGGACCCTCGGCATCGAGGACGAGTCGGTCAGCGCCGGCGAGATCGCCAGGTGGACCGAGCAGGCCGAGCGGCTCGGCCGTGCCCTCACCGCCAGCGCTCTCTCGGCGAGGCACGCCACGTCGAACGAGGTGGCGTGGCTGGTAAGGCACACGCTAATGGGCTCGCTCACCGATCCGCCGGCCTCGGCCGCGCGGCGCCGCACCTGGGGTGCGGGGGAGATCGAGCAATTGTACGAGGGGCAGGTCCACAACGGCCGCACCCTGCTGCGGCTGGAGCACCTGTCGGGCGAGTCGTACGTGGCGCTCTTGTCGTTCGCCCGGTTCCCCGACGTGATGAGCTTCCCGGACGGCGAACCATGGCTGCACTACGCCGACTCGCTGCCGTTCCCCGTCGAGGTCAGCTCGCGGATGAAGCTGGTCCCGCCCGCCAGGGCCAGCAAGGACGTGGGCCGACGGCTCGCCCACGCCCGTGACATGGACATGCATATCCGGGAGGCCGGCGCGGAGGCGCCGATCGCGCTCGCCGAGCAGATCGCCGCCGCCCGGATGCTGGAGCACGGCATCACGAAGGAGCGGCTGCCGTTCGTGTACGGCTGGCACCGGCTGCTCGTGGCCGCGCCCACCAGGGACCTGTGCGTCCGCAGGGTGGAGGCGGTGACCGAGCACTACCGGGACATCGGCATCGACATCATGAACTCCACCGGCGACCAGTTCTCGCTGCTCACCGAGGGGCTGCCCGGCGAGGGGGTCCGGTTGTCGTCGTACGTGCAGCGCCAGCCGCTGTACACGATCGCCGGCGGCATGCCGACCGCCACCGTGGAACTGGGCGACCGGATCGCCGACGGCGTCGGGTGGATCGGGCCGTACATCGGGGAGACGATGGGCCGTGCCCGGTCGGTGGTGCACTTCGACCCAATGCTGGCGGCGGCCAGGAACCGGCCGACGGCGGTGGCCATCACCGGCGAGCCGGGCGGCGGCAAGACCACGCTGGCGATGCTGCTGATCTACCAGCTCGCGCTGCGGGGCGCCACGATCGCGGTGATCGACCCTAAGGGCGACGCCGAGCCGCTGGTCGAGTACCTCACCAAGTCAGGCCGGAAGGCCCGGGTGCTCCCGCTGGGGTCGGCGGCGGCCGGGCTGCTCGACCCGTTCGCGTTCGGCGACGACCTGGCGGAGAAGCGGACGATGGCGACGGAGACGCTGCGCCTGCTGCTGCCGCGGATGAGCGAGGAACGCGAGAGCGCGATGGTCCAAGCGGTCGGCGCGGTGGCGGGAGGCCAGCGGCCGAGCCTCGGCAAGGTCGTCAGGCAACTGGAGGAGTCCGAAAACCCGGCGTGGCAGAACCTCGGCGCGGTGATGAGGTCGATCTCCGAGATGCGCCTGGCCCGGCTGTGCTTCGCGCCGTCCGGCGGGCAGCAGATCGACGCCGAGGGCTGGACAACGGTCTTCACCCTCGGCGGGCTGACGCTGCCGGACAGCACCATCGACCGGGACGACTACTCCTACGAGCAGCGATTGTCCGTCGCCCTGCTCTACCTGGTATCGCAGTTCGCGCGGCGGCTGATGAACCTCGTCGACCGGACCGCGCCGAAAGCGATCTTCCTTGACGAGGCGTGGGCGATCACGTCTACGCCGGAAGGCGCAAAGCTCGTTCCCGAAGTGTCCCGGATGGGCCGGTCCAGGAACACCGCGCTCGTCCTCATCTCGCAGAACGCTGGTGACCTGCTCAACGAACAGGTGACCAACAACCTGTCCAGCGTGTTCGCGTTCCGCTCGTCGGAACGTTCCGAGGTAGCGAACGTCTGCTCGCTCCTCGGCGTGGAGCCGTCCGAAGAGCACAAGGCGATCCTGCGCTCCCTCGGCAACGGCGAATGCGTTTTCCGTGACCTCGACGACCGAGCGGGCCGCATCGGCGTCGATCTCGTATCCGAAGAACTACGGGACTGGATCGATACCAACCCGACGCGAGCCCGCCGGCAGCAACCACAGCCGGCGGCGACCACTTCCTCCTAACACACCGAACGACCGCCGCATGAGGAGCCTCGAAGATGGCTGAAACTCCCGCCCGAGCCAGGCGAAAGCGCCGGCCGGTAAAGATCGTGATGCTGGTCGGCGCGATGATCACCGTCGTGTTGACCGGGCTGTTCCTCGCCGGCTCGGCGCAAGCGGCCACCACGTCCCCGGCCATGCCTTCCTCGGCCACCACGCATGCCCAGCCGTCCCAGAAGACCCAGCCGTCCCAGAAGACCCAACCGGTCCAGAAAGCCCAGCTGACCGAGGAAACCCAGACAGCGCAGTCGGCCCAGTCGGGCGAAATGGCCGGCGGAGTCTGCTCGGTGCCGGGGATCGGCGACATCGGTGAGCTGACTGGCCTCTGCGGCGCGGGCTCCGGCGCGGTCGGTGACCTCAACAACATCTGCACGCCCTCGACGCCGGAGCCCGAGCAGGCCTCGACGGGCATCGACTCGATGATCGCCCAGCCCGGCAGCCCGTCCGGCGGGAAGACGCTGTACGACAACTACGGCATCGCCGGGCAGTACTGGGCGGCCTACGGCCTGCAGTGCTCGGACATGACCTCGCTCATCGGCAACAACGTCGCCGGCATGGTCTTCGACGGGGCTAAAGCCATCGACCGGCTCACGATCAGCGTCTACCAGTCCGCCGCGGGCAACGGCATCCTGACGTGGCTGCAGAAGGCGGTGAACGGCCTCATCACGGCGATCGGGAGCGCGATCTACTTCCCGTTCCTGCTGCCCGTGGTGATCCTCGGCGCGATCTGGCTGGCCTGGCAGGGCCTGGTCCGCAAGCGGGCGAGCCGCACGATCGAGGGCACCTTGTGGATGGTGATCGCGTGCGTCGCGGCGATCTGGCTGATCGGCCGTCCCGCGGACTTCACCGGCGTCGGGGCCGACGTGTCGAACGGGGTCACCCAGGTGCTGAACGTCACGTTCGCCAAGCTGCCCGCTCCCGACGGCGGCAACTGCCTGCCGGTGCGGAGCGGAGACCCGCAGAGCGTGCCGACCGGGTACGCCTTCACCTCCGCCAACGGGCTCGTCGACCAGAACGCCGACGAGCTGTGGTCGGCGCTGGTCTGCAAGCCGTGGCTGGAGGGGGAGCTGGGCTCCACGGCATACGCGGCCTCGCCGACCGGTACCCCGACCGTGGTGAACAAGTACGGCAGGCAGTTGCTATGGGCGCAGGCGATCGCGGCCAACGAGCACCCGACGCAGCGGCTGATCACCGCCAAGCAGGACACCTATAACGGCATCGCGAAGGCCCTGCAGAACTCCAACAAGTATGCCGCGGTCTACCCGCTGTTCCAGGGCAAGCAGTGGACGACGCGAATGGAGATCGCGTTCTCCGCCCTGTTCGCGGCGCTGGCCGCGGGGCTGTTGGTGCTGCTCATCTCGATCACGCTGATCGTGCTCAAGCTGGGCTGGCTGCTGCTCCTGATAGCCGGGCCGTTCTTCCTGATAGTCGGCACTCATCCCGGATTCGGGCGGGTGGTGGCGATGCGCTGGTTCGAGATGCTGGTCGGCGTCCTGCTGAAGCAGGTCGCGATCGCGCTCGTGCTGAGCGTGCTGCTGTACTGTTACTCGCTCATCATGGGCACCGCGGATACGGTGCTGCCCTGGGCGCTCAAGATCTTGATGATCGCGCTGGTCACGGCCGCGGCGTTCATATACCGCAAGCCGTTCACCCACCTGTTCTCGGCCGTCGGGTACGGCATGGTCGGCTCCACCGAGCGGGCCGAGATCAGCTACCGCGATGCCTCCTACGGCTTCCGCCGGGCGACCGCCGGCGCGGCCGGCGTGGCCGGGTCGGCGCTGCCGAGCGTGGGCGCCTACCGGGCCCGCTGGGCACGGC
>JAFMRC010000548.1 GCA_017354375.1 Nocardiopsaceae bacterium | reverse complement strand
GCCGCCGGCCAGGTACGGGGGCGCGGCGTCCAGCCAGTCGCGGCGGCCGACCAGCGCGCCCGCGCCGAACGGCGCGTACAGCTTGTGGCCGGAGAACGCCAGGTAGTCGATGCCGGCCTCGTTGATATCGACGCGGCGGTGCGGTAGCAGCTGAGCGCCGTCCACGGCGAGGCGGGCGCCGCGGGAGTGCGCGATCTCCGCCAGTTCGGCCAGCGGGAGGCATTCGCCTGTCACGTTGGACGCGCCGGTGACCGACAGCAGCGCGGCGGGCTCGCGGGCCAGTTCCGCGCGGACCGCGTCACAGGTGGCGGCGACGCTGCCGCGGGCGGTGACGACGCGAGCATGGCGGGCCTGCCAGGGCAGCAGGTTGGCGTGGTGCTCGATGTCCAGGTGCACGACCGGGCCGGGAACGGCGGTTGCCAGCAGGTTGAGCGCGTCGGTCGTGTGCCGCGTGAACACGACGACGTCGTCATCGCGGGCACCGGCGAATTCCGAGATCGCGCGACGGGCTTCCTCGTAGGCGCTGGTGCAGGCCATCGACGCGTAGCCCGCGCCGCGATGCACGCTCGCGTACAGCGGCAGCATCTCGGCGACCCGGTCGGCCACCGTGCGTAGCGCCGGGGCGCTGGCCGCGTAGTCCAGGTTCGCGTACCGGATGGTCCCTCCCTGGACAAGGGGAACCTCGGCATCCGCGCCAACGACCTCGGCCAGCGGCTGGCCGACGACGGTCGCGTGATCCGCTTCGGGCGCGCGGGAAACAGCCGACGTACGGGAAGCAGGCCTACAGGAAGCAGGGGCCAGCGTTGTCACTACGCACCTCCGGGTGCCCAGGGACCCGGGCATCCGGGTCCGCGCTTGCCTGGTCCCGGTCGGGGCCAAGCCGCGTCATCACCCGGGGCACCCCGCCGCGGAGGAGGGTTGCCGACTAGCAAGCCGGGGCTTGTCGCTAGCTCTCAAGACGCCGATCAGCGACTATAGCAGACTGGCGTGGAGACGCTCGATTGCGCAATTGGGCGCGCTATGATGCGCTCGATTGCGCAATCGGGTGCCCTGCGCGCCGCATCGCGAGGCGGGCGGCGTGGTAACCGCCCATGCCGTGCACGCCCGCGCCGGGTGGGGTGGATGCGGAGCACAGGTACACGCCGTCCAGCGGGGTGGCCCACGGATTCTTGCTGAGTGTTGGGCGGCTCACGAACTGGGCGAGGGAGGCGGAACCGCCACCGATGTCGCCCCCGACCAGGTTGGGATTGTGTTCCTCCAGCACGGCCGGGCCATGCGCGGCACGCGCGGTGATCAGGTCCCTGAACCCCGGGGCGAAGCGCTCTATCTGATCCTCGATCGCCGGCGTCATGTCCTGGTCCGAGCCGTTCGGGACGTGGCAGTAGGCCCACAGCACGTGCTTGCCTCGCGGGGCGCGGGACGGATCCGCGGCACCCGGCTGGACGACTAGGACGAAGGGGCGTTCCGGGTGCTGGTTCCCGGCCACGGCGGCCTCGGAGGCGGCGATCTCGCCGAGCGTTCCGCCGATGTGGACGGTGGCGGCCCTGGCTATGCTGGGGTCGCGCCAGGGGACGGGGGCGGACAGCACCCAGTCCAGCTTGAAGGCCGCCGGGCCGTAGCGGAAGCGCTTCAGCCGGCCCGCGTAGCGATCCGGCAACCGGTCTCCCGCGACGGCGAGCAGCTGGCGCGGGGTGAGGTCGAGCAGGATCACCGGGGCGGCCGGGACGTCGCCGAGGTCGTTCACGGGGTGGTCGGCCACGGCGGTGCCGCCGAGTTCGGTGAAGCGGGCGACCATGGCCTCGGCCAGCCGTCGCGATCCGCCGCGGACCAGCGGCCAGCCGACGCCGTGCGCGAGCCCGGCGAGCAGCAGCCCGTACCCGCCGGTGACGGGGGCGCGCAGGTCAAGCATGGAGTGCGCGGCCATCCCGGCGAAAACCGCCTTGGCCCGCTCGCCGCTGAATACCGCGTTCGCGAGGGCCGTCGCGGGGAGGATGCCAAGGGCGCCGAACCGGGCAGCCTGGAGCGGGGCGCGCGGCCTGCGCAGCGGGGACAGCAGCGTGTCGGTCAACGGGAACCCGGCGCGGGCGGTGGCACCGAC
>JAFMRC010000332.1 GCA_017354375.1 Nocardiopsaceae bacterium | reverse complement strand
GGATTACATCCGGGGTCGGACCCGCGGTGCTTTCCCGGGGGACACCCCCGGACCCCCGTACCCCCCGGTGCGCGCTCTTCTCTGCGGCCTCCGCCCCGCCCCCGCCCCCGCCCCCCGCTTGGGGCCCGAGTGCGCACTTGGGCAGCCTCTTGCCGGCCCAAATGCGCACCTGGCACACGGGAGCGGGAGCGAGATCGGGAGCGAGATCGGGAGCGGGAGCGATAGGCGGGTTGAGTAGGATGGAGCCCAACCCACAACGTAACCGGCTGCTTCACTCACAGCTACGATCCGCGAGGGCATCATGACAGAGTCACCGAAGTTCTCCCCGGTAGGCCTAACGTTTGACGACGTGCTGCTGCTGCCTGCCTACTCTGAGCTGATGCCCAGCGAGGCGGACACCAGCGCCCAGATAACCCGCAAGCACCGGCTCCGCATCCCGCTCGTCTCGAGCGCGATGGACACCGTCACCGAGGCTCGGATGGCGATCGCCATGGCGCGCCAGGGCGGCGTCGGCGTCCTGCACCGGAACCTGTCCATCGAGGAGCAGGCGCAGCAGATCGACCTGGTGAAGCGGTCCGAGGCCGGAATGGTCACCGACCCCGTCACCTGCGGCCCCGACGCCACCCTCTCCGATGTGGAGCGGCTGTGCGCGCACTACAGGATCTCCGGGGTTCCCGTTACCAGCGACGACGGCGTCCTCCTGGGAATCGTGACAAACAGGGACATCCGTTTCGAATCCGATTTGTCGAGAAATGTCTCCGATGTCATGACCGTGATGCCGCTGGTCACCGCCAAGGCGGGCGTCGCGCCCGAAGAGGCCCTGAGGCTCCTCAAGCACCACAAGGTCGAGAAGCTCCCCATCGTCGACGACCAGGATCACCTTCGCGGCCTCATCACCGTCAAGGACTTCACCAAGAGCGAGAAATTCCCCAGCGCCACCAAGGACGACAGCGGCCGCCTCGTGGTCGGCGCCGCGGTCGGCGTCGGCGAGGACGCCAAGCGCAGAGCGCAGGCACTGATCGACGCTAGCGCTGACTTCCTGGTCGTGGACACCGCGCACGGCCACGCCCAGTCCGTCCTGGACATGATCCGGCAGGTCAAGGCCAATGCCGACATCGAGGTCATCGGCGGGAACGTCGCCACCAGGCACGGTGCCCAAGCCCTCATCGACGCCGGAGCCGACGGCGTCAAGGTGGGCGTCGGACCGGGCTCGATCTGCACCACCCGCGTGGTCGCCGGCGTCGGCGTCCCGCAGATCACCGCGATCTACGAGGCAGCCAAGGCCGCGAGGCCGCACGGCATCCCGGTGATGGGCGACGGCGGCCTGCAGTACAGCGGCGACATCGCCAAGGCCATCGCGGCGGGCGCGGACACCGTGATGCTCGGCAGCCTCCTCGCGGGCTGCGCGGAGACGCCGGGCGAGATGGTGTTCATCAACGGCAAGCAGTACAAGCTGTACCGCGGCATGGGCTCCCTCGGCGCCATGCGCAACCGCGAGCGCGGCAAGTCCTACTCCAAGGACCGCTACTTCCAGGACGACGTGCTGCGCGAGGACAAGCTGGTGCCGCAGGGCATCGAGGGCCAGGTGCCGTACCGCGGCCCGCTGAGCGCGGTCGCCGACCAGCTGGTCGGCGGGCTCCGCGCGTCCATGGGGTTCTGCGGGGCGCGGACCATCGCGGAGCTGAAGGAAGCACGGTTCATGCAGATCACGGGGGCCGGGCTGAAGGAGAGCCACCCGCACGACGTGCAGATGGTGGTCGAGGCGCCGAACTACAGTGGCCGCAAGTGACGCACCCTGACACGCCCGCAAGTGAGGCGCCCGCAAGGGCCGGAAGTGAAGTAGAACGGTAATCGTGACGGACATCGACATCGGCCGGGGCAAGACCGGCCGTCGCGCCTACTCGCTCGATGAGATCGGCATCGTCCCCGCCCGCCGGACCCGGGATCCCGAGGAAGTATCGATCGCCTGGCAGATCGACGCGTACCGGTTCGAGACGCCGCTGATCGCCTGCCCGATGGACAGCGTGGTGTCCCCGGCGACGGCCATCGCCATAGGCCAGCTCGGCGGGCTCGCGGTGCTGGACCTGGAGGGCCTGTGGACCAGGTTCACCGACCCGGAACCCCTGCTGGCCGAGGTGGCCGAGCTGGGTACCGAAGACGCCACCCGGCGCCTGCAGGAGATCTACTCCGAGCCGATCAAGGAAGAGCTGATCGGCCAGCGTATCGAGGAGATCTCCAAGGCGGGCGTGATCACCGCGGCCCGGCTGTCCCCGCAGAAGACCGTCCGCTACTACAAGGCGGTGCTCGACGCGGGCGCGGACCTGTTCGTGATCCGCGGCACCACCGTCTCCGCCGAGCACGTCTCCGGCCGGGCCGAACCGCTGAACCTCAAGCAGTTCATCTACGAGCTGGACATCCCGGTGATCGTCGGCGGCGCCGCCACCTACACGGCCGCCCTGCACCTGATGCGCACCGGCGCCGCGGGCGTGCTCGTCGGCTTCGGCGGCGGCTCCGGGCACACCACGGCGGCGGTACTCGGCGTAGCGGTCCCGATGGCGACTGCCATCGCCGACGTGGCCGCGGCTCGCCGCGACTACCTGGACGAGTCCGGCGGCCGGTACGTGCACGTGATCGCCGACGGGTCGATGACCCGCAGCGGAGACATCGCCAAGGCCCTCGCGCTCGGCTCGGACGCGGTCATGGTGGGCTCGCCGCTGGCCCGCGCCGCCCAGGCGCCCGGCCGCGGCTACCACTGGGGCAGCGAGGCCAACCACCCGGAGCTGCCGCGCGGCAACCGGCTGCGCGTCGGGTCGATCGGCACGATGGAACAGGTCCTGAACGGCCCGTCGACCGTCCCGGACGGCTCGATGAACCTGATGGGCGCACTGCGCCGCACGATGGCGACCGCCGGGTACACCGACCTGAAGGAATTCCAGCGGGTCGAGGTGGTGGTCACCCCGCCGGCCGCGCCCCCCATCCGCTGATAACAACCCCTATCATCCCTAACGGATATTCGCTACTGCCCGTGTTCCAGCGCTACTAGACTTCGTGTCCATGAGCACCCGTCGTGTCTTCTCCGGTATCCAGCCGACCGCCGACTCGTTCCACCTGGGCAACTACCTGGGTGCCGTCCGGCAGTGGGTGGCCCTGCAGGAGGACCGCGACGCGGTGTACTGCGTGGTGAACCTGCACGCGCTCACGGTTCCCTACGACCCCGAGGCGCTGCGCCGGCGCACCCGGGTGGCCGCGGCCCAGCTGATGGCCGCCGGCATCGACCCGGAGCGATCCATCCTGTTCCTGCAAAGCCAGGTGCCCGAGCACGCCGAGCTGACCTGGGTACTCAGCGGCGTCACCGGCTTCGGCGAGGCGAGCCGGATGACCCAGTTCAAGGACAAGGCCGCCAAGACCGGCGCGGACAGCGCGTCCGTCGGCCTGTTCACCTACCCGGTCCTGATGGCCGCCGACATCCTCCTGTACCAGACGGACGAGGTGCCGGTGGGGGAGGACCAGCGGCAGCACCTGGAGCTGTCGCGCACCCTGGCCGGCCGGTTCAACCACCGGTTCGGGAAGACGTTCGTGGTCCCGGACGCGTACATCCTGCGCGCGGTGGGGAAGATCACCGACCTGCAGGACCCGGTCAGCAAGATGAGCAAGACGTCCTCCTCGCCGCAGGGCATCATCGACCTGCTGGACGAACCGGGAGTCATCCGCAAGAAGATCGCGCGGGCGGTCACCGACGCCGAGTCACAGGTCCGCGCGGACGAGGAGAACAAGCCCGGCGTGACGAACCTGCTGCGGATCTACTCGGCGCTGGCCTCCGAACCGATGGACGACATCGCCGCCCGCTACGGCGACTCCGGCTACGGCACGTTCAAGAAGGACCTAGCCGAGATCATGGTCGACACGTTCGCGCCGATCAGGGAGCGGACCATGGCGATCCTCGCCGATCCGGACGGGCTGGAGAAGGTGCTCGCCAACGGCGCGGACCGCGCCCGCGCGATCGCCCGCGAGACGATGACCGCGGTCCGCGACCACGCCGGCCTGCCCGGCGCGCCTGCCTCCGGCTGAGCCGGTCCCTCGCGAAGCTAGTCCCCCGCGGAGCTGGCCCCGTGGAGCTAACCCCCCCGCGGGGGAGCCCGTCCCCGCTGGTCCTCTCCCCGAGGGCATCAGATCGCATAAGGGGCAGCCTAGGCAATAGCAGCGATTTAATCCCAGGTGTCGGGAAATTCCTAGTTAGGCGCATCCGTTGAGCGCATAGCTGGAGGTTTCCTGACATGACGATCGCGTGGAACCCATCCCGGGGCCCCACCCTCGGGGTGGAATGGGAAGTGCTGCTAGTCGACCCCAAGACCCGGCTGCTCCGCCAGGACGCCGACGCCGTGCTGGCCGGGCTCGACGGCCTGACCGACAGCGGCGAGCACCCGAAACTGAAACACGAGCTGATGCAGTCCACGGTGGAAGTAGTCACCGGGATCTGCGGCACCGCCGCCGAAGCCAAGGCCGACCTCTCCATCGCCCTCAAGGAACTCCAGCGCGCCGCCGAACCGCACGGCATCGCCCTGGCGGGCGCGGGCACGCACCCGGTGAGCGGATGGCGGGACGCGAGGCTGGTACCAAGCCAGCGCTACACGGAACTGGTGGAGCAACTCCAATGGCCCGTCCGGCGAATGCAGGTCTGCGCGGCCCAGATCCACGTCGGGCTCCGAGACGGCGACCGAGCGATGAGCATCATCAACGCGCTCGCGACCCGCATGCCGCACTTCCTCGGGCTAACCGCCTCCAGCCCCTACTGGAACGGAGACGACACCGGCCTGGCCTCGATGCGATCGCTGGTGTTCGGGGCGCTGCCCAATACCGGCCCGCCACCGCCCATCCGCGACTGGAGGGGATTCGAGGCCTACATGGACACCCAGCTCCGGGCGGGCAGCATCCGGTCGATCAAGGAAGTATGGTGGGACATCCGGCCGCACCCGGACTACGGCACGGTCGAGATCCGGATGTGCGACGCCGTCTCGACGCTCCGCGAGATCGGGATGGTGGCAGCACTCGCCCAGTGCCTGGTACGGTTCTTCGACTCCCAGCTTGACCGCGGCTACCGGCTGCCCTGCCACGACCCGTGGATAGTCGGCGAGAACAAGTGGCGCGCCACCCGGTACGGCCTGGACGCCACCGTGATCACCGACAACCACGGATCCACGGCCCCGCTGCGAGATGAGGTCTACGAGCTGCTGCGGGACCTTGAGCCAGTCGCCAGCCGACTGGGCTGCGCCGAGGAACTGGCGGTCGCGGACGAAGTGCTGGTCGCCGGCGCCCCCTACGAGCGCCAGCGGGCGGTGCGGGACGCCAGCGGCGACCTCTCCAGCGTAGTGGACGCCCTGGTCACGGAGTTCGCCGAAGACCGCTTCGTCACCCCCGCCCTCGCATGACCGCCGCCGTCCCCTCCCCGCGACGACAGCCTCCTCTCACGACAACCATCCCTCCCCCTGGCGCATAAGGTGGAGCCGTGGCAAAACAGGTGTTCCGGTCGCCGACGGCCGTCGTCGTGTGGTGGATCTGGGTACTGTTCGCGGTCGGCAACCTGATCGACCTCGCGGTGCAGGGCCACGACCACGCCTCGCTGGTGGCGGCGCTTGTCCTCCTGGCCGTGACCGCAGTGATGTACGTAGGGGCCTGGCGGCCCCGGATCATCGCGGACGACGCCGAGCTCACGATCATCAACCCGGTCCGCGAGCACCGGATCCGCTGGGCGGCCGTGGCCAGGGTCGACGCGGTCGACCTGATCAGGGTGCGCTGCGAGTGGCCTGCCGCCGAAGGCGAGCAGGAGGGCCGAAAGTCCATCTACGCCTGGGCGGCGGGAACCTCCAGGCGCCGCCAGTTCATCTCCCAGGTGCGCGCGGATCGCCGGGCGCGCCCCCGCCGGGGCCCGTCAATAGGCGTCTTCGGCGCGCGGGACGGCGGCTTCGGCGTCCCCGTCGGCGCCCCGG
>JAFMRC010000109.1 GCA_017354375.1 Nocardiopsaceae bacterium | reverse complement strand
CAGGCACGGAACCCCAGACGCAGTAACCCCCGCCAGCCGCCCGCCCGCACAGGCCCATTTCTCGCGGACGCGACCACCCGCCGGTGAGAATAGCTGACCAAGAAAACCTCTGCCTCCCGGCGCTCCTGCCAGGGACAACAGGTTTTCCGCGAATGCGACCACCCCCGGTGAGAACGACTTTTGGTGAATGAACTCCCTGAATGCGCCCGGTTTGTGGCATTTGTGGGGCCGTCATTCGGCTCTGTCGCAGATTATGGGGAGCTGCCAGCGCCGGTGTCCCGCCCGCGCCGTTCCCGTCAGCCACACCCGTCACTCGCGTGCTTCATTGCCGGAGTTCAGGCCACTTCCGTGCCCGTTTCGGGTCCGTTTGCCCGTGCGGAACTCCGGCAAAGAGCCGGGGCGGCCCCCGCGAGGAGGGAGCGGGGCCCGGGCGGGGGGCGCCAGGCCCGCCAGGCGTTCCCATGAAGAGAGACAGAGCCCGTCATTCCCCAAAAGTCGGCGACCCCGCAGCACACCCGAGGAGGAGACTCGTGGCGGAGAGGTACCGGGTCGGTGTCTTCGGACGGGCCGCCAACGCCGTGGTGAAGTTTCTGCTGGGGCTGGGTTTTCCGATCTGGACGTTCCGGGTCCTTATCGTCCCTGGGCGCAAGAGCGGTAAGCCGATCCATACTCCGCTCGCCTTGTTCACGCATGACGGCTTGCGCTATCTCGTTGCTCCCTACGGGCTGGTGAACTGGGTTCGCAACCTTCGTGCCGCCAACGGGGAGGCCGTCCTCAGGATCGGACGCCGGGTCGAGTCCATCCGCGCCGTCGAACTCGCTCCTTCTTACGCCGCGCCTGTCTTCCGTGATTCACTACGAGCGGGACCACCGCGAATACCGGAACCCATCGTCCGGGCATACCGTCGCAGGCTGGTTCTTCCGTATCTCGACGTGACCCCAGACTCCCCGCTCGAGGAGTTCGAGCGCGAAGTGCTCACGCATCCGGTGTTCCTGATAGAGGAAAGATAGGTCCCCCAACCTCAACCTGCGCACCCTTGACCCCTTACTCCACGGTCGGGGGCGGCACCCGATGCGCTGTTTCACGTGAAACGACGCAGCGAAGATGTCCGATCCTCAAGGGGCGCTACGCGGCTGGGCTTGCCCGGCCCTGACCGACACCTTCTGCCTTCCTGGCTATCGGGCGTCGGTGAGGGAGGCTCGCTGTTTACGCCAGATACGAGTTATCAGGCGCATCCCACTGGCGCGGCGCATCAGGGGAGGGAGGCAATCCGAGCCTACTGGATGCGCGCTACGGCGACCCAGCGTCGATTGGACCTGTGGTTCGGACGGCCAATTGTCGCGGGGAGCCGGGCAGCCGTCGAATGGTGGGCAGTGATGAGCGACCCGGACTGGGGACCGGAACGGGCCGATGACTCAGTCACGCTGCCCGGTTGCCTGATCCTCCGCTTTGTTCCCAGTGGACTGTGCGCCGCACTGCGCGAGTACTGGAACGCCGACTTCGGCCGCTCCCTAGCAGCACCTCCCGGCTGGGGAGCCTGAGGACGTATCCGGGGCGAAGCGGTGGGCGCCGGGCAGATTCCCGAGCGGCGTTCCGCAGGACTGCCGCGAGGAATCCTGCCCAAGCCCAGCCGCGTACCGCTCTGGTGCCGGTGTGCCAGCACCGCTCTGGGGGCCGGTGTGTCGGCACGATCACGGGCACAGCGAACACACCTGGGCAAGACCGATAGGTCGATGCGCTGTTTCACGTGAAACGACGCGGCAAGGACATCCGGATCTTAGATAACGTTCGCTGGACTTGGGGCGGTGCGCGGCTGGGCTTACCCGGCCGGTCGGTGCCATCCCGCCCTTCCCGAAGATCGAGCTGCGTGCGGAGCTGCGGATCGAACCTGATCCACCTGACCGGAACGAACATTCGGTTTGTCGGGTCTCGAGCTTGTGGTCATACTGGAGGCCACTGACCTGCCTCCTGGGGTCGGAGGCCACCCGATCCACCCGGCGGTCTTTCCCGGACCCCTGTTTATCGTCTGATCTGGTACGGAGGGTCTATGGACTTGGCTCGCGCGATGCAGCCGCTGGCGTATTTGCTGGCACCGGTTCTCATCTATCAGGGCAACGGCCTTAAGCGCCGCATTCCGAGGCTGCCAGAAGCGGCGGATCCGGCCGGGACAACTGGCGACGGGAGCCCGCGTGTCCGGCTCGCGGTGTTTGGCGATTCCACCGCAGCCGGAACAGGAGCGAAACGCCACCAGGATGCCCTGGCGGGCATGCTCGCCGCCGCCGTCGCCGCGCAGGTTGGCCGTGAGGTGTCATGGCGGGCGGTGGCCCGCAGCGGCGCGACCTCGCAAACCGCACGGGATCTTGTACCCAAACTGATCGACGGCGACTGGCGGCCCGACGTGGTCGTGGTGCTGATCGGGGTCAACGACCTGAAGAACTTGCGGCCCCTCCGCGCGTGGGATCATGACATCCCGGCCTTGCTAGCGGCAATCGATGAAACCACAGGCAGTGTTCCGGTGATCGTCTCCGGAATGGCTCCGGTCAGCCGGTTCCCCGCGTTGCCGCAGCCGATGCGCGCCGTGCTGGCCCTGCGGGCAAGAACGATGGATCACACATTGCACCGCGCGGTCGGTGATCGTCACGTGCCGGTGAACCCGCAGATGATCGACAGAAACTTCTTCGCCGAGGACGGATTCCACCCATCCAGCCAGGGATACCGTACATGGGCAGGCGAGCTGGCCGATCCGGTCGCCCGGACAGTGGCACTCTGAAAGGCGGTCACGGATGGGACTCGCGGATCACTAACAAGCGACGCCGGGAGAGGTTGCCGCAGTCGCTGTCATCCGTCTCCCGGGGTTCCCATCCCGCCCCTCGGAATCGTGCGCTAAGACCGAAGGCGATACCTGCTGTCGATGATGATAGGCGAGGCGGTGGGCGCCGGGCAGATTCCCGAGCGGCGTTCCGCAGGACTGCCGCGAGGAATCCTGCCCAAGCCCAGCCGCGCGCCGACACGAGCCAGCCGCGCACCGAACGCGCCTAACCAAGCCGGATGGGCCGATGCGCTGTTTCACGTGAAACGGTGACCCGGGTTGCCGGTAAATTAGATTAACCGCCTTCGGGCGGCGGCAGGCGCAGCGGCGGTGGCAGGTGCAGCACCGGCTAGCATAGGCCTCCACCGCCCCCCACCCGCACGAACCACACTTGATCAGGGAGACGCAGTGGCGCAGCAACGGCGAGGTCTCGGCAAGGGGCTCGGAGCGCTCATTCCGGAAGGCCAGCGCCAGGGCGGGACGGGATCTCCGTCAGCCCTTCCATCCGACCAGGCGAGCCCCCCTGATTCCAGCGCTAAGGTACCCGGGCCGGTCAGGCACGACAGCTTCACTCCGGCATCGGTCATTTCCGCCGAGGCATCCGATCTCCCCGAGCCGGCTCTCCGCCAGATCGCCGGTGCCTACTTCGAGGAAGTCGCGGTCGATTCGATCGCCCCGAACCCGCGACAGCCCCGTCGCAGCTTCGACGAAGAGGCCCTTGACGAGCTTGCCGCTTCCATCACCGAAGTCGGCCTGCTCCAGCCGGTGGTGGTGCGCAGCCTCCGTGACGGGAAATACGAACTCATCATGGGCGAGCGCCGGTGGCGCGCGTCCATGCGCGCCGGGCTGGACGCCATCCCCGCCATCGTCCGCGAGACGCCGGACACCGACATGCTGCGGGACGCCCTGCTGGAGAACCTGCACCGCCAGCAGCTCGATCCGCTCGAAGAGGCCGCCGCCTACCAGCAGCTGCTCGATGACTTCGGGGCCACGCACGAGCAACTAGCCAAGAAAATCGGCCGCTCCCGGCCGCACATCACCAACACCCTCAGGCTCCTCAACCTGCCTCCCGTCGTTCAGAAGCGAGTCGCCGCCGGCATCATCAGCGCCGGGCACGCGCGTGCCCTGCTGACACTCGACGATGCCCAGGAACAAGAGCGCCTGGCCCAGCAGATCGTCGCGGAGGGGCTATCTGTCCGCGCCGTCGAGGAGCGGGTGATGGTAAGGAGCGACAAGCCTGCCAAGCCATCGCGCAAGTCGAGTTCAAGCAAGCCAGTAGCACCGGCCCTGCGCACTCTGTCGGGGAAGCTCTCCGACATCTTTGACACGCGGGTGAAGGTCGATCTCGGCCGCAGCAAGGGCAAGATCGTCATCGACTTCTACTCGACCGGCGACCTGGAGCGGATCGTCAAGATGATGGCACCGGAAGCCGCGGAAGCCGCTGGAGCGGAAGACACGGGATCCGCGGAGACTGCCGAGCAGGACTCCACCACGGACTAACGGTCGGCCGGACCGTCCAGGCACCGTGGAACACAGGGCAGGCAGGCACCATGGAAGCGGCCCGCGTTATCCACATGCGAAGCAGCTCCTCACCTGTGGATAACTTCATCGCCCGCCGGTACCTCCAGTGGTTTCGAGGCTAGCGTGCCTGGTCACTGCCCATATCCGGAGTCATGTCCGGTAGTGGCACGGGTGGAAAAACAGTTGAGGACCGGCGCGGATTATCCACAAAGGTCTGTGGATTGATGGTGAATATGCGTGCCATGGTGGGGCGACTGGTCACGAACCGTTATATCCATCTGTCATGTGATTACTATCGGCGGTGCGCGGCTGGGCTTGGGCAGGATTCCTCGCGGCAGTCCTGCGGAACGCCGCTCGGGAATCTGCCCTGCGCCCACCGCTTTCCCCATTGAAGTTATCCACAGCCGGAACGGCCTGTGGGTAACCGCGGTACTTGTGGATAACGAGGCGCGCTCATCCCGCAGGGGCGCGCTCATCCCTGGAAGCGCTCATCCGCGCAGGGGCGCCCATGGGGCGCGGGAGTTAGGCCCGGACTGAGCGGTACGCGATTTCCCGGGCGGCTTCGGAGTACGCTATCGCCCCGGACGATGCCGGGTCGTAGGTGATGACCGACTGACCGTAGCTCGGTGCTTCCGATACGCGGACGCTACGCGGGATGATCGTCTGCAGGACCACCTCGCCGAAGTGCGATCGGACGTCATCGGCGACCTGGGTCGCCAGCCGGGTCCGCCCGTCGTACATGGTCAGCAGGATGGTGGAGATCCGCAACCTGTTGTTCAGGTGACCGCGTACCAGGTCGACGGTGCGCAGTAGTTGCTCGAGGCCCTCCAGCGCGTAGTACTCACACTGGATCGGGATCAGCACCTCGGCGCCGGCGACTAGCGCGTTAACGGTCAGGAGGCCGAGTGACGGCGGGCAGTCGATCAGCACGTAGTCATAGTTCGACAGGTCCAGCTGCTCCATCGCCCGAGCCAGCCTCGACTCGCGGGCCACCATGGGCACGAGCTCTACCTCGGCACCGGCCAGGTCGATCGTCGCCGGCGCGCAGGACAGCCCCTGCATCTCCGGCACCGGCACCACGATCTGCTGCAGCGGCCGGTTCTCGACAAGAACGTTGTATACGGACTCAATACCCACGTGGTGCGCGACATCGAGTGCGGTGGACGCGTTGCCCTGGGGGTCCAGGTCGATGACGAGAATGCGAGAGCCGTGCTGGGAAAGGGAGGCGGCCAGGTTCACGGTGGTCGTAGTCTTCCCGACCCCGCCCTTCTGGTTAGCGATCGTAATGACCCGGCAGTTCTGCGGCCGGGGCCACGCATCACGTCGCGACGAGCCCCGCACTCCGATCGCGGCCGCCGCGGCACGCGCGATGGGAGTGTCGGACCGGTTCGAAGGCACCTCAGACACCACTACCTCCGCGTTCTGCGCGACCGTCCCGATTTCTGGACTGAGGCCGATCGCATCGCTAGTTCCACGTGAAACAGCGGCCGACAGCGCCTGCCGTACCCGCTCCGACCCTGGAAGTTCCTCTTCACCGCTCAACAGCGCACCTTTCGAGACCTGCTCGGTCGGAGGATTATCGCGTTCCGGCCGGCTTGGCGGCCACCCCAATCCGGCCGCAACCGCGAACGGCACCGTCCCCCCGTCAGGCCACCCCAGGCCGACTGCGTCGTGCATCAGCCCGCTCCTCTCGGCCGCGTCCTGTGATGACGACACGGACAATCGTGGTCGCAGGTACGACCCTACCGTGGCCGGCACGCAGAACCTCCGCACTACGAGCGTCAAGCCGACGCAATACCGGCTTCGCCTCCGCGAGTTCCCGCTCCGCGGACTCTCCCTTGATCGCCAGCAGCTCGCCGCCGGGCCGGAGCAGGCCCGCCGCCCACCCGGCCAGCCGGTCCAGCGGGGCGACCGCCCGAGCGGTGGCGACATCGGCTCGGATCGAGCCAGCCAGCTCATCCGCCCGTCCCCGGACGACCCGGACATTCTCCAGGCCGAGTTGTCCCGCGCACTCATCAAGGAAGACGCAACGCCGGAGCATCGAATCCATCAGCACCACCGTCAGCGACGGTCGCATCATCGCGAGCACGAGCCCCGGCAATCCGGCACCGGATCCGATGTCAACCAGCTCTCCGCGGTCCGGCAACAGCTCATCCACAACGGCGCAGTTGAGGAGGTGCCGCTCCCACAGTCGTCCGGTTTCCCGTGGCCCGATGAGCCCGCGTTCAGTCCCCTCGGTCGCTAGCAGCTCGGCGTACTCTCGCACCTGCCCCAGTACGGCTCCGAAGACACCATCCGCCTCGGGCGGGGGAGTCGGAGACGCTGGCACGGCAGGACCGCCTGGTCAGCTCGCGGGGAAGACCACCACGCACCGGTCCGGCTCCTCGCCCTCGGACTCGCTGCGCAGCCCGGCCGAGGCGATCGCGTCGTGGATGATCTTCCGCTCAAAGGGGGACATCGCTCGCAGTTTCTGCGGCTCGCCGGTGCGCGCTACCTCATCGGCAACCCTGCGGCCGAAGTCCGCCAGTTCCAGCCGACGCCTGGCACGGAAGCCCCCAACGTCGAGCATCAGCCGCGCCCGCTCTCCTGTCTTGCGGTGGACCGCGAGCCTCGTCAGCTCCTGCAGGGCCTCCAGTACCTCTCCATCGGTACCGACCAGCTCGTTCAGCGTGGCGCCGACCACGGACACGACCGCTCGGCCACCCTCGACGTCCATGTCGATGTCACCATCGAGGTCCGCGATGTCGAGCAGTGCCTCGATATAGTCAGCGGCGATATCGCCTTCTTCTTCCAGCGTGCCTATGCCGCTGGACTCATCGCCCTCGTCTTCTCCGGAGTCTCCGGAGTCAGGCTCATCGGCCTGGCCATCTGACGCAGGATCAGCGGCCGGAGCCGCGACCGCGGCCTCCCCGGAAGCCACGGCCTCCTCGGGAACCGAGGCCTCGCCGGAAACCACAGCGTCATCGGAAGAAACCACAGTGTCTTCGGAATTTGTCACCGAACCGGACCCCTCACCGGGAACCCCCACAGTCGTCATCTCTTGCCCGAACTCGAGCCCGAACGCTTGCTACGAGATTGCCGGCTCGGCTGCTGCCGCACCACCTTGGCCTGCCCAGTCGGCTCCGGCTCCGGTTCTGGCTCAGCCTTGCCCTTGCCGAAAGGTAGCAGGTTCCGTGCACCGCTCCCACCCTGAGTGCCCGAGGCGGCCGTCTTCGCGGCGGTGCCATTCGCGCTCGTCCTGCCGGCCGCTGGCCGCTTCGCGGGTTCCTTACCGGCGGCAGAGCCCTTTCCGCTGGCGCCCGCGCTGGTCCTGCCGCCGGCGGAGGACTTGGTGCCCGTCTTGGCGGAGGCACTCCTAGACGACGAACCCGCCTTCGAAGCGGTTCCCGCCTTGGCCGGGGCGGACTTGGCGGCGCCCGTCCTGGAGGCCGTGCCCGCCGAAGTAGAGGTCGTCTTAGAAGCAGAACCCCTGGAAGCGGCGGTCTTAGAGGCGGCGGTGCCCGAAGCCGGGGCCGTGGCCGAGTCGGCGTCGGCACCCACGACCGGCAGGTTACGGAACAGGAAATACTGCTGCCCGAGCGTCCACACGTTCGTGGTGACCCAGTAGATAACCAGGCCGAACTGCCAGTACAGGCCGGTCAGCGCGAACAGCGGCGCGATGTACATCATGTACTTCTGCATGTTCTGCATGTTGGGACCGGCGCCGTCGGACGCCACCGGCGGACCCTGCTGCAGCATGCCGCGCTTCTTGCTCTGCCGCATGGTCAGGAACGTGGTCGTGGCGCTGATCGCCACCGCCACCAGGATCACGACCTTCGCCTCAAATGGCACGTGCAGGGTGCCGGTGAACAGCACCTTGTCGGCCAGCGTGGCGCCGAAGATCTTCGCATCCCGCGCGCTCCGCACGACCGACACGGGGATCCCGTACGCCGCGGTGTGCCCTGGAACCCACTCGGCGATCGCCTTCAGCACGTTGAACAGCGACCAGAAGACGGGAAGCTGCGCCACCAGGGGAAGGCACCCGCCGAGCGGGTTGAGGCCGTTCTCCCGGTAGAACTTCATCATTTCTTCGTTCATGCGCTGCTTGTCGTGCTTGTAGCGCTTCTGGATCTCCCGCATCTGCGGCATGTGCGCCTGCATCCGCTGCTGCGACTTCACCTGCTTGATGAACAGGGGCAGCAAGATCAGGCGCATCAGCACCACGAGGATGACGATCGACAGAACCCAGGTCAGCCCCGATGACGCGCCGAACGGCACGGCAAGACCCGCATGGATCTTCAGCAGTACCCATGCGACCGCCTCGAACAGCGGGTTGAGAATACTCACCTGGTAACTCCTTGGGGCCTTATCGGCACGGGGTCGTATCCGCCTGGGTTGAAGGGGTGGCAGCGGGACAGCCGGCGCACCGCCAGCCACAGCCCGCGAGCCGCGCCGTGCTCGCGTAGCGCCTCAACCGCGTACTGACTGCACGAGGGCGCGAACCTGCAGCGCGGTGCCAACAGCGGGCTGAGAAACCGCTGGTATGCGATGATAGGCGCGATGAGCACCCGCGCCGAACGGCTCGGCACGGTTTCGCTCGTTTTCTTCGACGCGCTCATTCCCTGCGCAGCGCCCCAACCTGCCGCCTCGGCAATCGTCCGAGCGCCAGGTCCAGATCGGCGGCAAGATCTGCCTGGCGTGCGCCCGCGGCTGCCGGGTGCGCGCGCACCACGAGGAGGCAACCCTCCGGGAGCGCTGCCAAGCGCACGCGCATCAGTTCCCGGAGCCGTCGCTTCACCCGGTTGCGAACCACTGCCGAGCCAACCGCACGGCTAACAACGAAGCCTACCCGTGATTGAGGCGCGGGGACCATTCGCCCGCGGCGGTCCCCGGCGGTCGCGCACGCGCAGTGCACGGCAAGCAGCCTGGATCCGGCCCGGTTCCCCGTCCGCATCGCGAGCCTGAAGTCCTCACCGCGTCGCATTCGCGCTTCACGCGGCAGCACGGCTATCTCCTCGGGGGGTGCCCTTGATGCCCTTGGTCAGGCGCTCAGCCGCTCGCGGCCCTTGCGGCGACGAGACGAGATGATCGCCCGGCCAGCCCGGGTGCGCATCCGCAGCCGGAAGCCATGGACCTTGGCCCGCCGACGGTTGTTCGGCTGAAACGTACGCTTGCTCACTGGAACTCCAGGGTTGCCTGCACAATGCTTCTGATAACAGTGCTTCTGAGATGAGACTGAGGAGCCAGTCTAGCGCCCGCGCCCGCGTGCCCGGCCACGATCGATCGCTCGCGATCGGCCGTTTCCCTAACGCATCTCGCTCCGGCGACTTAGGCTGTGGAAAACCGCTACGCCGGACCGTCTCCTCGGCTGGCAGGGGGGCTAACGTACCGAGGGGAACGGCACACGGAGCGCAACGAAACGCTGCGTGCGCCTCATGCTGCGTGCACACCATGTGGACCGGCCTGTGGACGACCACCGCATTAATTGAATCATCAAGTAGCTGACACCAGCAGCTACGACAGCGACGCGAGGGGAGCGCATCGGTGACTGACACAGATCTCTCGGATGTGTGGGCCCGATCGCTGGACGGGCTCGCCGAGCTGAACGTCCAGCCCAGCCAGCTGGCCTGGCTCAAGCTGACCAGGCCGCTCGGGCTCATCGAGGACACCGCGCTCATCGCGACACCGAACCAGTTCGTCAAGGAACAGCTCGACACCCGGCTCCGGCCGCTCGTTACGCACGCGCTCTCCAAGGAACTCGGCCGCTCGATCCAGCTCGCGGTCACCGTCGATCCTCCTGCCCTGGCGGACCCCGCGGAGTTGCCCACCCTGCCGGCGCCGCCGCCGTCCCCGCTTCAAGCCGACGGCCGCCCACCTGCCGCCGAGCAGGTCCCGGCAGCACAGGAGGAAACCCCGGCAGCGCCCGGAGACGCCGCCGAGGTCGAGGACGAGGACGAGGAGACCCCCGCATACCAGGACGACCCGCAGGCGCCGGGCATGTTCGAGACGCCTCGATCCGTTCCGGATAGCGGGGCGAACGGAGCCCAGCGGCCCCCGGACCCGGATTACATCCGGGCCGCGCCTTCCCAGGGGACGCCCCCGGACTCCCGGGTGCCCGCGCCGCACAGCACCCCCCGGCCGTCCGCCCCGCACAGCACCCCCCGGCCGTCCGCGCCCCACGGGACCCCGCGGCCGGCGGGGCCGGCCCGGCTGAACCCCAAGTACACGTTCGACACCTTCGTCATCGGATCCAGCAACCGGTTCGCGCACGCCGCCGCGGTCGCCGTCGCCGAGGCCCCGGCCAAGGCCTACAACCCGCTGTTCATCTACGGCGACTCCGGGCTGGGCAAGACCCACCTGCTGCACGCCATCGGGCACTACGCGCAGACGCTGTTCCCCGGGCTGAAGGTCCGCTACGTGAGCTCGGAGGAGTTCACCAACGACTTCATCAACATGATCCGGGACGGCAAGCAGGATGGATTCCGCCGACGCTACCGGGACGTGGACGTACTGCTCGTGGACGACATCCACTTCCTGGAGAACAAGGAAGGAACCCAGGAGGAGTTCTTCCACACGTTCAACACCCTGCACAACGCGAGCAACCAGATCGTGATCACCAGTGACCGCCCGCCGAAGCGGCTGGTCACCCTGGAGGACCGGCTGCGCAGCAGGTTCGAGTGGGGCCTGCTGACCGATGTGCAGCCGCCCGAGCTGGAGACCCGGATCGCGATCCTGCGGAAGAAGGCCATCCAGGAGGGGCTCAATGCGCCCGCGGACGTCCTGGAGTACATCGCCTCGCGGATCTCCACGAACATCCGGGAACTCGAAGGCGCCCTGATAAGGGTGACCGCGTTCGCGAGCCTGAACCGGCAGGGCGTCGACCTGCAACTCGCCGAGATCGTGCTCAAGGACCTCGTCCCCGAGGTCCAGGGGCCGCAGATCACGGCGAGCATGATCATGGGGCAGACGGCGTCGTACTTCGGGCTGTCGATCGAGGACCTGTGCGGGACGAGCCGGTCGCGGGTACTGGTAACGGCCCGCCATATCGCGATGTACTTGTGCCGTGAGCTCACCGACATGTCGCTGCCGAAGATCGGGCAGCAGTTCGGCGGCCGGGACCACACCACGGTCATCAACGCGGACCGCAAGATTCGCTCCCTGATGGCCGAGCGCCGCTCGATCTACACCCAGGTCACCGAGCTCACGAACCGCATCAAGATGCAGGCGCGCGGCGGTCAGTGAGAACGACCCGTGAAACGGCATCCCGGGGGGAGAAAATGGCAACGGGTTTCCACTGTCGATCCACAAAAAGTTATCCAGGGCTGTGGATTCAAGGTGTGGACAACTCTGTGCACGACCAGTGGAGAAACAGGGGACAAACGGTGGACATCCACTGGACAACGAAACGGCGTCCACATCCCCACCGGGCCGATCCACGGGGCACGCACAACGCCTGTGCATAAAAAATGGCCGATGAGCTGGGATGACGACGATATCCCCAGTCTCCACAGCCCCTACGACTATGACGTTCCTACTTAAAACTGAAGAACAAAAACACGTAGGTCCGCGCCCGGACTGGGGAACGGCGCTCGCGGAACGTCAGCAAGACGCCCTAGGTCGCCCGCGCGGACCGGGGCTCCACGCGGCTCAGGCACCCAGGGAGGAGATCCCCGCGCCGGGGAATCGGTAAACATCACCCGCCAGATACCACGCAGCACCCAGATACCACGTAGCAGGAGGCAAAACGTGAAGCTTCAGGTCGAACGAGATCCACTTGCCGAGGCCGTCGCATGGGCCGCTCGCGCGCTGCCGGCGCGCCCGACGGCGCCGGTGCTCGCCGGCATGCGCCTGGACGCGGGTGACGAACTGACCCTGTCCACATTCGACTACGAGGTCTCCGCCCAGGCCACGATCGGCGTGACCGCCGACGAGCCCGGCACGGTCCTGGTCTCCGGCAAGCTGCTGGCCGAGATCGTGCGCAGCCTGCCCGCCAGGCCGGTGGACCTGTCCACCGACGGGACCCGCACCACGGTCAAGTGCGGCAGCGCCACGTTCACGCTGATGCTGCTGCCCGCCGAGGAGTACCCGACGCTTCCCGCCATGCCCGACACCACGGGCACGGTCGGGGCGGACACCTTCGCCAGCGCCATCCACCAGGTGGCCATCGCGGCCGGCCGGGACGACACGCTGCCCGCGCTGACCGGCATCCGGGTGGAGATCGCCGACGACGCCCTCACGCTGATCGCCACCGACCGGTACCGGCTCGCGATCAGGGAACTGCGCTGGAACCCCCGGGAGAGCGGGCTGAACACCGCCGTGCTGATCCCGGCCCGGGTCCTCGGCGACACCGCCCGCGCGCTCACCGGCGGCGCCGAGGTATCCATCTCCCTCGCCACCTCCCCCGACAACCCGGGCGAGGGCATCATCGGCTTCGAGGGCGCCGGGCGCCGGACCACCACCCGGCTGCTGTCCGGCGAGTACCCGCGCATCCAGCAGCTGCTGCCCACCGAGTACTCGGCCGTGGCGGAACTGCCCGCTACCCCGTTCGCCGAAGCGGTCAAGAGGGTCGCCCTGGTCGCCGAGCGGAACACCCCGGTGCGGCTGTCGTTCGCCTCCGGCGAGGTGCTGATGGAGGCGGGCACCGGCGACGAGGCGCAAGCCAGCGAGGCGATCGAGGCCAGCTACGACGGCGAGGACATGCAGATCGCGTTCAACCCGCAGTTCCTGCTCGACGGGATCGGCGCGATCGACTCCGACGTCGCGCGGATCTCGTTCACCTCGCCGGCCCGTCCCGCCGTGATCACCGGCAAGGGGGACGCGCAGCCGGACTACCGCTACGTCCTGATGCCCATCAGGTCCGCCGGATAAGCGCTTACCGTAGAGGGGTGCACCTAACTCGCCTCGCGCTCACGGACTTCCGGTCCTACCGGTCCGTGGACGTGACGCTTGAGCCGGGCGTGACGGTCTTCGACGGCCCGAACGGGGAGGGCAAGACCAACCTGGTCGAGGCCGTCGGCTATGTCGCGGCGCTGTCCAGCCACCGGACCGCGCACGACGCGCCGCTGGTCCGCCACGGCGCGCGGCAGGCGATCATCCGCGCTCAGGTCCACGACGAGGTCCACGACAACCTCGTGGAAGTCGAGCTGAATCCCGGCCGCGCCAACCGGGTCAGGCTCAACAAGGCCCCGCTGCCCAGGCCCCGCGAGATCCTCGGGATCCTCCGTACCGTGCTGTTCGCGCCCGAGGACCTCGCGCTGGTGAAGGGGGACCCGGGCGAGCGGAGGAGGTTCCTCGACGACCTGCTGGTCGCGATGGCGCCGCGGTACGCGGCGGTCCGGGCGGACTACGACCGGGTGCTGAAGCAGCGCACGGCCCTGCTGAAGTCCGCTGGCCCGAAGTCCGCGCGGCGCCAGTCCCGGGAGACGGTCGCGGCCACCCTGGACACCTGGGACGCGCACTTGGCCCGGGCCGGCGCGGAGCTGCTGGTGGCCCGCGAGCACCTGGTGGATTCGCTGCGCCCGCACGTGACGGAGGCCTACGCCGCGGTGGCCGGCGACGGCCGCGGTCACGCCGCGATCGCCTACAGGAGAAGCTTCGGATCTAACGGAACCCCCGGGAGTTACAGCGAGCGGCTGCGCGCCGCCGGCGAGGAACTCATGACCGCGCTGGCCGAGGTGCGCGACAGCGAGCTGGACCGGGGCGTGTGCCTGGCCGGGCCGCACCGGGACGAGCTGGAGCTCATCGTCCGCGGCCTGCCCGCGCGCGGGTACGCCAGCCACGGCGAGTCCTGGTCGCTGGCGCTGGCGCTGCGGCTGGCCAGCTTCGGCCTGCTGCGGGCCGGGCGGGAGGATCCGGTGCTGGTCCTCGACGACGTGTTCGCCGAGCTGGACTCGGGCCGCCGCTCGCGCCTCGCGTCCCTCGTCTCGGGCGCGGAGCAGGTGCTGGTCACCGCGGCGGTCCCGGACGACGTGCCGCCCGTGCTGGCGGGCGCGCGGTTCACGGTGGCCGGCGGGTCGCTGCGCCCGGCGGAGCGCTGAGGCGTGCCCCCCGATCC
>JAFMRC010000547.1 GCA_017354375.1 Nocardiopsaceae bacterium | reverse complement strand
TCGACGCGTACCAGCTGGAGCTTGAACACCTGCTGCTGTCGGACACGCTGTTCTGGTTCCTCGTGGTGGTCGCCGCGGCGCTGGTGATCTGCCGGCCGGACTCCTGGCCGGCGATGGCGGGGGCCGGGCTGGCGCTCGGCGCGGCGTCGCTGACCCGCAGTGTGGGGCTGCCGCTGCTGGTGATCTTCGCGGTGTACCTGCTGGTACGGCGGCGGTGGCGGGTCGCGGCGATCCTGACGGGCGCGTGCCTGGCGCCGATGGCGGCGTACGCGGTCTGGTTCCACGCGACCTGGGACACGTACGCGATGACCAACAGCGACGGGATCTTCCTGTACGGCCGGACCGCCGCGTTCGCCGACTGCCGCGTCATCCAGCCGCCGGCCAACGAGCGTGACCTGTGCCCATCCGGGCCGCCGGCGTCGCGGCGGCCGTCGCCGGACTACATCTGGCACGTCAAGCCGCTGGGCCCGATGGCGAACTACCGCAAGTTCACGCCCGCGACGAACGCCCGGGCCGGCGACTTCGCGCGGCGGGCCATCCTCGCCCAGCCCGGGGCGTACCTGGCGACCGGGCTGTCGGATTTCGGTAAGACGTTCGCGCCCGCGCGCGTGACGTATCCGAATCGGCATGACGTGGAGCTGTACGAGTTCCCGGTGACGATCCCGCCGCAGAAGAAGCTGAGCGCGCATCCGCTGCCGTGGCGGACGCTCGGGTCGGCGATCGCGACGTACACGGGCGATCCGCACAGCGACGGGGCGGCGCGGATGAACGCGGGGGCGGCGGCGTTCATCCGCGGGTACCAGCGGGTGGCGTACCTGCCGGGGCCGGTGCTGGCGTTGATCCTGGTCGGCGGGGGCGCGGCGATGCTCGTACGGCGGCGGGGGTCGTTCGGGCGGCTGTACTGGAAGACGGGAAACGGCGGGGTGTCGTTCGGGCGCTTGAGCGGGGCGTCGTGGCACAGCCAGGGCGCCAAGCGGAAAGCCCCTTTGGGGGAGGCGCCGCTGCCGCTCAAGGGGCTGTCGCGGTTCGGGGACGCCGGCTCGGAGGCGCGGCCGGCCGGGCCCGGGGCGGCGCTGGCCTGGGTGTCCGCGGTGACGTTGCTGGTGGTGCCGCCGTTCACGGCGGTGTTCGACCACCGGTACGTGATCCCGGCCGTACCGCTGGCCTGCCTGGCGCTGGGCCTGGCGATCGCGCGCCGCCGCTCGGGACCCCTCCCGGAGTAGGTCGCCTATCGTCACCCCGCCCTTTCACACCGAGCCGGGACGGGGACGATGGCAACCGAACGGGAGCTGGGCGCGTTCGTCGCGCGGTATCCGATCGACCATGCGCTGCGGCGCACGATCGGCGAGGCCGCCCTGTGGACAGGCGTGGCCCTCACGGTGCTGGGCATCCTGTGGGCCATCGGGACCGTGCACGACCCGAATCCGGTGACGCTCGTCGTGGTGCTGGCCGGGCTGGTCATCCTGGGCGGGGCCGTCTGGGCGGATCGGGCGTACGGCAAACGGACGGATGAGGCGTACACGGTCTACCAGGGCGGGCTCGTGCACGCGTACGGGGACCGGTCCCGGGCCATCGGGTGGGAGGAGATCGCCGGGATCGCGGGGTCCGGCACGGTCTTCCTGGTCCGGCTGGTGCCGAAGCCGGGTGGGCGCCGCGCGTTCCTGGTCACGCGCCTGACCAGGAAGGCCGATCAGCTCGGCGCGATCCTGCGGCGGGCCGCGGCCGGGCCGCGTGAGGGGCTGGAGCGGGACATTCTGCGGATGCTGCGGGAGGAGACCGTACGGATCGTCGACGCCGGGCCGTGGCCGGGGACGGTGCGGTACGTCGAGCGGCGTACCGGCATGCGGCCGGACCAGTTCGATCGGGTACGCCGGCGGTTCACCGCCGAGTGGGACTACGCGCCGGGCGGTCCGGCCGGGCCCGGGTTCATGGCGGAGGTCGGCGCGTGGGCATTCGCGCAGTCCCGGTGGGCGGCGATGACCCGTACGTGGGCCGAGCGGACGGTCGGCTGGTGCCCCGCGCCGGTCATCGTGGTGTACCGCGCGGCCGCGATCTGGCTGGTGCCGGGTCAGCCGTAACGGCGGCGGGACAGGGACGCGGTCAGCAGCAGCGGC
>JAFMRC010000331.1 GCA_017354375.1 Nocardiopsaceae bacterium | reverse complement strand
GCCAGCCCGTGGCCATTCGCCGGGGGCTCCGTCGAGAGAGCGTCGGGAACGGCCGGGGCGGCGGGAACCGACTCCGCGAGATCCTCCCGCTCTGGCCACGGCGCCACGCCGTCGCCATCGGCGGGCGCGGCGAATCGCGCGACCAGGTCCAGCCAGGCCGCTTCCTCGCTGGCGCCCCTGCCGCTACCACCGTCCGGCGCGCCGCCTGCCGTGCCGTCTGGAGGCACCTCCCCGTTCGCCACCGCTAGTCCTTCGGCCTGATGAACTCGAGGGTGCCGTCGAAGATCAGCGGGGCGTCGTTGTCGAGCGTCGCGACGTGGAAGCTATCCGGCAGCGGGCGCACCTCGGCGTGCGGCAGCGCGTCGGTGAGGATCTTCATGCTGGCCGGGCCCACCACGTGGTCGGTGACCGACCTGAACACCAGCACCGGCTGCCTGACGTCCGACAGTCCAGCGGTTGTCGTCCGCCACATGTCCGGCAGGGTCGCGGCCGCCCTGACCGGGATCCGGTTGTAGCCGCCCTCGCTGGCACCGGGCTTCTTGATGTCACCGGCGATGCCGGGCAGCGAGGAAACGACGTGCTTGAGCACCGGTGCCAGCAGGAAGAGCCGGGTGTCCGGCGCCAGCGACGGGTTCACGACCACCACCCCGCTGACCTCGTCGCCGTGGACCTCCGCGAGCCGCAGCGCCAGGCACCCGCCCATGGAGATGCCGCACACGAAAACCCGCTCGCACGCGTCGCTCAGTTCCGCGAGGGCCCGCTCGGCCTCGGCGTACCAGTCCCGCCAGCCGGTCCGCGCCAGGTCTTGCCAGACGGTCCCGTGTCCGGGCAAGCGGGGCGCGCGCACCGTGAGCCCGGCCGTCGCCAGGTGCTCCGCCCACGGCCGGACGGTCCGCGGGCTTCCGGTGAAACCATGGCATACCAGGACGCCGATTGGCCCGCCGTCGCTGGTGAAGGGCTCGGCGCCGGCCTGGACAGTATGCTGCGGAGCCTTCGCTGACGCTGCAGGGGACATGCTGGCATCGTCGCATGCCGGACGGGCAGAGCGCATCAGGAGGGCTGAGATTGGCATCAATCCGGCCGCGTCATCTCGTCACGCACATCGCCACCGTTGGCCCCGTGATCCTCAATCGCGTCAACCTATTCCCCCGGACGTGACACCATGTGTTATGTGTTCTACTGGGTAATGAAGTACACGCTTGGCGTGGCGCTGAAGGTCGTGTTCCGGCCCTGGTCCCGGGGGCGCCGGAACGTGCCGCGGCGAGGGCCCGTCATCCTCGCCAGCAACCACCTGTCGTTCGCCGATCACTTTTTCGGCCCGCTTCCGCTGCCTCGCAAGGTGCAGTTCCTCGCCAAGTCGGAGTACTTCACCGGCCGTGGCGTCAAGGGGTTGCTGACGAGGGCGTTCTTCAGCGGCGCCGGGCAGATCCCGATCGACCGCTCTGGCGGCGCGGCGAGTGAGGACGCCCTGCGGACCGGGCTGCGGGTGCTGTCCGCGGGCAAGGTGCTCGGGATCTACCCGGAGGGCACGCGGTCGCCGGACGGGCGGCTGTACAAGGGCCGGACCGGCGTCGCCCGGCTCGCCCTGGAGTCCCGGGCGCCCGTGGTGCCGTGCGCGATGATCGGCACGTTCGAGTTCCTGCCACGCGACACCTTCCGGCCGCACCTGGGGATCCGCCCCGGCGTGATCTTCGGCGAGCGGCTCGAGTTCTCCCAGTACTACGGGCGGGAAACCGATCGCGAGGCGCTGCGTGCGGTCACGGACGAGATCATGCATGCCATCCACGAGTTGTCCGGCCAGGAGTACGTTGGCGAGTACGCCAAGAAGGCGTCGCGGGAGCTGCAGGCCGACGGCGAAACGGATTAACCGCCGGTTGGGGCAGTTAGGGCGCATCTCTCCGCTTCCCTTACAGCCGCGGCCGTGGCGGTTAGTCTGACGTCATGCGAGTGGGAGTACTCACCGGTGGCGGCGACTGCCCGGGGCTCAACGCCGTCATCCGTGCCGTGGTGCGCCGCGGGGTCCAGGATTTCGGCCTGGAGTTCGTCGGCTTCAGGGATGGCTGGCGCGGTCCGCTTGAGGCGGACACCGCGCCGCTCGACGTGCAGGCGGTCCGCGGGATCCTGCCGCGCGGAGGGACGATCCTGGGCTCGTCGCGGACGAACCCGTTCAAGGAGAACGGCCCGGGTCCTAATGGCGTCGAGCGGATCAAGGACAACCTGGCGGGCCTCGGGGTCGGCGCGCTGGTCGCGATCGGCGGGGAGGACACCCTCGGGGTGGCGGCGCGGCTGCACGCCGAGGGCATCAATGTAGTCGGCGTGCCCAAGACGATCGACAATGACCTCGGCGCCACCGACTACACGTTCGGCTTCGACACCGCCGTGAACATCGCGATGGAGGCGATCGACCGGCTGCACACGACGGCCGAGTCGCATCACCGGGCGCTGATCGTCGAGGTGATGGGACGGCATGCCGGGTGGATCGCGCTGCACGCGGGCATGGCCGGCGGGGCGAACGTCATCCTCGTTCCGGAACGGCCGTTCGACATGGACAAGGTGTGCGAGTACGTGCAGCACCGGTTCCAGACCCGGTACGCGCCGATCGTCGTGGTCGCCGAGGGCGCCCACCCGAAGGACGAGGAGCTGGCCGTGTCCTCGGGCAAGATGGACGCGTTCGGCCACGCGCAGCTCGGCGGGGTCGGCGCGCTGCTCGCCGCCGAGATCGAGAAGCGCACCGGCAAGGAAGCGCGCTGCACGGTGCTCGGCCACGTCCAGCGCGGCGGCACGCCGACCGCGTTCGACCGGGTGCTGGCCACCCGGTTCGGGCTGCACGCGGTGCAGGCGGTCCGCGATGGGGCGTTCGGCCAGATGGTGGCGCTGCACGGAACGGAGATCGTGCGGGTGCCGCTCGCCGAAGCCACGTCGGCGCCCAAGCTGGTCCCCACGGAACGCTACGCCGAAGCCGAGGTCTTCTTCGGCTGACCCGCCCGGGTCCCGGGGCCTCCCGCTCCGCCCCGCCCCGCCCCGCGCCCCGCGCCCGCTGCGGCCCGAGTGCGCACTTGGGCTCGCTCTAGCAGGCCCGTGTGCGCACTTGGCACGTTGGGGCGGGGCGCGTCCACGGGCGGGGCGCGTCCACGTTCCCAGCCGACTCGATGAGCTTGGTCCAGGAGGGTTGCGAGGGTGCCTCGTGGCCGTATACTCGTGGACGAGCATACGGTTACGATTGCTCGGCAGCGATAGTGAGGAGAGGCGGCACGATGGCGAAGCGGCGGAAGGTCGGCAACCTGCTTGCGCTCGGGCTGCTCTCCCTGCTGTCGGTCAGCGAGCCGATGTACCCCTACGAGATGGCGCAGACGCTGCGGGCGCGCAGCAAGGACCAGTCGATCCGGATCAACTGGGGCTCGCTCTACACCGTCGTGCAAAATCTCGAAAAATACGGATATATCGAGTCGGTCGCCACCGAGCGCGAGGGCCGTCAGCCCGAGCGCACCACTTACCGCATCACCGACTCCGGCCGGGCCGAGCTCAAGGACTGGATGCGTGAGCTGATGAGCGTGCCGGACGAGGCGCCGACCCGGTTCGAGTCGGCCCTCGGGGAGTGGATGGTCCTTTCGCCGGACGAGGCCGCGCAACTGCTCACGCAGCGGCTGGAGACGCTCGACAAGACCATCGCCGCCATCCGGGAGGGCCTCGGCGTGTGGACGCGGCGCCTGCCACGGCTGCTGCTCATCGAGGCCGAGTACAAGCTGGCGATGCGGGTGGCCGAGGCGGACTGGGTCCGCGGCCTCATCGGCGAGATCGCCAGCGGGACGATCCCGGGCGTGGACCAGTGGCGGCGATTCACCGAAACCGGGGAGATCCCGCAGGAGATGCGGGATCTCGACGATCAGGCGAGAAGGGGGTGGCCCGAGCCCGACATCACCCGCGAACAGAGCGAACCGCGCGAACGTCGTGCGCAGCATGGCCAGCGCGAGTAAGGAAAAGAAAACGACCCCGGCTGAATGTCCGGTGCGCCAACACCGAGGCAGCCGGGGTCGCGAACCTCAGCACGTAAATCCGCGGCTAGACGGAAGCAAACGAACAGAGGCTAACCATGAGTGTAGCTATCGAGGCGCGGGGCCTCGTCAAGACGTATCCCGTGCCCGGCAGGAAGAAAGAACTCGTCACCGCCCTCGACGGCCTGAACCTGGCGGTCGCCCCGGGCAGCGTGTACGCCCTCCTTGGCCCGAACGGCGCGGGCAAGACCACCGCCGTCAAGATCCTCACCACCCTCGCCCGCCCCGACAAGGGGGAGGCGTCCGTCGAGGGCATCGACGTCCTCGCCCATCCCGCGAAGGCACGGCGGGCCATCGGCGTCGTCGCCCAGCGCTCGGGCGCGGACCCGATGGCGACCGGCCGGGAGAACCTGATCCTCCAGGCTCACCTGTACGGGCTCGACGCCGGGACCGCGAAAAGCCGCGCGGGCGAACTGCTGGCGCACTTCCACCTGGAAGAGGCGAAGGACCGCTTCGTCCGGACCTACTCCGGTGGCATGCAGCGGCGCCTCGACGTCGCGCTTGGGCTGGTGCACCGGCCGAAGGTGCTGTTCCTGGATGAGCCGACCACCGGCCTTGACCCGCAGGCCCGCGCCGCGATGTGGCAGGAGATCGCCCGCCTCGCCGGGCGGGAGGGGCTGACGGTGCTGCTCACCACGCACTACCTGGAGGAGGCGGACCGCCTGGCGAGCCGGCTCGCGATCGTGGACGGTGGCAGAGTCGTCGCCGAGGGCGAGCCAGGTCAGCTTAAGGACGAGCTCAGGGGCGACGTCGTCCAGGTCGAGCTCCCAGCGCAAGCCGGCGAGCGGCAGCCGACCGAGACACGGGTGACCGAGGCGCTGGGCGGGCTGGCGGTTATCCGCGACGTGCTCGTTACCGGGCGGAGCGTATCGGCGCGCAGCGACGACGGCGCGGCGGCGGTCCCGGCGGTGCTCGCAGCGCTGTCCGAGGCCGGCGTCCCCGCGGCGTCGGTGGCGGTGGCACGTCCGTCGCTGGACGAGGTCTACCTGCGTCACACCGGGCGCAGGTACAACGAGCGAGCGGAGGTGGCCTCCCGATGACCGCGACAATTTTTCCCGAACGGATCGGGCCGGCTCTCCCTAGCCCGCTGACTGACACGTGGCACCTCACCGGCAGGAAGTTGCATGCCCTGGTCCGGCAGCCCTGGGTCATGGCGTTCAACGTGATCCAGCCGGTGATCTGGCTGTTCCTGTTCGGGGACCTGTTCCACAAGGTCATCGACATTCCCGGCTTCGGCTACCACGGGTCCTACCTGGCCTACCTGGTGCCGGGAATCGTGGCCATGAACGCGATGTCCGGCAACATGTGGGCGGGCATGTCGATGATCGAGGAGATCGAGCGGGGCACGCTGAACCGGTTCCTGGTCTCCCCGGCGAGCCGGTCCGCGATCATGAACGCGTCCGTGGCGGAGCAGGCGGTCAGCACCACGGTGCAGACGCTGATCATCGTCTTCCTCGGCCTGGCCGGGGGCGCGAGCTACCCGGGCGGCGCGGTCGGCGTCGTCGTCTTGGTGGTGGCGTCGATCCTGGTCGGAGTGCTCTGGGGCGCCCTGTCCAACATGGTCGGCATGCTGCTGCGATCTCGTGAGTCGATCATCGGCGTGTACACGTTCTTCATGCTGCCGCTGATGTTCCTGTCGTCGGCGTTCATGAGGCCGTCGTTCCTGCCCGGATGGATGCAAGCGATCGCATCCCGCAACCCGCTGAACTGGGAGGTCCAGATCGGCCGCTCGGCCCTGTCCGCCGGCCCGGACTGGCCCGGCATCGCGCTCCGCTCCGGCGGCCTGCTCCTCCTGGCCGTCATCTGCGTCGCGATCTCGGTCCGCACCTTCCGCTCCTACGCCAAGAACGTTTAGCGCTGGTGAGGCGGCGCCGTACCGCGAGGTTGTGAGCCCGATGGCAGAACCCGCCATCGTATCGGGCTCACAACCCGGGAGTATCTCCCGGGGGGACGACCCCGGAT
>JAFMRC010000546.1 GCA_017354375.1 Nocardiopsaceae bacterium | reverse complement strand
GCCCGGTCCAGGAGGATCCGCGCCAGCACGGGCCGGGCGATCCCGACGGTGCCCGGCAGGTCGTCGTCGTTGCGGTCGGGCAGCTCGGCGAGGAGCGTCCCGGCGGGGTCGGGCGCGCGCAGCCCCAGGCCGCTGAAGGCGTAGCCGCGGGCGAGTACCTGGTCCAGGACGCCCAGTGCCCGGAGCTCGCGCAGCGCGTTGCTCTGCAGCGTGATACCTGACCCGAGAGCCGTGACGGCGGGCTTGACCTCGATGAGGTCGACCGTGACACCCGCGGCCGCGAGGTGCGTGGCGACCGTCGTCCCGGCCAGGCCCGCGCCGGCCACGAGGACGTTACTGACGGCTGGCATGTGAATCCCGGTTTCCTGCTCGACCACGATGGGCTGATGGCCCGCTGTGCTCACTATGCGGACGGCGCGACGATCTGGGAAATCGATTCGCCGTATGGCGCTGATCCACGGCGTGGATCAGCGCCCCGGCTCAGGCGCGAGGGCGGATGTCCCGGACGGCCACCCTGGCGCCGACCTCGGCGGCTAGTTCCCGCAGCCACACGTGCCCCGCGTCATGGGTGTGCACCGGGTGCCACCACAGCGCCTCCTGGACCGGGACCGCGTCGAACGGGCAGGCGAGCAGCCGGAGGCCGCTGCCGGGCCCGAGGCCGAGCCGCGCGGCGAGCATCTGGTGGATCATGGCGACCCGGCGGGTGCCCGCCACCAGGGATGGCAGCAGGTGGAAGCTGTCGGCGACCACCTGGACGTGCGGCTCGATGCCGAGCATCGACGCTTGCCGGATCACCGATGAAGCGTGCGCATGATGGTAAGTGGCCCACGGCAGGGTGGCGAGCTGGGCGAGCGTGATGAGGTCGCCGACCTCGGGGTTGTCCTCGGCTACCACGCACACCCACCGGTCGGTGAACAGCTCGACCGCCGGCAGGCCGGAAACGATCCCGTGCGGCATCAGCAGCCCGTCGACGGAGGCCAGGTGCGCGGCGGGGTCGTCGATGTGCGCCGGGGACGGCTGCCGGAAGACGATCCGCGCGCGGGGCGCCTGGTCGCTGATCTCGCGGGCGAGCGCGGCGCCGAAGACGGTGACGGCGTAGTCGGAGGCGAGGATGACGAACTCGCGCTCTTCCCGCTCCGGGTCGAAGCGCGGCTGGCTGCCGAAGACCAGCTCGAGCATGCCGCAGGCGACCTCGGCCCGGTCCAGCAGCACCGATCCGAGCGCGGTCAGCTCGTAGCCAGCGCCCTTCCTGGCCAGGAGCTCGTCGCCGAAATGACGACGCAGCCGCGCGAGCGCGGCGCTGGCCGCCGGCTGGCTGAGGCCGACCCGCTCCCCGGCGCGGGTGACGTTGCGCTCGCGGAGCAGCGCGTGCAGCACGACGACGAGGTTCATGTCGAGTCCGGCGAGGGGCACGTCACGATGATATCCAGGCAGTGGATGACGCATATCTCAATAATCGATTTCCATAATGACCATGGCGGGTCGATAGTGAGGGCGGCGACGGGCAGGCACGGTCCGTGGCCGGAGGAGGACTGGCATGCCCGACCGGCTCATCACCCACCTGCGGCATATCGACCTGGCGGTCCCTGATCACGGCAAGCAGCGTGACTTCTTCACCGGGGTGTGGGGGCTGACCGCCGAGCACGGCGACACCGGGCTGACCTTCCTGGCCGCCGAGGGCTCTCCCGAGCAGTACGTGGTCCGGTTGCGGCGGGCACCGGGCAAGCGCATCGACCTGATCGCGTTCGGCGCCGCCAGTCCCGCTGACGTCGACGCCCTCGCCGCCCGGCTCGCGGGCGACGGCGTGCGGCTGGTGAGCGAGCCCGGCGCGCTCGCCACGCCGGGCGGAGGATACGGGTTCCGGTTCTTCGACAACGAGGGCCGCACGATCGAGGTCAGTGCCGGCGTCGCGGTCCGCGCCCACCGCCGGATCGAGGCGGGCGAGTCGATCCCGGTCCGGCTGTCGCACGTCGTCGTGAACTCGGCCGCCCCTGAGGCCACGGTGGCCTGGTATGAGCGGCACCTGGGCTTCCGGCTGTCCGATACCCTCACCCATCCGGCCATCGGGCCGATGATGTGGTTCTTGCGGGTCAACGCCTGGCACCACAGCCTGGCGGTCGCGCGCTGCC
>JAFMRC010000330.1:4496-6057 GCA_017354375.1 Nocardiopsaceae bacterium | reverse complement strand
CCGCTTCCCCGCCGCCGGCCCCCGGGCCGCCGCCCGCGCCGGCACCGGCACCGGCACCGGCACCGGCACCGGCGAACCCTGCCCCCGGTCCCACGCCCGGTCTCACGGCCTGGCTCTCGCGACCGCTCCCGCGCTCCCTCAGCTGGCTGGCCGCCTGCGGGCTCGCGCTCACCATCGTCTCCGGCATCGCCCACATCATCGGCATCCGGCACTACGTCCACCTGTTCACGCCGTACTTCACGACATCATCTTCCGCGGTGGCAACCTATGCCCTGCCCGCCCTCACCATCGCGATCGCGATCGCGGCGATGGCGAACGGCAGGCTACGCCGGACGCTGCTGCCCGCCCTATTCGGCGCGGTGCTACCGGCCGCACCCGGACTCGTCAGGGACATCGTTAACATCGCCATCTATGACCCGTTCGGCGGTACCTACCACGACGGCTCGTTCCTGCCCGAGCTGCTGGGGGATATCGCGGGGACCGCGGCCATGATCGTCTTGCTCCTCGCCATCCGCGAGACCGGCGGACGGGGACCGTGGGCCAGGCCGCGCACGCTTCCGGTCCTCCTGTTCTGGGGAGTCACGCTGACCACGGGCATCGTGACCGTCATCCAGCTCATGACCCGTTCGTATCAGAGCCCCCCCGAGGGAATCCCCATCATCACGGTGTTCATCGTCGAGAACCTCGCCGCGGCGGTGTACGCCGCGAGGGTGGCCCTGGGACTGCGCCCGCGGACGGCGGGAGGCGCCCTGCTGATCGGCTGGACCGGGGTGCAGGTCCTTAATTTCTGGTCCTCGATCACGATCGGCTTTTACTTTCCCTCCGTGGAGGTCGCCATCAACTGGGTCACAGCCCTCGTGATGCTGGCCACGGTGATCCTCGCGATCGCGTACGCCACGCGCCCCGAGCCCGCTCAGCCCCTAGTCCCGGTCAGGGGCTGAGCGGGAGGCGGACCTGGAAGCGGGTGTCGCCGGGGCGCGAGGTTACCCGCAGGTCGCCGTGGTGGTGGTTCACCACGATCCGGTGGGAGATGTCCAAGCCGAGGCCGGTTCCCTCCCCCGGCGGCTTCGTGGTGAAGAACGGCTCGAAGATCCGGCCCTGGACCTCGTCGGCGATGCCGGGTCCCGTGTCGCCGAACTCGACGAGTACCGCATCTCCGTCGACGGTGGTGCGGATGGTGAGCGTGCCCTCGCCGCCCATCGCCGACACCGCGTTGTCGATGAGGTTCGTCCAGACCTGGTTCAGCTCGGCGGCGTAGGCGGGGATCTTCGGCACCGCGTGGTCGTAGTCCTTCACGACGGTGACGCCCTTGGCGATCTTCCCCGACAGCATCATGAGCGTGCTGTCCAGCAGGTCGTGCAGGTCGACTTCGTGGTACGGCGCCCGGCCCAGCTGGGAGTACTGCTTCGCCGCCCCGACCAGGGCCGAGATCCGCGTCACCGCGTCGGTGATCTCGTTCATCAGCAGCTCGGTCTCGACGCCGTAGTGCAGCCAGCGCAGCGCCGCTTCCAGCTTGCCGGGGCGGACCGAGTCCCTGACCCGCTCCAGCCAGTCCGCGTCC
>JAFMRC010000330.1:0-4486 GCA_017354375.1 Nocardiopsaceae bacterium | reverse complement strand
GGCCGGGACGAAGGCGGGCGCCATCCCCCATCCGTCGGGGATGGCGTGGGCGTCCAGCCAGTCGCCCAGCTCGTCTTCGGCGTCCGACGCGGCGAGCGGGCCGAGCTTCGGGGCCTTCGCCACCTGTTCGACCGCGTGCTGCTGGAGCGCCACGAGCTCCTCCAGGGCGGCGCGCTGGTCCGGCCCGCGGGCGATCAGCTTGAGCTTGTCGCGCATGCCCGCGATCCGTTCCCGCAGGCTCGCCGTCGCGCGGACCGCGGCCGCGGCGGGGTTGTTGAGCTCGTGGGTCAGGCCCGCCGACAGCGAGCCGAGCGCGAGCAGCCGTTCCCGCTGCCCGACGGCCTGCCGGGAGGCGCGACCGCCGAAGTACAGCCCCTCCAGCATGTGCACCGCCATCGGGAACCACTCGTGCATGATCCGCGCGAAGTCCGCCGCGGGCATGACGTAGAACCGGGACGGCCCGGTGGCCCGCATCGAGTTGACGTACGCCTGCGGCACCCGGTCGCCCAGGTAGGCCTGGAAAGCGCCGCCGTACACGCCGCGCTGGCTGGTCCGGTTCACCTCGACCTCGTCGTCGCCGACCCGCCGCGAGGTGACGACGGCGCCCTCGATCAGCACGTAGAACCACTCGGCCGGGTCACCCTCGCGGTAAACCGGGCCGGGCGGGATCGCCTCGACGCGGCCGACGCGGCACAGCTCGGCGACCTGCTCGTCGTTCAGCTTCTCGAACAAGAACAGCGACCGCAGCTCGCCGGGGTCGCAACCGGGGCACCCCTCGCGGTGCCCGGTCATGGCTTCTCCAGGTACCTGTGGACCAGCATGACGGCCATCGCGCCCTCCCCCACCGCCGACGCGACGCGCTTGGCGGACCCGGCCCGCACGTCCCCGGCGGCGAACACCCCGGGGACGCTGGTCTCCAGGTGGTACGGCGTCCGGTCCAGCGGCCAGCGGACCAGGTCGTCACCGGAAAGGTCCGGGCCCGCCAGGATGAACCCGCGTCCATCGCGGGCGATCACGCCGTCCAGCCAGCCGGTTCGCGGCTCCGCCCCGATGAAGACGAACATCCGGCCCGCGGGGACGGTCTCGGTCCGGCCGGTGCTGGAGTCGCGCAGCGTCAGCCGCTCCAGTTCCCGCTCGCCGTGGGCCTCGACCACCTCGGTGCACGGCCGCACGGCGATCGCGTCGATCCCGGTGATCTGCTCGACCAGGTAGTGCGACATCGACGCGGCCAGCGACGGGGCACGGACCAGCATCGTCACGGACTTGGAGTACCGGGACAGGTACACCGCGGCCTGCCCCGCGGAGTTCGCGCCGCCGACGACGTAGACGTCCTGGCCGGCGCACATTTCGGCCTGGGTCAGCGCGGCGCCGTAGAAGATCCCGCACCCGGTCAGGCTGGCGCAACCCGGCTGGGACAGCTGGCAATAGGTCACGCCGGTCGCGAGGATCACCGCGTAGGCGCTGATCGTCGTCCCGTCGGCCAGCGTGACGGTGCGGGCGGATCCGCGGGCGTCCAGGCGGATCGCCTCGGTCGTGGTCAGCACCTCGGCGCCGAACCTGGCGGCCTGCCGCCGCGCCCGGTCGGTGAGCTGGTCGCCGGACACGCCGCCGGGAAAGCCGAGGTAGTTCTCGATCCGCGAACTCTGCCCGGCTTGCCCGCCGGTGGCGATCTTCTCGACCAGGACGGTGCGCAGCCCCTCGCTCGCGCCGTATACCGCGGCGCCCAGCCCGGCCGGGCCGCCCCCGACGATGATGAGGTCGTAGAAGTCCTGCTCGGGAATGGTGGCGAGGCCCACCTTCGACGCGAGTTCATGTTGAGCCGGGTTGAGCAGCGGTTCCCCGTCCGGAGTGACCACCACCGGCAGGACGGACCCGTCCGTGCCCGCGACCCGCAGCAGCTTCTCCCCCTCCGGGCTGTCGCTGGAGTACCAGCGGTACGGCACCTGGTTGCGAGCCAGGAACTCACGCAGCCGTGCCGACGGCGCCGACCAGCGGTGCCCCACCACCTTGGTCTCCGGCACCGGACGGTGCCCGGCCCGCCGCCAGGCGCCCAGCAGGTCATCCAGCACCGGGTAGAGCTTCTCCTCCGGCGGATCCCACGGCTTCAGCAGGTAGTGGTCCAGGTCCACGACGTTGATCGCGTCGATCGCGGCGCCGGTGTCCGCGTACGCGGTGAGCAGCACCCGCCGCGCCGCCGGGTAGATGTCCATCGCCCGCTCGAGGAACTCGACGCCGTTCATCTGGGGCATCCGGTAGTCCGCCAGGACCACGGCCGCCTGCTCCCCGCGCAGCCTCATCTGCCGCAGCGCGTCCAGCGCGTCCGCCCCGGACTCGGCCCGGACGACCCGGTGCCGCTCGCCGTACCGGCGCCGCAGGTCCCGCGCGACGGCGCGGGATACCCCCGGATCGTCGTCCACGGTCACGATGACCGGCCGGGCCTCACGCGCGGTCTCTGTCACGGCAACTCCCCCGGTTCCCCTGCACTATTCTGAGGGCCTCAATAGCCCTGGTCGCCGATGACGTTCGCCAGCGGCTCGCCCGCCGCGTAGCGGGCCAGCTGGGCGCGCACCACCGCGTTGGCGCGGACGACGCCGGACGGCACCAGGCCGGCGACGTGCGGGGTGAGCAGCAGGCCCGGCGCCCGCCACAGCGGATGCCCGTCGGGCAGCGGCTCCGGGTCGGTGACGTCGAGCGCGGCCTTCAGCCGGCCGGAGTTCAGCTCCCGCAGCAAGGCATCGGTATCCACGATGCTCCCGCGGGCGGCGTTGACCAGCAGCGCGCCGTCCTTCATGGCCGCGAGGAACGCGGCGTCCGCCATGCCCCGGGTCTCGCCGGTGACCGGGACCAGGAGCACCACCACGTCGGCGCGCGGCAGCGCCTCCGGGAGGCTTTCCGTGCCCAGCACGGGCGGGTCGCCGGGGTCTCCCGGGGTTCCCGGGCGGGCCCGGCGGGCGGCGCGCTCGACCGTGACCTCCCAGCCCGCCAGGCGGCGCTCCACGGCGGCGCCGATCGAGCCGTAGCCGACGATCAGCACGTGCTTGCCGGCCACCGGCTCGCTCGCCGCCGGTTCCCACCGGCCCTCGCGCTGCCGGTCGGCGAACCCGGGGAAGCCCCGCAGGTGGGCGACGATCGCGCCGACCACCCATTCGGCGGTGGCGGGGTCGTGCGCGCCGCGGGCGTTGCACACGGTGACGCCATCCGGGACGTGCCCGACGACGGCCTCGGCGCCCGCGGACCGCAGCTGGATGAGCCTCAGGCTCGGCAGCCGGGCGACCCTGGCGGTCAGCTCGGGCCGGGCGCGGAACGGCATGACGACGACCTCGACCGCCTCGGCTGACTCCGGCAGCGGCTCGCCCCCGTCCCAGACGTCGGCGGTCATCCCGTCCGGGATGCCGCCGAAGGATTCGGGAGGCTCGGGCAGCCAGACCGTAGTCATCGCCTCATCGTAAACCGGCCCTGGCTGGTGAGGCGCGGGCGGGCTCAGTTGAGGGCCGCGGGCACCCTCGCGGACGGGACGCGGGCCGCCCGGGACGTCCGGGGCGACACCGGCGCCCGGGGCAGCTGGACCGTGAACGTCGCTCCCTGGCCCGGCTCGCCGACCGCCGCCACCCGGCCGCCGTGGTTCTCCACGACCTCGCGCACCAGCGCCAGCCCCAGGCCGAACCGGCGGTCGTTACCGTTACCGCTCCGGTGGTTGAACCGCTGGAAGATCAGCTCGGCCTGGTCCGGGGGGAAGCCGACGCCATCGTCGATGACGGTGATCTCGACCTCGCGGCCCGTCCGGGCACCATCGACGACGACCTCGATGTGGCCGCCCGGACGGGTGTGGCCGAGGGCGTTGTCGACGAGAGCGCTGACCACCCTGCGCAAGGCCGGCGGAACGCCGAGGACGAAGTGGTCGCCGCTCCCCAGGCGCAGGTCCAGCCGGACCGACCGGGCCTGGGCGCGGGCGGACTCGGCGGAGACCACCGACCCCGCCACGGCGGCGATATCGACGAGCTCGCGGGCCGCGTCGGAGCGCTCTAGCTGCGCGGACTCGAGAAGGTCCGTTATCACCTCGCCGAATTGCCTCGTGTCGGCGACGAGGGCGCCGAGCTCGTCGCCGAGCCCGCCGGGGCCATCGCCGGGGCCGGGCGGCTGCGCCTTACGGGCGAGCATCTGGGCGCGGGTGTGCAGGCGGGTCAGCGGGGTGCGCAGCTCGTGGCTCGCGTCCGCCACGAACCGGCGCTGCCGGCGCAGTGCCTCCTGCAGCGGCGCGATCGCCCGGCCGGCCAGCACCTGGCCGGCCGCCACGGCGGCGATCAGGCCGACGATCTCGGCGGCCACGAACGACAGGTACAGCGAGTGCCGGTCCTGCTGCTGGTAGCTCAGGTCCATGGCCGCCTGGACGACGGCGCCGTCCCGGCGCTCGGTGCGGACGAGGTAGGTGTCCGGGCCGATCGTCCGTTCCTCGACGATCGGCGGGCCGCCCGCCGCCGCCCGGGCC
>JAFMRC010000329.1 GCA_017354375.1 Nocardiopsaceae bacterium | reverse complement strand
CGGCCACCCCGCCGGCGGGCACCGCCGAGCCCGCGGGCGGGCCGGTTCCCGCGGGATTCGCCGCGACCTCGGTCACCTTCGCGTCCGCCGGCCAGGCCTTCGTCCTCGGCACGGCGCCGTGTGCCCGCAAGCCCTGCACGTCCATCGTGCGCACCCTCGACCGGGGCGCGAGCTGGCGCGGGATGCCCGCGCCGGTCGCGGCGCTGGGCCAGCCGGGCGACAGCGCCCCGTCGGTATGGGGAATCCGGTTCGCGTCGCCGTGGCAGGGGTTCGTGTTCGGCACCGGGCTATGGGAGACGGCGGACGGCGGCGAGCACTGGGCGCGAGCCGCCAGCCCGCCGGGCGACATCGTGTCGCTGGAGATCATCGACGGCCAGGTTCTCGCGGTGACGGAGAAGTGCGCGCAGGGCCGCTGCGCGCGGTCGGCCACCCTGATGCGCCGGCCGCTGGCCGGCGGCGCGTGGCGGCACGTCGCGACGCTGCGGAATTCCGGCCATACGATGGTCCAGGCGCCGATCGCGACCCAGGCCAACGTGGCCGCGGTGCTGGACGGCACGAGCGTCCTGGTCACGAGCGACGGCGGGCTCAGCACGGCCACCCGCGCCACCCCGTGCCGCACCGAGGGCGTGTCGCTGGCCACGGAGGTGGCCGTGACCGGCCCGGACAGCCTGGCCCTGCTGTGCACGGGGCAGGCGGGCCTCGGCAGCGTGCACAAGACCATCTACGTCAGCGACGACCTCGGCGCGCACTGGACGCAGGCCGGCGCCACGCCGCGAAGTGGTGACCCGTTCTCCGTGAGCGGGGGCACCACCTCGCGGCTGCTGGTGGCCGCGGCCAGCGGCGCCAGCGAGCTGTACTACTCGGGCGACGGCGGGCAGGAGTGGAGCACCGCCTACCAGGCCGACGACGGCGGCGACGGCTGGAACGACCTCGGCTTCACCACCCCCAGCGACGGCGTGGTGGTGCACGGCCCGGCGCTGAGCGACGGCAACTCCGAAAAGCGCCCCGGCCAGCTCCTGCTCACCACCGACGGCGGCGCCACCTGGCACCCCGTCACCTGGTAGCCCCGCATGCCCGCCGGATGAACGGCACGTTGCTACGGCTATAGGCGTATGAAAGTGCCGTTCATCCGGGTGGGGGCGCGTTACTCCGTGCGGGAGGCGGCGGCGACCTTGCCGGCCAGGTGGGAGGGGAGGGGCTCGTGGCGGAGGTAGCTGCGGGTGAACGAGCCGGTCCCGTGCGACACCGACCGCAGGTCGATCGAGTACCGGGTGATCTCGAGCTCGGGCACCTCGGCCCGGATCAGGGTCCGCCCCACGCCCACCGACTCGGTGCCGAGCACTCGTCCCCGCCTGCCCGACAAGTCCGACATGATGGCCCCGACGTACTCGTCCGGCACCAGGATGGACACCTCGTCCACCGGTTCGAGCAGCTTCGGCGAGGCCTTCTCGGCGGCATCCTTCAAGGCGGCGCGCCCGGCCTTCTGGAACGCCATGTCCGAGGAGTCGACCGAGTGCGCCTTGCCGTCGAACAGCGTCACCCGAACCCCGGTCATCGGGTACCCGGCCAGCACGCCCTGCTCCAGCTGCGCGCGGACGCCCTTCTCCACGGAGGGGATGAACTGCCGCGGCACCACCCCGCCGACGATCTTGTCCACGAACTCGAACCCGGACGCGTCCGGTAGCGGCTCCACCTTGACGTGGCAGATCCCGTACTCGCCGTGCCCGCCGGTCTGCTTCACGTTCCGTCCCAGGCCCTGGGCTGAGCCGGACACGGTCTCGCGCAGCGGCACCCGCAGCTCGACGGTATCGACCGACACGCCGTAGCGCGACGACAGCCGGTCGAGCATCACGCCGGAGTGGGCCTCGCCCATGCACCACAGCACGAGCTGGCGGGTCTCGGCGTTCATCTCCAGCCGCATGGTGGGATCCTCGGCGACCAGCCGGGACAGGGCCTGGGACAGCTTGTCCTCGTCCGCCTTGGACTTCGCGACGATCGCGACCGGCAGCAGCGGCTCGGGCATCGTCCACGGCTCCATCAGCAGCGGCTTCTCGCGAGACGAGAGGGTGTCCCCGGTCTCGGCGGTGGTCAGCTTGGCGACGGCGCAGATGCTCCCGGCGGGGCATTCCGGCAGCGGGCGCTGCTGCTTGCCGAGCGGCGTGGTGAGAGCGCCGGTCCGCTCGTCGTCGTCGTGGTCGGGGTGCCCGCGCTCGACCCGGCCGTGCCCGGACACGTGCACGTGCTGGTCCGGCCGCAGCGTGCCGGAGAACACCCGCACCAGGCTGATCCGCCCGACATAGGGGTCGGAGGTGGTCTTGACGACCTCGGCGAGCAGCGGCCCGTCCGGGTCACAGGACAGGTCGCCGACCGCCTGGCCGGGCACCCCGGCCGCGGAAACGGCGCTCACCTTCGGCAGCGGGTGCTCCAGCGGCGACGGGAACCCCTTGGCCACGACCTCGAGCAGCTCCGCCGCCCCGATGACGCCCGAGCCGGAGGAGGCGGAGGCCGCGACGGCCAGCACCGGGTAGAAGCTGCCCCGGGCGACGGCCTTCTCCAGGTCCTTGATCAGCACCTCGGTGGAGACCGGCTCCCCGCCCAGGTACCGCTCCATGAGCGTCTCGTCCTCGCTCTCGGTGATGATCCCCTCGATCAGCTCGTCCCGCGCGGCCTCCGCCCGCGCCGCCTCGGACGACGGCACCGGCGCCGTCTCCCGCTTCGGCCCCGAGTAGTCGTACAGCTGCTCCGATAGCAGCCCGATGAGCCCGCTTGCCCCGCCGCCGTCACCGCTGGTCACCGGCAGGTACAGGGGCAGGACCGCGTCGCCGAACGCCGCCCGGCACGCCTCGAGCGCGGCGGCGAAGTCGGCCCGCTGGTGGTCGATCTTCGTGATCACCACGGCCCGCGGCATCCCCACCGCGGCGCACTCCTCCCACAGCATCTGGGTGACGCCGTCGACGCCGTCGGTGGCGGAGACGACGAACAGCGCCGAGTCCGCGGCGCGCAGCCCGGCGCGCAGGTCGCCGGTGAAGTCCGCGTACCCGGGCGCGTCGAGCAGGTTGACGGTGACGCCCTCGTGCTCGAATGGCACGAGCGTCAGGTTGACCGAACGCTGCTGGCGGATCTCTACCTCGTCGAAGTCGCTGGCCGTCGTGCCGTCCTCGATCCGTCCCGGCCGCTGGATCGCCCCGGTGAAGCCGAGGAGGGCTTCCGCCAGGGTCGTCTTCCCGCTGCCGGAATGCCCGACTAGCACGACGTTACGTACATTGCCCGCGTTATTCGTCAACTCCCGTCGCCTCCTTGCGCTGGCTGAGTCGCGGTCATCCGCAGTATTCAAAGGGTGAACCCGACGGCGCCGTTACCACAACCCCCCCGCCGCGAATCCATGAGGTAGCGGGAAGATGACAATGGAAGGAACCGGGTTATACCCACGCTAGGATCACACCCGTCATGCTGAACTTCCTTCGCCCGGCCCTCGCCCGGGTGCTCAACCCGGTGGGCCAGGCCCTCGCCCGCACGCCCGTCACGCCGAACATGGTCACCGTCGCGGGCACCGCCGGCCTGTCCGCGTGCGCCCTGTCGCTGTTCCCGATCGGGGAGACGTTCCCCGGCGCCCTCGGGTGCACGGTCTTCGTGCTCACCGACATGCTGGACGGCACGCTCGCGCGGATCAAGGGCACGCACAGCCTGTGGGGCCAGTTCCTGGACTCCACCATGGACCGGATCGCGGACGCCGCGATATTCGGCGGCCTGACGATCTGGTTCATCCGCGCCGGCGACCTGACCATGGCGATCGTGACGCTGTTCTGCCTGGCGTGCGGGTTCTGCGTGTCCTACGTGAAGGCCCGCGCCGAGGGCGTCGGCCTGCGCGCCGACGTAGGATTGGTGGAGCGGCCCGAGCGGATGCTCATCAGCCTCACCTCCGTCGGGCTGTCCGGGCTCGGCGTGCCCTACATCATGCCCGTCGGGCTGTGGGCGCTGGCGGCGGGCAGCCTGTTCACCCTGGGGCAGCGGATGCGCGCCGTCCGCGCGGACGCGAACCGGAAGGCCGCGGACCCGGCCACCGGCGCGAGGAAGGCGGGGGTCTAGTGCTGAGCGACCGGCTGGCGAGCGCGGCGTTCACCGCGGGATGGTCGCTGGTGTGCCGCCTGCCCGAGTCCTGGGCGCGCTCGGCGTTCGAGCTCGGCGCGGACATCGCGTGGCGCAGGCAGGGCGACCGGGTGCAGGTCCTCGAGGGCAACCTCACCCGGATCCTCCGAACGGATAGTGGCGCCTCCCCAGACGGCAAGGAACTGCGCACGCTGTCGCGGAAGGTCCTGCGGTCCTACGCCCGGTATTACCTGGAGGCCTTCCGGATCCAGGGCTACCCGAAGGAGCGGATCGCCGCCGGGATGCACATCACCCGCCCGGACAACGTGGAGCTGACGCTTGAGCACATGAAGAACGGGCGCGGCGTGATCTACGCGCTGCCGCACATGGGAAACTACGAGCAGGCGGGCGCGTGGATCATCGACCGGGGCGCCGGGTCGTTCACCACCGTGGCCGAGCGGCTGAAGCCGGAGGCGGTGTACGAGAAGTTCCTGGCGTTCCGCGAGAGCCTGGGCATGGAGGTGCTGCCGACCACAGGCGGCCCAAATCCGTTCGGCGTAATGGCTCGTCGCCTGCGCGCCGGCAACCTGGTCTGCCTGGTCGCCGACCGGGACCTGTCCGACACCGGGGTTGAAGTTGACTTTTTCGGGGAGAAGGCGCTGATGCCGGCCGGGCCGGCCGCCCTGGCCGTGCAGTCCGGGGCCGCGCTGATGCCGGTGACCTGCTGGTTCGTCGGCGAGGAGGAGTGGGCCGCGCACGTGCACGACGAGATACCCGTGCCGGCCACCGGAAGCCGGGCCGAGAAGGTCGCCGCGATGACGCAGGCCATGGCGACCGTCTTCGAGCAGGGGATCCGCGAGCACCCCGAGGACTGGCACATGCTGCAGCGGGTCTTCACCGCCGACCTCGACCCCGGGCGCCTGGCCCGCAGCCGGGCCCGCGCGGCGGCCAGCGGCGACGGCGGGGAGGCGGGGAGCCCCCGGGTTCCCTGGGACTCCCGGGACGAGCCGTGAGGGTCGGGATTGCCTGCCCCTATTCCTGGGACGTGCCCGGGGGAGTGCAGCAGCACGTCCGGGACCTGGCCGAGGCGCTGATCGGCCTCGGCCACGACGTCTCGGTGATCGCGCCGGCCGACGACGACAACCCGCTGCCGGGCTACGTCGCCCCCGCGGGCAAGGCGATGCCGGTGCCCTACAACGGGTCGGTGGCCCGGCTGGCGTTCGGCCCGCTGTCGGCGAACCGGATTCGCCGCTGGCTGCGCGAGGGCTGCTTCGACGTGCTGCACGTGCACGAGCCGACGGTGCCGAGCCTGTCGCTGCTGGCGACCTGGGCGGCATCGGGGCCGATCGTGGCGACGGTGCACACGTCGATGCCCCGCTCGCGCGTGCTGCTGGCCTCCCAGCCGTTCCTGCGCAGCGCCCTGGAGAAGATCGACGGCCGGATCGCCGTGTCGGAGGCGGCGCGGACCACGCTGGTGGAGCACCTCGGCGGCGACGCCGTGCTGATCCCCAACGGGGTCGCCACCCACCGGTACCGGCACGCCGACCCCCTGGACGGCTGGCCCGGTGAGGGCGGCGTGATCGGGTTCCTCGGCCGGATGGACGAGCCTCGCAAGGGCCTGGCCGTTCTGCTTCGCGCCTTCGAGAAGCTGGCGCCGGAGCGGCCCGGCCTGCGGCTGCTGGTCGCGGGTCCCGGCGACGCCGGCGAATGGCGGTCCCGGATGCCGTCGTCCATCCGGGACCGGGCGGTGTTCCTCGGCCCCGTCACCGAAGAGCAGAAGGTCCGGGTGCTGCACTCCGTCGACGTGTTCTGCTCCCCGAACACCGGCGGCGAGTCGTTCGGCATCGTCACCGCCGAGGCGATGGCGGCCGGGGTGCCGATCGTGGCCAGCGACATCGGCGCGTTCCGGCACGTGCTGCGCGGTGGCAGCGCCGGCGAGCTGTTCGCCGCCGGCGACGCCGCCGACCTGGCCCGC
>JAFMRC010000328.1 GCA_017354375.1 Nocardiopsaceae bacterium | reverse complement strand
CTGTGCCCTCGCCTGCCCGCCCGCGCCACCGGGCGAGCCGTCGCCACCCGGCCAGGCCGCCGGCTGACTCAGCCGACGTCCACCCAGTCCAGGGTGCGCTGCACCGCCTTCTTCCAGCCGGCGTAGCCGTCGGCGCGCTGGGATTCGCTCCAGGACGGCTCCCACCGCTTGGACTCGTTCCAGTTGGCCCGCAGCTCGTCGGCGGTGGACCAGAACCCCGTGGCCAGCCCGGCCGCGTACGCCGCGCCGAGGGCCGTGGTCTCGGCGACGACCGGGCGGCTGACCGGGACGCCGAGGATGTCGGCCTGCAGCTGCATGCACAGGTCGTTGGCGGTGACCCCGCCGTCCACCTTCAGCGTCTCCAGGCGCACGCCGGAGTCGGCCTCCATCGCGTCGGCGACGTCGCGGCTCTGGTAGCAGATCGCCTCCAGGGTGGCGCGGGCCAGGTGCGCGTTGGTGTTGAAGCGGGACAGCCCGACGATCGCGCCGCGCGCGTCCGACCGCCAGTACGGCGCGAACAGGCCGGAGAACGCGGGCACGAAGTACACGCCGCCGTTGTCGCCGACCTGCCGTGCCAGGGACTCGGTCTCGGCGGCGCCGGAGATGATGCCGAGCTGGTCGCGCAGCCACTGCACCGCTGACCCGGTCACCGCGATGGAGCCCTCCAGCGCGTAGACGGGCTTGTCGGACCCGAACTGGTAGCAGACGGTCGTGAGCAGGCCGTTCTTCGATCGCACCGGAGTCTGTCCGGTGTTGAGCAGCATGAAGTTGCCGGTGCCGTAGGTGTTCTTGGCCTCGCCGGGGGAGAAGCACACCTGGCCGACGGTGGCGGCCTGCTGGTCGCCGAGGTCGCCGGTCAGCGGCACGCCGCCCAGCGCGGCGAGCCCGGTTATCTCGCCGTACCCGCCGGGCGCCGACGATGGCCTGATCGCCGGCAGCATCGACCGCGGGATGCCGAAGAACGACAGCAGCTCGTCGTCCCAGTCCAGCGTCTCCAGGTTCATCAGCATCGTGCGGCTGGCGTTGGTCACGTCGGTGACGTGCTGGCCGCCGCGGGCGCCGCCGGTCAGGTTCCAGATCAGCCACGTGTCGGTGTTGCCGAAGATCGCGTCCCCCCGCGAGGCCGCCTCGGCGACCCCGTCCACGTTCTGCAGGATCCACTGGATCTTCCCGCCGGAGAAGTAGGTCGCGGGCGGCAGCCCGGCCTTGCGGCGGATCACGTCGCCGCGCTCGTCGGCGTCCAGCGCGGAAGCGATCCGGTCGGTGCGGGTGTCCTGCCACACGACGGCGTTGTAGTAGGGCCGTCCGGTATGCCGGTCCCACACCACGGCGGTCTCCCGCTGGTTGGTGATGCCGAGCGCCGCCAGGTCCGAGGCGGACAGGCCCGCGGACACCAGGGCGGTCTGGATGACGGACGCGGTCCGCTCCCAGATCTCCACCGGGTTGTGCTCCACCCAGCCGGCCTGCGGCAGGATCTGCTCGTGCTCGAGCTGGTGCTTGGCCACCTCGGCCCCGGAGTGGTCGAAGATCATGAACCGGGTGCTGGTCGTTCCCTGGTCGACGGCGCCGACGAAATCAGGCATGCGGTTTGTTCCTCCTTATACCTCTGGTCCTCTGGATCTCGCCGCTCGAAGATCAGGCTTATACCGAACGGATAATTCTGACTCCACAGCGCTAGCTGTCCTGCTCTCGGGGATCGGGCCCTCCGTGTCCTGGCTCTTCTTCAGCCGTGCGTGCAGCACGTCTCCGATGAACAGGTCGTAGATCACGACGCCGACGATGGCGCCGATTATCGGGCCAACGATCGGGATCCAGAAATAGCCGCTGAACGACCATCCCGTCCCGCTGCTGTAGTCGCCGGGCAGGGCCGTCTTCCCCCAGCCCGCGATGTACGCCAGCAGCCGCGGGCCGAAGTCGCGCGCCGGGTTGATGGCGTACCCGGCGTTCGCGCCGTAGGACATGCCGATCGCGGCGACGGCGAGCCCGATGCCGAACGGCGCCAGGCCGGAGCCGACCGCGGAGTTGCGCAGGTCGGTCAGGGCGACGACGAAGATCAGCAGGAACGCGGTGCCGACGACCTGGTCGATGAGCGGACCGGGGATGGAGCCGTGGAAGTACGGCGCGGGGAACGTCGCGAAGATCGAGAACGTGTCGAGCGCCTTCCCGCTGCCGCGCGGCGTGTGGCTGGCCAGGTTGAACGCGTTGATCGCGCTGTTGTACACCATCAGCACGATGGCGGCGCCGACGAACGCGCCGGCGACCTGCGCGATCCAGTAGGGCACTACCTTTCTCCAGGAGAACTTGCGCCGGACCGCGAACGCGAGCGTGATCGCCGGGTTGAGATGGGCGCCGGACACGCCGCCCGCGACCCAGACGCCGAAGGCGACCGCCATCGCCCAGCCCCAGGTGATCAGCAGCCAGTCCCCGGACGCCATGAAGATCGTGGTGGGGGACGCGGCCCGCCCGGAGCCGGGGAGGGCCGCCACCGCCATGCCCACCACGCCGTCGCCGAACGCGAGGATCACCAGCGTGCCAAGGAACTCCGACAGCAGTTCCCCGTACAGTCCGGTGATGCGCCCGACGGTGCGGCCCTCGCCGCGCAGCGGAGTGATATCGGCCATGATTCCCTCCTGCCTCCGCCGTGCCTTCCGGCACTGGGCTACACTGCCCCGGCGGTATGTGTGGCGCCTGGGGTCAACGTACGACTCGCCGCAGCCGACGGCAATGGGCGGCATGAGCAAAGCTTTGGCAAACCATTGTCTTACGTAGCGTTGATCACATCAATCACTCCAGTAACTCTACCCCGCAACAGCCGCATCGGATCGTTATCGATAAATATTTGCAGTTCACTCGAGTCGGCGATGCTTCCCGAGTCGCTTCCCGGTATTCATAGACGGCGCTAAAAATGTGGACATATCGGGAAGTGTGTTGGTATCGGGGGAAGATGTTCCCTACAGTTCATGGGACCGTCGGGGGTTGTTGGTGATGCACGGGAGAGCTTTAGTTGAGCAGTGCCTTCGTCGGCGCAATGGCCTATGCGCTTGGACCGGACAAGTCCGGCGTGGAGGAATCCGCCGCCGCCGGGCGCCTGCTCTCACCCGCGCCTGACCTCCAGCAGGCGGGTTTCCGCTGGCATCACACCTGCCCGCCCGATATGACGGCCTATGACCTGGCCCGCCAGGCCGTGGAAGAGCTTCCACTGGACGGGGACGCGGACGCGATCATCTACAGCACCTGCCTTCCGGGCAATGGCAGCGTGGGAGACTTCTCACGGTGGGAGGCCACCCGGGATGTCATGCACCTGATGGACTTCCCGGCCAGCCGCCTCCAGGCCGATTTCGGCCTGGATCGGGCGGTGGTCTTCGGGCTGACCCAGCAGGCATGCACGGGCATGCTCGGCTCGCTGCGGATGGCGGCCGCGCTGCTGGCCTCCGAGCCCGGGTGGCGGCGCGTGCTGTGCGTAACGGCCGATCGCTTCCCCGAGGGGGCGCTGTACGAGCAGTCCTACAGCCTGATATCCGACTCGGCCGCGGCCTGCCTCGTGTCCGCCGGCCCGCAGATCTCCTCGGCAACACGGGCCCTGCGCCTGATCTCGGCGCACCAGATCACCAACGGGGGCCTGCACGAGGCTACCGGAGACGAGGCCGCCGGAACCTTCTTCTCCTACATGCCGCGACTGGTCCGCGAGGCCGCCGCGCGGGCCGGGATCGGCGTCGGGGACCTCGACTGGGTGGTCCCGCAGAACGCCAACCAGCACATCTGGCGAGTCGTGGCCCGGGTGCTGGGCATCGACCATGAGCGGATCTGGCAACCCACGCTGGCCGATACGGGTCATGCCATCTCCGCCGACAACATCATCAACCTGGAGGCGCTGCTGGCCTCCGGCCGGGTTCGCCCGGGGGACCGCATCATGCTGGTCATCGCGGGATACGGGCTTAACTGGCAGTCCGTCCTGCTCGAGGCGACGGAGGAACTGCCATGACGACGCGGCACCCGGGAACGCCGCTGCGGGACGCGGTGGCCGCGTTCTCGGGAACGCTCGGCCGCCTGACCGACCAGTCCAGGGAGAAATACCAGAACCCGTACACCGCGCTGACCTGGCCGGATTCCGTGAACCCGGAGGCGGACTGGTTCTTCAGCCCGGAACTGACCTCCCTGCACGGAACCGGGCACGAGGCCGCCCTCGATGATCGCCAGCGGCACCGGCTCGCCTTCCACGAGGCGGCCAACTTCTTCAGCCTCAACATCCACGGCGAGAAGTCGCTGATGGAGGGCCTGGCCAGCCGCCTGTACCGCAGCGACCTGATGGAGATATCCGACTACCTGCACCACTTCCTGGACGAGGAGAACAAGCACAGCGTCTACTTCGGCGGCTTCTGCCGGCGGTACGCCCGGCTGTACCGCAGCAGGCACGTATCCGTCGCCGACGGCGGGGGCGACCGGGCGGTCGCGGACTTCCTGTTCTTCGCCAAGGCCCTGCTGTTCGAGGAGCACGCCGACCGCTACAACATCGTCCAGGGCCGGGACGAGCGGCTGCACGGCCTGGCCCGGTTCATCAACCAGGCCCACCACGCGGACGAGAGCCGCCACCTGGCCTTCAACCGGGCCATCGTCAAGGCGCTGTGGCAGGCCCACTCCCCGGCCTGGGACGCCGGCCAGCGGGCGGACATCGCCGCCCGGATCGGCCAGTTCTTCGCCATGACCTGGCGCGAGTACTACAACCCGGACGTGTACGCCGACTGCGGGTTCGCCGACCCCTGGCAGGTGGCCGAGGACGCCTGGGGCCATCCCGCGCAGCGGGCGCGCCGGCGGGACTTCTCCGCCAAGTGCCTGCGCTTCTTCCAGTCCAACGACATGCTCGAGGAGCTGCCCGCCGATGTCTTCTGAGGTCGATGAACTCCGGGCCTGGATAACGTCGCGGGCCCGCGACCTGCCGCCCGGGGGGCTGACCGACGACCTGCCCCTGCTGGCCGGGCGGCACCTGACGTCGTTGCAGATACCCGAGCTGATCCTGCTGCTGGAACGGCTGCGGAGGTCCCCGATCGACGTCGAGCGGCTGGGAGCGGGCGACTTCCAGGACGTGGCCACGATCGCGGCGCGGTTCCTCGGTGCCGACACGGACGCGGCCCGGTGACGGCCGCCGCGACGATCGCGGCCGGCCTCGGCCCGGCCGGCCTGCGCTGGGATCCCCGCGGTCACGCCACGCTGTCCGGGCCGCTGGGCCGGCTCGCGGCCGCCTGCGACGACGCCTTCACGTCCATCGCGGCGGCGTGGGACGCCGAACCGGAGGAACATCCGGCCATGCTCGCGGCGGCGGACCTCGAGCCCGTCGGCTACCTGGCCTCCTTCCCGCACCTGGCCACGTTCGCGGTCTGCCTGGACGACGCGGAGGACAACCTCCGGGACTTCGCCGGCGCCGCCCCGGTGGATGACTCCGGAGCGATACGGCTGGCCCGGCTCGCCCCGCCCCGGGAGGTGCTCACCCCCGCGGCCTGCTACCACGTCTACGTCCATCACCGGGGCGAGTCCCTGTCCGCCCCGAGGTACATCACCACCCGGAACACCTGCTTCCGCCGGGAGGCGCACTACGAGCCGCTGCGCCGGCAGTGGAGCTTCCGGATGCGGGAGGTCGTCTGCCTCGGCACCCGCGAGGAGGTGGCCGGCTTCCTGGCCGCGGCTCGGACGGCGGCCGGCCGGCTCGCCACCGACCTCGGCCTGGCCGTGGAGTGGGAGGCGGCGACCGACCCGTTCTTCGATCCCGCCGCCAGTCCCCAGTACCTGGCCCAGAAACTCCAGCCGACCAAGCACGAGGCCCGGTACGGAGACCTGGCGCTCGCCTCGGTCAACCTGCACGAGGACCACTTCGGCCAGGCGTACGGCATTACCCGCGACGGCGATCCGGTCACCACCGGGTGCGTCGCCTTCGGCATCGAACGGTGGCTGTGCGCCCTGACCGACCGGTGGGGCGCGGACCCGGCGGGCTGGCCCGACGTGCCCGCCCAGGCGCGACGGCCGGTGGCCTCGTGACCGGCCGCGTGCTGCTCACCGGGGCCGACGGCTACCT
>JAFMRC010000545.1 GCA_017354375.1 Nocardiopsaceae bacterium | reverse complement strand
CGCGCGTTCGCCGACGCCAACGCCGGGCTGGCGCTGCCCGCGGTGCTGATCGGCATGGACACCCCGCAGGTCACGCCGTCGCTGCTCACGGCGGCGGCGGCACCGCTGGTCGCGGGGGAGGCGGACGCGGTGCTCGGGCCCGCGGCGGACGGCGGGTTCTGGCTGCTCGGCCTGCGCCGTCCCGATGCCTCGCTGATATCCGGCGTGCCGATGTCGGTGCCCGACACCGGCCGGATCCAGCTGCAGCGGCTGACGGGGGCCGGGCTGCGGGTGCGGACCGTGCCGGAGCTGACCGACGTGGACACGTTCGCCGAGGCCGAGCGGGTCGCCGCGGCCATCCCGGGCTCCCGGTTCGCGGTGGCCTTCGCCAGTGCCACCGCCCGCCTCGACCCGAGCCTGGAACCAGGGGGAGGCAGAGTTGCCGAAGTCTCCAGGTAGCCGGCGGGCACGCGCCGACCTCGGAAGGCTGTCGCGGCGAGTGGTGATGACGTCCGTGGTCAGCGTCGCGGTACTCGGCCTCGCGCTGGCGGCCATTACCGAGCGGTCCGTGCTGATGACCTTTGCCATGCACATGATGGGGATGGACGAGTCCGGCACGGCCGCCAGCGCCGCGTCCACGCATCCGGCCACGCCCACTCACCAGTCCACGGCCCGCCAGTCCACGGCGCACGGCGCGGCGATGGCGCACCAGGCCACGACGAGTTCGCCGGTGCCGTCGGTGCGGGCCGTGACCCTCGCGTTCGCCAAGCGCGACGCGATGGACCCGGCCGGCGCGCGGCCGCTCATCTCGGTTCAGGCCACCGCCCGGGACTGGGCGGTCGGCACGACCGCCATCGCGGTACCGAAGGGTGAGTGGGGCGCACCGTGGGTCTCGCTCTTCCTCGCCCATAAGACCGGCTCGCTCTGGCAGGTCGCCCTGTCCGGCACGTCGGCCTTCGCGCCGCTCGTCGAGGGGGTGCCGGCCTCCGTCATGCCGGCCGCCGAGCGCGACGCGCTCACCCCCAGCGCGCACGACCCTGCCCCGGACCTGATGCTTCCCTGGTCGGCCGGCCAGTCCTGGACCATGCGCTCCAGCCCGAGCGGCCTGCTCTTCAGCGGGACGTCCCGCAAGGTCCTCGCCGCGGGGGCGGGCTGGCTTTACCGGGCCTGCTCCGCCAAGCCGGGGCAGGCGCTCATCCTCCTCGTCCACCCCGGCGGCGTGATCACCACGTATTACCAGATGGGCGGCGTCACGTCGGTGCCAAATGGGTCACCAGTCGCGGCAGGGCAGTACCTCGGCCGGATCGGGACGGATACCCCCTGCGGCGGGCAGGTCGCCGGCCCTGGCGTGCAATTCTCGATCTACGGTGCCGGCGAGGACCCCAGGGTGGGTGGCTATCTCCTGCACCCCGGCCTGTCGGCCTCGGCCCGGATCGGGACGGAGCGGTACCAGTCCGGTGCGGCGCTGGAGAACTACGGCCTGTCCCCGGCGTACGGGCCGCCCTCGGCGACCGGCACGCCCCCGGTCCGGTGAGATCGCGACTGCTGTGGCCGGCCGTCGGCTTGGCGGCGATGCTGGGCGTGCTGGCCGGGGCCGCGACGCACGAGGGAGCCGTTATCACGGCGGACCTCCGGCGGTTCCTCACCTTCTACGCCGGGGTGTTCGCGCTCGTCGGGTTCACCGCCGTGATAGGCGCGGGCCTCGCCACCACCGATAGGCTCGTGCTGCGACCGGGCGCCAGGGTGGTGATGCAGGCCGCGCACCGTGCCCTGTCCGTGCTATCGACGGGGTTCCTCGCCACCCACATCGCGCTGGAGGTTCTCGCCGGCCGCGCCTCGCTCGTCCAGGTGGCGGTCCCGCTGGGCAGCGGGTGGTGGCTGGACGTGGGCGTCGCCGCCAGCGACCTGCTGGTCCTGGTGGCGGCGATCGGGGTCTTCCGCGCCCGGTTCACCACCCACCCGAGGCTGTGGCGGGTGCTGCACGCCTCGGCCTACCTGTGGTGGCCGCTGGCCATCCTGCACGGTCTGGAGGCGGGGCGGCAGCCCAAGCCGTACGTGACGTTCAGCTATGAAGCCTGCGTGGCGCTGGTCGCGGCCGCGCTGCTGATCCGGCTGCTCGCCCGGGCCCGGCCGCGACAGCGCACGCCGGGAACCCGGCTCGTCGG
>JAFMRC010000327.1 GCA_017354375.1 Nocardiopsaceae bacterium | reverse complement strand
GAGGCGGCGGCCGAGACGGTGGCCGCCGACGTCGGCGCCGCCCTCGCCGGAGCCGGGAACCCCGCCGCTGGGAGCCCCGCCGCCGGGGATGCCGGGCCCGTCTGGCTGGAGGAGTGGGTGCCGGGCTCGGCCAGCCGGGTGTGGCGGTTCAACGCCCTGTACTGGCAGCACCTGGCCGACTGGGAGAAGGCCACCGGCAAGGAGTACGAGCAGGCTCTGCCCGGCGGGGAGAGCGACGGCCGCAACGCCGCCGCCGCCCGCGACCTGATCTGGGACCTGTTCACGGTCTGGGACGAGCTGGACCGGCGCCGTGCCCTCCCGGACGAGCTGTACGTCCTGGAGCTGGGCGTCGGCAACGGCGGGGCGGCCCGCGCCTTCCTGGACGCGTTCACCGAGCTGGACGCCCGGCACGGCCGCGACTACTACCGGCGGCTGCGCTTCCTGATGGGCGACTACTCCGCCCACGTCCTGGACCGCGCCGCCGCCGCGGTCGCCCATCACGGCGACCGGGTCAGCGGCCTGGTGCTGGAGGCCACCCGGCTGTCGGCCAGCGTCTCCTTCCTGGCCGGGAAGGCGTTCTGCGTCTACATCTCCAACGTCTACGACAACCTGCCCGCCGACGAGGTCGCGGTCATCGGCGGCCGGGCCTACCTGGTGCAGGTCCGCTCGTTCCTGCCCGCCGCCGGCGCCGCCGCGATCGCGGAGCGGTTCGGCCTGGCGGCGGGCCAGGTCGCCCCGCTCACCGAGCGGCTGCTGCGCATCGGCCCCGAGCTGCTGGCCGAGTCGGTGCCGGAGACGTTCGGCGACACGGGCGAGGCGGTCCGGTTCTGGCAGGAGGCGTGGGCCGCGCTGCGCCAGGCCGAGCGCTACGTGCCGCTGGCCGGCCTGGACACCTACCACCTCACCCCGTCGGTCACCGGGGAGATCCTCCGCCCGCTGCTGGCCGCCACGGGCGACGTCCGGATGCACGTCAGCAACGGCGCGCTGGCCAGCTTCGCCGACACGCTGCCGCTGCTGCACCCGTTCGGCCGCCTGGTCTGCCACGACCTGTTCACCACCGGCCACGAGGACTACCACACCGGCTTCTACGGTCCGGGCAAGTACGACGGCTCCACCGTCAACTGGGTGAACGGCCCGCTGCTCGCGCGGCTGGCCAGCCGCCGCGGCTTCGAGGCGGCCTTCGCGCCCTTCAAGCAGCGGCCCGGCTCCAACGTGAAGACGCTCACCGCCCAGGTCAGGGACTAGGCAACTCATGATGCCGAACGGATCGTGGCGCCTGCCCCAGCTCCCCGAGTGCCTCCCCCCGCTCCCCACCACCGTGGTCGGGTCCTACTCGGTGCCCGAGTGGCTGGAGCGGCTGAAGACCGAGTACTACCAGCGCCGGATCAGCGCCGCGCACCTGGACGAGATCCACGAGGTCGCGATCAAGGCCGCGCTGAAGGACCAGGAGCGGGCCGGGATCGACATCGTCTCCGACGGCGAGCTGCGCCGCGACAACGACATCGACTACTTCCTGGCCCGAATCCCTGGCGTGCACATCGCGCAGCGGGCCAAGGCCGACTACTACGACTACTACGAGGCGACCGCGCAGGCCCCGCTGCCAGAGGACACCGGGCTGCCCGGGAACAAGGCCCCGCTCGGCCTCGCCGCCGACTTCGCGTTCACCCGGGCGCAGACCGACAAGCCGGTCAAGTTCTCGTTCACCGGCCCGTTCTCGCTGTCGCGGCGGATCGGCGGCACCGCCTACCCCGGCCCGGACGGCCAGGCCGAGCTGGTGCGGGCGCTGGCCCGGCTGCTGAACGCCGAGGCCCGCGCCCTGCACGAGGCGGGCGCGCGGATGCTGCAGATCGACGAGCCGTTCCTGGCGGGCTACCCGGAGCGGGCGGAGCTGGCCATCGAGGCCGTCAACATCGTCACCGACGGCGTGCCCGCCACCTGGGCGCTGCACGTCTGCTACGGCAACCGGCACGCGCGGCCGTCCTGGGAGGGGCACTACGACTTCCTGTTCCCCGCCGTGCTGGGGGCCCGGGTCGACCAGATCACCCTGGAGTTCGCCCGCAAGGGACTCGATGACCTCCGGCTGCTGCCCCAGCACGGGTGGGACCGGTCGCTGGGGTTCGGGGTGATCGACGTGAAGTCCGCCGCCGTCGAGACCCCGGAGCTGGTCGCCGCGCGGATCCGGCGGGCCCTGGAATACGTGCCGCCCGAGCGGCTCATGATCAACCCCGACTGCGGCCTGCGGCACCTCGCGCCCGAGGTCGCGCGGGGCAAGCTGCGCGCAATGGTAGCCGGTGCGACAATAGTCCGGGCCGAGCTCGGATCAGGCGAAGGAGACAGGTAATGGAAAGCGGATTCCTCTTCACCTCCGAGTCGGTGACGGAGGGTCACCCGGACAAGATCGCGGACCAGATCTCCGACGCCGTGGTCGACGCCGCCCTCGCCGGGGACCCGATGTCCCGGGTCGCGTGCGAGACCCTGCTCACCACCGGCCTCGTCGTGGTGGCCGGCGAGATCACCAGCGCGTCGGTCATCGACTACGCGTCGATCGCGCGGGGCGTCGTCAACGACATCGGGTACGACAACGGCGAGTACTACTTCGACGGCGACGCCGTCGGCGTGATGGTCGCGGTGGACAAGCAGTCCCCGGACATCGCCCAGGGCGTGGAGGCCGGGTACGAGGGGCGGGTCGGCGGATCCGGTGACCCCCTGGACCGGATCGGCGCCGGGGACCAGGGCATGATGTTCGGCTACGCGACCAACGAGACGCCCGAGTACATGCCGGCCCCGATCATCCTCGCGCACCGGCTGTCGGAGCGGCTGTCGGCGGCCCGCCGCTCCGGCGAGCTGCCCTACCTGCGGCCGGACGGCAAGACCCAGGTCACGGTCAGGTACGACGACGCGGGCAGGCCCGCCGCGATCGAGAAGGTGCTGATCTCCACCCAGCACGCCGACGGCGTGGAGTCCAAGCTGCCGGACGCGCTGTGGGACGAGGTCGTGGTGCCGGTGCTGCCGCCGGACCTGTATGACCGGGGCAGGCTGCGGGAGGAGTTCTACGTCAACCCCACCGGCCGGTTCGTGATCGGCGGCCCGGTCGGCGACACCGGGCTCACCGGCCGGAAGATCATCGTCGACACCTACGGCGGCTTCGCCCGGCACGGCGGCGGCGCGTTCTCCGGCAAGGATCCGTCCAAGGTGGACCGGTCGGCCGCCTACGCCGCCCGGCACGTGGCCAAGAACGTCGTCGCCGCCGGCCTCGCCGACCGGGCCGAGGTCCAGGTGGCGTACGCGATCGGCGTGGCCCGGCCGCTGTCGCTGCTGATCGAGACGCATCACACCGAGAAGGTCAGCCGGGAGCGGATCACCGAGCTGGTGAACGAGAACTTCGACCTGCGCCCCGGCGCGATCCTGCGCGACCTGGACCTGCGCCGCCCGATCTACCGGCCCACCGCCGCCTACGGCCACTTCGGCCGCTCCGGGGACACCTTCACCTGGGAGCGCACCGACAAGGCCGCCGCCCTCCGCGCCCAGGCCGGCCTGTGAGGGCCGTCCTGTAACAGCGGGTTTGTGCTGGGGCGCAACGTCAGGCCTGGGGGGTTTGGGAGCCGGCGGGCTTGTTCTGGGTTGGCGGGCGTGTAATTCTCAGCGGTGAAGCGCTTGTCAAGATCCCCTATGGGGGCGAGGATCGGCAGTATGCAACCGATTGCTGCGGTGGCGCCTCCGTGAGGGAGGGGAGGATCGTCGACCGTCGCAGGAGCCCCGACCCGTTAGGAAGAAATCTCCCGCAAGCCACGAGAAGGCAGAGGCCCCGGATGAACACGAGACAGCGACGACGCTCGTCCGCACTGAGTGCCGGGATCGCGGTGCTCGCCGTCGTGGTGGCCGCCGGGTGCAGCAACCTGAACAGCTCCGGCGGCGCGGCGCACAACGCGAAGGCCGCGCCCGCGCCCACGGTCAGCGCGTCGGCGTGCGGCCCCAAGCCGGGGGTGCGGGCCACCGGGACGCCGATCGCCCTGGGCGCCATCGACACCAAGCAGCCCGGCACCGACTTCAGCGACATCGAGAACATGGCCGCCGCCTACTTCGACTGCGTCAACGCCAACGGCGGCGTCAACGGGCACCCGATCAAGTACTATCCGACGACCGAGCAGACCAACCCGTCGCAGATCGCGTCGCTGGCCAAGCAGCTCGTCTCCTCCGACCACGTGCTCGGGATCGTCGGCAGCAGCAGCGTCATCGAGTGCTCGGTGGACAACGCCTACTGGAAGAGCCTCGGCTACTACGTGATCGGCGCGGGCATCGACCCCGAGTGCTGGTCCACCCCCAACTCGGCGTCGGTGAACATGGGGCCGCGGTACAGCTCCGACGGCGCCGTGCAGTACGCGCTGAGCCAGCACGTGAGCAAGATCGCGTTCGACCAGTCGAACGTGCCCGGCACCAGCTACATCGCCGGCGGGCCGAACGCGCTGGCCCACGCGGCCGGGGTGCAGATCCAGGACTTCACCGAGAACGTGCCGATCACCAGCGCCAACTCCGTGGCGATCAAGCTGGCCAACGCGGCCGGGCCGGACGGCGCGGTGGTGCTGAACTTCACCCCGCCCGAGGCGCTGCTGATCCTGCAGGCCGCGCAGAAGCTGGGGCTGGAGGACAAGGTCAAGGAGTGGGGCTGCTCCACCCCGTGCAACACCGACTTCCTGGCCAAGGCGCTGGGTCCCAAGTGGAACGGCAAGCTGTTCGTCAACGCCGAGCTCGCCCCGCTGGACACCGACAACAGCCACACCGCGCAGCTGTTCAAGGCGATCCTCGCCAAGTACGGCAAGAACGTCTCCGGTGGCGTCGGCAGCTTCAGCGAGATGGGCTTCACCGACGCCGAGATCGCGGTGCACGCGCTGCAGTCCGTCAAGGGCGCGTACACGGCCAAGAGCGTCAACGCGGCGTTCAAGGCGGTGCGCGACTACAACACCGGGATGCAGTGCCAGGCCTGGACGTACGGCAGCTACCCCGAGCACATCCCGAACAACATGGACTACACGGTCACCCCGGACAACGGCAAGATGGTGCAGGCGAAGGGCTGCACCGCGATCTCCAGCGTGGATCCGCAGATCGCCGCCTACCGCAAGCTGGCCGGAACCGCGCCGAAGGCGCCCGGGGCCTAGATGCCTCCCTGGTCCAGCTTCGAGCCGTTCTTGGTCAGCGGCCTCGCCCTGGGCGGGGTGTACGCCCTGTCCGGGACGGGCCTGGTGGTGCTGTACCGGGCCACCGGCGTGCTGTACCTGGCGTTCGGCGCGGTCGGGGCGATGGGCGCCTTCCTCGCCTACGCGGTCACCCCGGCGGACGCCACCGTGGGGGTGACCGGGTGGGTGGTGTGCATCGCGTTCAGCGCGGTGGTGACGCTCGGCTACGGGGTGATCTTCGGCCCCCGGCTGGCCGGGCGCGGGCCGCTGACCCAGGCGGTGTGCACGCTGGGGCTGGCGCTCGTCCTGTTCGGCGCCATCGACCTGGCCTGGCCCACCAGCGGCGGCCAGTCCTTCTCGCTGACGCTGCCGTCCGACAACTACGGGTTCGTGGCCGGCGACGTGCAGGTGAACATTACCCAGATCGCCGGGCTGGTGACCGGCGTGGTGATCACCATCGGCACCGGGGCGTTCCTGCGCTACTCCAAGCTCGGCACGGCGATGCGCGCGATGGCCAACGACCGGGAGATCACCGCCACGCTCGGGGTGCCGGTCCGCCGGGTCGAGGCCGCCGCCTGGCTCGGCTGCGGCGTCCTGGCCGGGATCGCCGGGATCCTGCTGGCCGACATGGCCGCCCTGGACGACACCACGCTCACCTTCACCGTGGTGATCTCCTCGCTGGCCGCGGCGCTCATCGGGCGGCTGCGGTCGATCGCCGTCACGTTCGTGGCGGCCCTGGTCGTCGGCCTGGTCCACGACCTGATCACGCCGATCAGCCAGCTGACGTCCTACAGCGACATGACCCCGTTCGTGCTCGCCGCCATCGCGCTGCTCGTGGTGTCGCGCGGCCAGGTCATGACCCGTTCCCGGGAGGAGGGCTCGTGACCGCGGCGCCGCCCGGGGCCAG
>JAFMRC010000326.1 GCA_017354375.1 Nocardiopsaceae bacterium | reverse complement strand
GAGGTCGCGGCGCGGCGGCAGCGCCGGGCGGCAGTCCGGGCTCCCGGCGCCGCTGGGCGAACTGCACCGCGCGATCCTGCGCCAGTTCCTGCACGCGGGCACCCCGCCGACACGGGAGTGGGTCCTGACCGCCGCCGGACGGCTCGGCCTCGCAGAGTCCGCGATCGCCGACCTCGCGACGGCCGACCTGGTGCACCTCGCCGACGGCGTGGTTACCGTCGCCTACCCGTTCTCCGGCACGCCCACCCGCCAGATCGTGGAACTGGACGGGCTCCCCGCCGTGCACGCGATGTGCGCGATCGACGCGCTCGGCATCCCCGCCATGGCCGGACGCCCCGGCCGGATCGCCGCTACCGACCCGCGCGACGGCGCGGCCGTCGTCGTCTCGGCCTGCGGCCGCAGGTGGACTTGGGATCCGGACTACGCCCGGAGCCGGATCGCAGTGCTTCCCGGGGGACACCCCCGGACCCCCGGTGGCTCGGTGGTCTTGTACGGCCATGCCGCGGGGTGCGGCCCGGACGGCGGGGAGTTGTCTGAGTCGATGTGCCCCCACACGACCTTCCACGCCAGCCGGGGCAGCGCGCAGGCGTACCTGGCCGATCATCCCGGAATCGAGGGCGAGATCACAATTCAGGAGCCAAGCCATTGACATCCTCCCCCGCCTGAAGGGGGATTCCAACTACGCTGATAGGAGCGCGAGTTGAGGTTCGCGGTTCACAGGCCGGGCACTCCCGTCGCCTCCCCGCGCGTTCACGGCGTGCCCCGCCGCGATGTTGCGCGCCGCGTTCACGTCGGCGTTGAGCGTGTACCCGCAGGCCGTGCACCGGAAGCGCGCTTGGCTCTTGCGCGACTTCGGATCCACGTGCCCGCACGCGCTGCAGCGCTGGCTCGTATACGCGGGACTGACCTTCTCCACCCTTCCCGGGGCTTTCTGCTCCAGGCGGCGGACCAGCAACCCCCACCCGGACCGACGGACCCCCGGTTCAGCCCGGCCTTCGCCGCGACGTTCCGGCCCGGCTTCTTCGCGGTGCCCTTCGCCGAGCGAGTCATGCCGGGGATGTCCAGGTTCTCGACCCTGATGACGTCGAACCGGCGTGCCAGGTCCGTGGACAGCTTCTCGCACCAGTCCTTGCGCCGGTCGGTCTCACGAGCCTTCAGCTTCGCGATGGCCGTCTTCACTCTGCCGCGCCGGTTCGATCCCCGTTCGGCCTTGGCGAGCTTGCGCTCCAGGTGCTTCAGCCGCCACGTTTCGCGGGAGGTCAGGTTCGGGACCGTCAGCATCTCTCCGGTGGAAAGGGCGGCGGACACGGCGACGCCCCGGTCCATTCCGACGGTCTCGCCGGTGCCGGAGACCTCGACGGGGTCGGGGACGTGCGTGAACGCGACGTGCCAGCGGCCGGCCCGGTCCTTGGTCACCCGGAAGGATTTCGCCTCACTAGGGACGGCACGGGACCAGCGGAACCGGACCCAGCCGACCTTCGGGATTCGGACCTCACCCCAGTGTCGGTTCAGCCGCCAGACGTCCCACTACCGACCGCGTTGCCCGGTGACCCGGAAGCCCTCGTCGCGTCCAGCCTTGCGCCAGGACGGGCGGCCGTGCGTGCCGCCGAAGAAATTCGACTCGGCCTGCGCGAAGTCCCGCAGCGCCTGCTGCTGAACGGTCTGCGAGCCCTCCGCGAGCCAGGGACTGGCGGCGCGGGCGGCGGTGAGCTGCCGGGACTGCTCCAGGTAGCCGGGAGCGGATTTGCGGCTCGGGCGGTGCCACTGGTGCTGCTCGACAGCGAGATTCCAGACGTACCGGGCGTGCGCACAGTGCCCGGACAGGATCGATTCCTGTTCCGGGGTGGGCATCAGCCGGTACCTGCTCATGCGAACATTATACCTAACGAAAGGGATGTGGCAGATGACCGACACGAGCACCGAACGTCCCGCCGTGGCAGCCGACCTCACGGACACCCTCCCCGCGGACAGCCCGGTCCGCGACCTGTTCGCCGGGAAGAACGCCCTCGTCGGAGGGGGCGACCCCTATCCTGCCTACCGGCGGATGCGCGCCCGTGGCGTCATCAACGACGAGATGGGCTCGCACGTCTCCCGCTACGCCGACGTCCTCGCCGTCCTGCGCGATCCGCATGCCTCCGCCGACGCCCGCAACAGCAGCGCGTTCACCGACGGAGCAGCCCTGTCATGATCACAGGCGGCGCAATCGCGAGGATCGCAGCCAGGGGCCAACTAACGGTCATGATCACATTATTTCGAATGCCTGACCTGTGTAGCATCTCGAATGTCATACCTGGTCGTCATACTGGAGGGGATGGTGTTAGCTGTGACGGGCTGACGGGGAGGTGCAGGATGGTACAAGCGGCGGAGCCGGCCAGCGTGGCGGGCGCGCTGGCGCGGGCACGGGAGGCGCTGGAGTACCTGGCGGGGGCGGACTGGGCGTCGCTGCCGGGGCAGGTGCAGCACGACGCCCTCGAAGAGCTGGCGCAATTGCAGACGCGGCACGTGGCGGCGCGGACCGGGGCGCTGGCCGCGTTCGACGCGGGGAACGGGTACCGGTTCGACGGGTTCGCCGGGCCAGTGCCGTGGCTGGCGTCGGTCACCCGGGTGTCGAAGGCTGCGGCGCGGGAGCAAGCCGGGTGGCTGCGCGTCTTCCGCGGGCATCCGCGGATCGCGGAGGCGCTGGCTGCCGGGGCCATCTCCGATTCCTACGGGAAGGCGTTCGCGGCCTGGACCGGGCGGCTGCCCGGTGAGGACCGGGACGGTGCCGACGGGATCCTCCTGGATGCCGCGGCGGCGGGACTGGGGTGGGACGACCTGGCGCGGCTGGCGCAGGAGATGTACGAGCGGTCGCGGACGCGGCCGGGCGACAACGGGGACCAGCCGTTCAGGGACCGGCAGGCCAGCATGGAGCGGACGTTCGGCGGGGCGGGGAGGCTGGTCGCCGACCTGTCGGCGGAGGCGGCGGAGCTGGTGCGGAAGGTCTTCGACGCGTTCGGCAAGCGGCTAGGCCCCGACGACCTGCGCTCGGAGGGCGAGCGCAATCACGACGCGCTGGGCGAGGCGCTGGGCGAGGCGCTGTCCCGGCTGCTGAAGGCGGGCCTCGCCCCGCAGTCCAGCGGCATGGACACCAAGGTACTCGTGAGCATCCCGCTGCCGCACTTGCACGGGCTGCCCGGGTCGGCTGCCCTGGAACGGGAATGGGCCGAGGCCCGCATCGCCCGGTCCGGGTGGCTGTCCGGGCCGGGAGCCGACGCGGTCGCCTGCGCGTCGGAGGTCACCCCGGTCGTGACGGGGAACGTGGACTGGGAGGCGCTGGACAAGCTGACCGGGCAGTGGCTGCGGGCCGGGCGAGGGGACTGCCGGTGCGATTGCGGCGGCTGCACCTGCCGCGAGCCGCTCGCCCCCGAGGCCAGGGCCCGGCTGTCCCGCTCCCTGCTGCAGCTGGCCATCGACGCGGTCTCCGGCCCCGGCGGCCTCGCCGGGTTCCTCAGGTCCAGGCAGCTCGGCGCCCCGTTCAGCGCCGCGAGCCTCCCGCTCGACATCGGGGAGCCGAAGGGCATCCCGGAATACCTCCGCCGGGCGGTGATCAGGCGGGACGGGCACTGCCAGTGGCCGGGCAGCTGCGACAAGCCCCCGGCCGCCTGCGAGCCGCATCACGTGGTACCCCGCTCCGAGGGCGGCAAGACCGAGCTCCGGAACCTTAAGCTTGTTCTGCTGGCACCACCACCACGTCTCCATCCACCGCGACGGCTGGAAGATCACCGTCCACGCCGACGGCACCGTCACCGCCCGCGCTCCCTGGGGCCAGGTGCTCACCACTAACCAAGCACCCGCCCGCGCCGCGTAACCGCACCAGCCCACACCCCCTGAACGGGAGAGTGCCGCTGAGAGGCTGGTTCCGGCCGGATCTCGGGCATAAGCTCCAGGAGAGAAGTACCGAGCCGGATTGGTCCAGCCGTGACCTTCGTGATCACCCCCGAGGACCGGGCGTCGTTCCGCCGGTGCAGGCGCCAGTGGGATTTCGGCAGCCTGGAGCGCCGGAACCTGGAGCCAGCCCAGCCGACTCAGCCGCCCCGCTCGAACGCCGGGTCTGAGGTAGGGCAGGCTGTCACCGGCGCCCTGGACATCTACTACTTCCCCGGGATGTGGGACTGGGACCGGGCCGTGACGCTCCCCCTGGTCATCCAGGGGTTCGAGCGGGCCATGGCCGGGCAGCGGGAGCGATGCGGCGCGAGCGAGGACGAAGAGCCCTGGCCGCGGCTGCTTGAGGCGGGCCGACGGCTGCTGGGCCGCTATGCGCAGTGGGCGCCGACCGTGGACGGGTTCTCCCCGGTGATGGTCGAAGCCGAGTACGAGGCGACCGTGCTCGACCCGGACCGGCCCGGCGCCGGCCTCGTCACGACGGCCGGGGAGCCGGTCCGGTACCGGGGCCGGATCGGCATGCTCGTCGTGGACGCCTCCGACGCCTACTGGATCGTCCGGCATAGCGCGGTGGAGGGGGGCTGGCCGGCGACCGAGAACCTGCTTGACGACGAGGAGGCAGCCGCCGAGTGCCGGGCCTGGGAGGACTTCTACCCCGGAATGACCATCGCGGGCACCATCTACAACGAGTTCCGGCTGCCCCCGCCGGCCAAGCACCCGCCCGCGCCGCCGGCGACCGAACCAGGCCCGCGACTGTCCCGCCTGGTCCCCCGCCAGGTCCGCGGTGTGGCCAGCGCTCTCCATACCTCCCTTGGTGCGGTACGCGGAAGCACGGTACGCGGAACGCCGGGGAACGTGGCCGGCCGCGTCCGCCAGCACGAGCCGAGCGGCGGCGGCCGGTCGATTCCCCAGCACCGGCGGCTGTATGCCGCGGCCCGCGAACCGAAGCGCGTGAAGCGGGTCATGCAGCATTCCGGCGAGGAATTCCGCAGGACCCTGGTGCGGCGGAGCCCGGAGGAACTCACCGCGGCCTGGCGCCGCCTCGCGGCCGACGCGTCCATGATGATCGCGCCGGGCCTCACGCTTGAGCCGACCCCCTCCGACGTGAACTGCCCGCCCTGCCCGTTCCGCGCGCCATGCCTGGCCATGTTCGCCGGGGAGGATGCCGAGGCCATCGTGCGCTCGGCCTACCGGAAGCGGCCCCCCGTGACCTTGGAGGAAGGCCGGCTCGGCGGCGGCGCATGGAGCCAGGGCAGAGGCGCGGCGCCGCCCCACCTCCGCGGCTCCAAGTGACACAGGCCGGTCCGGCGGGTCATCCTCGCCGACCGCCACATGGATCAGGGGCGACAGATACCTCTTTGACCTCAGAAAACAACAATCTTTACCGCGTAACACGATAATTACTATTATTATCGGCGGCATCCGTTGTGAACGGTTTAGTCGTGGGATGATCTGGAGGATCTTGTCGTGGGGCCGAATGTGGGGCCGAATAGCGGCAGAGAGCTTCGGGTATGAGCAATCCCTTCGAGGATGCCTGGAACACGGTCAAGCAGGACACGGGCGACGCCATCAGCGGCGGCGCGCACCTGCTCGGCGACGGGCTGAACGCGGTCGGGGCGCACGGGGCGGCCCAGGACGTGGAGACCGCGGGCGACAAGCTGGGCTCCAGCCTGGGCGGGGACGTCCCGGAGCTGCAGCTCGGCCAGACCAGTGACCTGGCGCAGCTGGTGCACGGGGACCCGTCGGCGATCCGGTCGGCGGCGGGGAGGCTGCACGGGTTCGCCTCCGGGTTCGGGGAGGTTGCCGCCGGGCTGCAGTCAATCGAGACCGGGCACTGGGAGGGGCAGGCGGCCGACGCGTTCCGGGCGAAGTTCTCCCCCCAGCCCGCGAAATGGCAGGCCGCCACCGAGGCGATGGGCAAGGCCGCCGCCGCCCTGGAGTCCTACGCCGGCGCGGTGGAGGCCGCGCAGTCCCAGGCGCGGGGGGCGATCGTGCTGTGGGACCAGGCCCAGCAGGCCACGGCGCAGGCCACCGCCCTGCACGACCAGCAGGCCGCCGCCTACGCCAGCGCGGCCAGGGACTACGACGCCCGGCTGGCGGAAGGGCAGGACCCCGGGACGCGGCCGTCCCCGCCCGCCCCGTTCACCGACCCGGGGGCGGAACTGCGCGCCCAGGCCC
>JAFMRC010000544.1 GCA_017354375.1 Nocardiopsaceae bacterium | reverse complement strand
GTGCTGCCGCGCCGGGCGCCGCGGGCCAAGCCGCTGCCGCAGCCGCCGGCCTCGGCCTACGACGAGTACCGCCGGGGCTCGGGCAAGCAGTCGGTCGCCACCACGATGGCGTTCGTCCGGATCCTCAAGGACCTGATGAAGGACCCGATGATCGGCGACCGGTTCGTCCCGATCGTCCCGGACGAGGCCCGCACGTTCGGCATGGACTCGCTGTTCCCGACCGCGAAGATCTACTCCCCGTCCGGGCAGACCTACGAGGCCGTCGACCGCAACCTGCTGCTGTCCTACAAGGAGTCTCAATCGGGGCAAATGCTCCATGAGGGCATCTCCGAGTCCGGCGCGATGGGCTCGGTGATCGCCGCCGGGACCTCCTACGCCACGCACGCCACGCACATGATCCCGGTCTACGTGTTCTACTCGATGTTCGGCTGGCAGCGGACCGGCGACCAGATGTGGGCTCTCGGCGACCAGATGGGCCGCGGCTTCCTGCTGGGCGCCACCGCCGGGCGCACGACGCTGACCGGCGAGGGGCTGCAGCACAACGACGGCCACTCCCCGCTGCTGGCGTCGGTCTCGGAGGCCTGCGTGTCCTACGACCCGGCCTGGGCCTACGAGCTCGCGGTGATCACGCGCGACGCGCTGCGCCGGATGTACGACTCGACGCCGACCCACCCGGACGGCGAGGACATCTTCTACTACCTCACCGTCTACAACGAGCCCTACCCGCAGCCGCCGGCGCCCGCTGGCGTTCCCGACCTGGATGAGGGAATCCTCCGCGGCCTTTACCGCTACTCCGAGAAACCCGACAATCCTTCTACGGAACGGATCGCGGCGACTGCCCCGTCCGCCCAGATCCTCGCCTCGGGGGTCGCGGTCCCGTGGGCGCTGCGCGCGCAGTCGCTGCTGGCCGAGGACTGGGGCGTGTCGGCGTCGGTCTGGTCGGCGACGTCCTGGACCGAGCTGCGCCGCGACGCCCTGGCGTGCGAGTCGTGGAACCTGCTGCACCCGGACTCCGAGCCGAGGGTGCCGTACGTGACGACGGCGCTGTCCGGCGCCCCGGGGCCGGCGGTCGCCGTGTCGGACTGGATCCGGGCGGTCCCGGACCAGATCGCCCGCTGGGTGCCCTCGGCGTCGTACACGTCGCTGGGAACCGACGGGTTCGGGTTCTCCGACACCCGCCCGGCCGCCCGCCGGTTCTTCCGCGTGGACGCGGAGTCCATAGTCCTCGCCGTGCTGGCCGAGCTGGCCCGGAGCGGAGCGGTGGACCGGTCGGCCCCGTCGGCGGCCATCGCCAAGTACAAGCTGGACCTCCCGGTCAGCCAAGCGCTGGAGTGACCAGCCCCGCTCTATCCTGGGGGGATGACGACGAAGGCCGGGGCGCGGGTGCACCCGGAGACGGTGGCCCGGATCGAGCGGGCGACCGGCGTGCTCGGCACCGCCGCGATCGCGGCGATGGACCAGCGGCTGCCGTGGTTCCGGAAGCTGTCGGCCGAGAACCGGTCCTGGCTGGGCCTGGTCGCCCAGGCCGGCATCGCCGCCTTCGTCGACTGGATCCGGCATCCCGAGCGGACCCGGCCGGCCGCCGCCGGGGTGTTCGGCACCGCGCCGCGAGAGCTGGCCCGGGCGGTCAGCCTGCAGCACGCGGTGGAGATGGTCCGGGTGCTCATCGACGTGATGGAGACCCGGGTGGACGAGCTGGCCGCGCCCGGGTTCGAGTCCGAGCTGCGGGAGGTCGTCCTCGTCTACGCTCGCGAGATCGCGTTCAGCGCCGCGCAGGTGTACGCGCGCACCGCGGAGGCGCGGGGCGCCTGGGACGCCCGTCTCGAGGCACTGGTGGTGGACTCGCTGGTGCGCGGTGAGGCCGCCGAGTCGCTGAACTCGTGGGCGTCCGCGCTGAACTGGTCATCCTCCCCCGTCGCGGTGATCGTCGGCTCGGTCGACGGCGAGGACGCCGAGCCGGTGATCGAGGACTTGCGGGCGTCGGCGCGGCGGGCGCGGCTGGACCTGCTCGCGGGCGTGCAGGGCGGCAAGCTGATCCTGGTGCTCGGCGGCACGGAAGATCCGATGGCGGCGGCCGAGAAGTTCGCCGGGCGCTTCGGCTCCGGCCCGGTCGTGGTGGGACCCGCGGTACGTGACCTGCGGGCGGCGTCGGCGTC
>JAFMRC010000325.1 GCA_017354375.1 Nocardiopsaceae bacterium | reverse complement strand
CGGGCACCGCCCTGACCGCCTTGGCGGGCCCGGCGGGAGCGCCGGCGGCCACCTATGCCGCGGCGATCATCGCGCCGGAGGCCGTTACCGTTAGCTGGCTCGGCGACAGCCGGGTGTACTGGTTGGCCGACGGCGACCCCTCGGAGTCACGGCGCCTGACCACTGATGACTCGCTCGCCGAGGAGATCGTCGCGGCCGGGCTCGCCACCATGGAACAGGCCATGGAGATGCCGCAGGCGCACGTCATCACCCGCTGGCTGGGCGCCGAGATGCCGGACCCGGAGCCGCACGTGGCGCGGTTCACCCCGCCCGGCCCCGGGGTCGTCATGCTTTGCTCCGACGGGCTATGGAACTACCAGCCCGATGCCGCCGGGCTCGCCAGGATGGCGCTGCCTTCCGCGCGGGCCGAGCCCCTCGCCACCGCCTCCGCGCTCGTGAAGTTCGCGGTGGAGTCCGGTGGCGTGGACAACATCACCGCCGTGCTGGTGCCGGTGCCGCCCGGGACGTGATCGAGGAAGAGCCCCCATGAGCATGCCCGGCTTCACCGTGGACGCCGACTACAACCCGTACCTGCCGGTCGGCGGGCAGGACGTCAGCGCGATCGTCACGGTCACCGCGTCCAGGGAGCCTGGCGGGAGCATCGTCCCACCGCCTGACGCGGGCGGCAGGGCGGAGATCATCATGGTCGACTGCTCGGGATCGATGGACTGGCCGCCGACGAAGATAACCGAGGCGCGGGCGGCTACTTCGGCGGCGATCGACGTGCTGCACGACGGGGTGTGGTTCGCCGTCATCCGGGGCACCTCGGTGGCCCTGCCCGTCTACCCGCCGAACGGCACGATGGCCGTGGCGAATCCCCTGACCAGGGAAGAGGCCAAGCGCACCGTGGCCGGGTTGCGCTCCTACGGTGGAACCGCGATCGGGGAGTGGCTGCGGCTCGCCCGCCAGGTGTTCACGACCTCCCCGGCGGTGCTGCGGCATGCGATCTTGCTCACCGACGGCAAGAACCAGCACGAGGCGCCGCAGAAGCTCGGCGAGGCGATCGCCCTGTGCGAGGGCTATTTCAGCTGCGACTGCCGCGGGGTCGGTACCGACTGGGAGGTCAGCGAGGTTCGCCGGGTATCCACCGGGCTGCTCGGGACCCTCGACATCGTCCCGGACCCGGCCGGGCTCTCCGCGGATTTCGAAGAGATGATGCGCGGCGCGCTACGCAAGCACCTGCCCAACGTGATGCTACGGATGTGGATCCCGCAGCGCGCTACGGTGAAGTTCGTGAGGCAAGTCGCGCCGTCGATCGAGGATCTCACCGCCCGCAGGGCCGAGGCGGGGCCGCAAGCGGGCGACTACCCGACCGGTGCCTGGGCGCCGGGGGAGAGCCGCGACTACCACGTCGGCATCGTGGTTCCGCCCGCGGGACTCGGGCAGGAGATGCTCGCCGCGCGGATCAGCCTGGTAGCCGGCTCCCCGCCGGGGCCGCCCGGGGTACCGGGGTCGTTCGGGATGCCGGGTCCGTTCGGGGCGTCGGGACCGTTCGGGATGCCGGGGCCGTCCGGGCAGGCAGTGCTCGGGCAGGGCATGATCCCCGTCACCTGGACCGAGAACGAGTCGCTCTCCACTCCGATCAGCGCGCGGGTGGCGCACTATACCGGGCAAGCCGAGCTGGCCACCGCCATCGCCGATGGCCTGGAGGCGCACAAGCGGGGCGATGCGGAGATCGCCACCGTCCGGCTCGGCAAGGCGGTGCGACTGGCGCACGAGGCGGGCAACGAGGAGACCGCCGGGCTGCTGTCCAAGGTGGTGGACGTGGTGGACGAGGCCACCGGCACCGTGCGGCTGAAGAGGAAGGTGGACGTCGCCGATGAGATGGCGCTCGACACCAGGTCGGTCAAGACGGTCCGGGTGAAGAAGGGGTAGCCATGGTGACGTGCCCGTCCGGTCACAGGTCAGCCAGCGGCGACTTCTGCGACGTATGCGGCATCCGGATCGGCGAGTCGGTGCTCCGCCCCGTCGACCCGGGGGAGCCTGGGAGGCCGGCCGGGGATGGTTCGCCGGGGAGGCGCGACCGGGAAGGCGCGGCCGGGGAAGAGACGGTCGCCGAGGTATGCCCGCGCTGTGGCGTGCCGCGGGAGGGCCGATTCTGCGAGTGCTGCGGCTGGAACTTCGCCGGCGGCGCTGTCCCCGTCGGCCCCCCGTCGCCCTGGCCCGACGCGCCGCCCGCTACCGCCCCCCAGTCCGTGCCCGCCCCCGAGTCGCTGCCCGAGCCCCCGCCGCCGCCCGTCACCGAGCCGCCCGTCCCCGAGCCACTGCCCGCGCCAGTGCCGGTGTCGGCGGTGTCCGTGCCCGCGCCTTCCCCGCCGCAGGACGACGGGGCGCGGGCCACCTGGTCCGTCACGATAACCGCTGACCGCGAGTACTACGACGCGGTGCAGGGGGCGACGGGCGCGGACGCGTCCCACATCGACTTCCCGTCCTGCTACCCGGAACGCCGGGTCTGGCTCACCGGTGACCAGGCGCGGATCGGCCGCCGCAGCGCCTCCCGGGGCATCGAGCCCGAGATCGACTTGTCCGGTCCGCCCGCCGACCCAGGGGTGTCCCGGCTGCATGCGGTGCTGGTCGTAGCGCCGGACGGCACCTGGTCCGTCGTCGATCCCGGATCGGCGAACGGCACGCTGGTCAACGGCAGCGAGATCCGGCCGGACGAGCCGGTGCCGTTGCGTGAGGGTGATCGCGTCAACCTGGGCGCATGGACGCTGCTGGTACTGTCGCGTGGTAATTAGCTCGCGCGGCTAATTCGCGCGACAATGGGGATGAATGTGAAACCTCAACTCCCGAGGAGGTGTCGTGTCCGGGGTCCCGTCGACGCACAGTCGCTGGCTGCTCGACGCATTCACCCCGGGTACCCGCGTAGCGGGCTACCTGCTGGAGGCGCCGCTCGGCTCGGGCGCCGCGGGTGCCGTGTTCCGCGCCCACGACGAGGCGCTGGATCGCGAAGTCGCGCTGAAGGTCGTGTACGCGGGCGCTGAGATCGACCAGGTGGTCCGCGAGCGGTTCGTGCGCGAGGCCCTGTCCATCGCCAAGGTGGACCACCCGCACATCATCCCGGTGTACGCGGCCGGCGAGGACGGCGCCGTCATGTACATCGCGATGCGCTACTCGGCCGGCGATGACCTGCGCGCCCGGATCAGGCGCGATGGCCCGTTCGAGGCGGTCCACGCCGCGGCGATCATCTCCCCGGTGGCGTCGGCGCTGGACGCGGCTCACGAGCGCGGCCTCGTGCATCGCGACGTGAAGCCCGCGAACATCCTGGCCGACGACGGGTACGGCCGCCGCCCGGTGCATGTGTACCTGTCGGACTTCGGGCTGGCCAGCGGCGTGCTGCCGGGGAGCGGGCTGACCGGGGACGGGGAGTTCGTCGGCACCCCCGACTACGTATCGCCGGAGCAGATCAAGGGGGAGCAGGCCGGAGGGCAGGCGGACCAGTATTCCCTCGCGGGCGTCGCCTACACCGTGCTCACCGGCCGACTGCCGTACGAGCGTGAGAACCCGATGGCGGTGCTGTACGCTCAGCTGGACGCCCAGCCGCCGCGCGTCACCGAGCTACGGCCGGACCTTTCGCCCGCCGTGGACCAGGTGCTTGCCACGGCGATGGCCAAGGAGCCCGGCAACCGGTTCCCCAGCTGCGGGGAGTTCGCCGACGCCCTGCGCGAGGCGCTCGGCGTGGGTCCGTACAATTCCACCGTGCCGCTGCCGACCCGGCCTGCCAGCCCGGTGCCGCCGCCGTCGCGACCATCCCCTTCCTGGTCGGCCGTGGTGACCGCGGATCGCTCCTACTTCGAGGGGGTGCGGGCCGCGAACGAGGCCGAAGCCGGGGTGATCCACTTCCCGGACCACTCTCCCGAGCGACGGGTCGCTCTCGCCGGGCAGCGGCTGACCATCGGCCGCCGCAGCCGGTCCCGGCGCGTCGATCCGGACATCGACCTGACAGGCGACTTCGGGGTGTCGGTGATGCACGCGGTGCTGACGCACCTGCCGGACGGGAGGTGGTGCGTCACCGACCTGGACTCCTCGAATGGCACCCAGGTCAATGGCCGCGAGATTCCCGCGCAGGAAGCGGTGCCGCTGCACGACGGCGACTACATCAACCTCGGCGTCTGGACCCGCGTCACCCTCACCTGCCGCTGATCCGCCCGTCGCCAGACGCAGTCTGCCCCTGGCGTGCCGCGGGACGCCCGTCCGCTGGCGTGCCACGGGAACTCGCCACGTGGCCACCGCGCCCATCGTGCCCCGAGTGGGATTCGAACCCACACTGTATGGTGTTTGAGACCATCTTCTCTGCCGTTGGAATATCGGGGCATATCCGACATGAGCGTCGTGGAACTCATGTCCGGATGCTCGAGATGTAAATCTCTCAGGACGTAAATCTACCGTGTGACGGCGGGGTCCGTGCATCGTCAAGTACTTGTGGGCTGGGAGGGGTGGCACGTGACCGGGCACACAGGGCTTCGCAAGGTGGGTGGCCGCCGGGTGACTGTAGGCTCGTGGACGTGAGCCAGAATGCGTTGCGCGTCGTGATCGCCGAGGACGAGGCGCTGATTCGCCTCGATCTCAGGGAGATGCTGGAGGAGGAAGGCTACTCGGTCGTCGCCGAGGCCGCCGACGGCGAGGCCGCCGTGGAACAGGTCATGAGCCTGAAACCGGACCTGGCGATCTTCGATGTGAAGATGCCGGTGCTGGACGGGATCTCGGCCGCCGAGCGGATCGCGGACGGCCGGATCGCGCCGGTCGTGATCCTGACCGCGTTCTCCCAGCGAGAGCTCGTGGAGCGGGCACGTGACGCCGGGGCGATGGCGTACCTGGTGAAGCCGTTCACCAAGGCCGACCTGGTGCCCGCGATCGAGATGGCGGTGAGCAGGTTCAGCGAGATCCGCGCGCTTGACTCGGAGGTCGGCTCGCTGCGGGACCGGCTTGAAGTCCGGAAGCTGCTCGATCGGGCCAAGGGGCTGCTGCAATCCCAGCACGGGATGACCGAGCCACAGGCGTTCCGCTGGATTCAGAAAACGTCGATGGACCGCCGTCTCACCATGCGCAGGGTCGCGGAGGCCGTGATCGAGGGAAGCGCGGATCCCGCCGACCCCTCCGATCCGCCGAATCCTGATAAATCCGATAAAGGCGATAAATCGGGTAAATCGAGGGATGGGTGACAGGCCAGGAAAGGCATCCCGCCCGGCTAAGAGGCGGCACCGGGTGCCCGGGCAGGCAGTACCGGGCAGGCAGTACCGGGCAGGCGGCGCCGGGCGCCGTGTGGAGTTCCTTGGCACTTATAATGCAAAAAACTCCACGCCGACGAAAACCGGGAAATCGGCAAACTGGGAACGGGAAATCGGCAACCCGGGAAGCCGACAAACCAGGGACCCGGGGACCCGTTGGTGCCGTGTCCGCCTTCCCCGGGCTGACGCGTTCTCTACTAAGGCCCCCGGGTCCGCTGTCCTCACGTTAGCGATCAGTCGGCCGCTCGGCAAAGTGACGTTATCCGCCCCGACGGCGGAAGGTCGCCCCGCGATTCCGTCGTGTTTACCCAGATGATTCACGGGTTCAGTAGCTTTGAGTGTTGATCTGGTGGCTCCCGTGGACTGGCAGCGGCTGCGAACTGGGTCGGCGTCCGGGGCGTTCTCGTGCCCCTTCCGCCCGCCACTGGCCCGCGGGTGCCGCGATCGCAGCGGAGCGTGGCCAGCGGAATCTAGATAACAATCTCATAGCCGCCGGCGTGTCGGGTTGGCGGGGCGGCGGTGCGCATGCCCGTCCGCGACCCCGTGACCACCGTCCGCGACCCTCCGTGGCCTGGCGATAAACCTTTTACCGCATATCGCGTGACTTTCACGATGTGAACGATCACAATTTCCCTGAGCATGGCTATGACCGGCTTCTCGGGATCCCAGGATCTGAGAGCTGGTTTCGGGAACCACCCAGCGAAGGGGGAGCCTTCATGCACATAGACGCGAGGCGCAGCGTATTGCGCGCGGCGCGAAGAGCCCGGGGAGGAATCCGGTGGCCGCGCGGGCGCGCCGCCTGGGCCGGGGCCAGCGTCCTGGCGGCGGCCGTCGCGG
>JAFMRC010000108.1 GCA_017354375.1 Nocardiopsaceae bacterium | reverse complement strand
GCGAGGCCGCCGCGCGGACCGCCGCGTGCTGGTGGTACACCGCGTACCCGCCGAACAGCTCGTCGGCTCCCTCCCCCGACAGCACCACCCCGACGTGCTTGCGCGCCAGCCTGGCCGCGAACCACAGCGGCACGGCCGCGGCGTCCGCGAGCGGATCGCCCAGGTGCCAGACGATCTGCGGGAGCCGTTTCACGAACTCCTTCGGCGTGATCAGGCAGGCGATGTTCCTCATCCCGAGCGCCGCCGCGGTCTCCCGGGCCGGGCCGATCTCGTTGTACCCCGGCACGTCGAACCCGGCGGTGAACGTGATCGTGTCCGGCTTGGTCTCCGCGGCGAGCGCGCAGATGGCCGCCGAGTCCACGCCCCCCGACAGGAACGCGCCGACCGGCACGTCCGCCCGCAGGTGCATGGTCACCGAGTCACGCAGCGCGTCCAGGATCCGCTCCGGCGTCTCCGCGGCCGGCGACCGGGACGGCCGCAGCGACGGCCGCCAGTAGCGGAAGACGTCGATCTTCGAGCCGGGCCGGGCGACCAGGAAGTGGCCCGGCGGCAGGAAGCGCGCCGGCGGCGTCATCGTCAGCGGCGCGGGCACGTACTGGAAGGACAGGTACCTGCGCAGCGCGTCCGGATCCAGGTTGGAGGAGGCATCGCCGGGGGCAGTCAGCCCGATCCGTTCGGATGAAAAACGAAGTTGACCTTCAGTCACCGCGTAATACAGCGGTTTCTGGCCGAACGGGTCGCGCGCGCAGAACAGCTCCGCCTCGCGCGCGTCCCAGATCGCGAACGCGTACATGCCGCGCAGCATGCGCAGCACGTCCTTGCCCCTGAGCGCGTACGCCGCCAGCAGCACTTCGGCGTCGCTGGCGCCGCGCACCGAGATGCCCTTCGCGCGGAGTTCCCGCGCCAGCTCGGGGTAGTTGCAGATCACCCCGTCGAACACCATCACGAACCGGCCGTCGGCGGAGCGAAGCGGCTGGCGGCCCCCGGGCGAGGGGTCGATGACCGCCAGCCGCCGGGCGCTCAGGGCGGCGCGAGCGTCGGCGAAAACCCCGTCGTCGTCCGGGCCCCGGTGGGCCGTCCGCCACGCGGCGCGACGAGCCCACTCCGGGTCCGGCCTGGTGCCCGCGGCCAGCGCGAGGCACCCCGCGATCCCCGTCATTAACTCACTTGGGCTGGAACCGGATGCCGCCGTCGAAGCGGACGACTTCCGCGTTCATGTAGTCGTTCTCGATCAGCGAGCGGACCAGGTGCCCGAACTCGTCCGCGCGGCCCAGCCGCTTCGGGAACACCACCGGCTCCGCGAGCTTCGCGAGGAAGGCCTCCGCGTCCCGGCCGTCGCCCGCGATGCTCTTGTAGATCGGCGTGTGGATGACGCCGGGGCAGATGGTGTTCACCCGGACCCCGATCACCGACAGGTCGCGCGCCGCCGGCACGGTCATGCCGATGATGCCGCCCTTGGTGGCGGAGTAGGCGAGCTGGCCGGTCTGGCCCTCGATGCCAGCCACCGAGGAGGTGTTGATGATCACGCCGCGCTGGCCGTCTTCGTCGGCGGGCTCGGTCTTGGCGATCGCCGCCGCCGCCAGCCGCATCGTGTTGAACGTGCCGGTCAGGTTGACCGCGAGGACCTTCTCCCACGGCTCCAGCGTGTGCGGGAACCCGTGCCGGTTGATCGTCCGCTCCGCCCAGCCGATGCCGGCGCAGCTGACCGCGGTGCGCAACGGCTTGCCGGACTCGACGGCGGCGTTCACCGCCGCCTGGACCGAGTCCGGGTCGCTGACGTTCACCTTGACGAACGCGCCGCCGACGTCACTGGCGATCTTCGTGCCCGCCTCCTCGTTCAGGTCGGCGACGACGACGTGCGCCCCTGCCCGCGCGAGCACCCGGGCGGTGGCCTCCCCCAGGCCGCTGGCGCCGCCGGTGACGATCGCGGATGTTCCGTTAAGCTCCATGAGCCGGAGCATATAACGTCGGCCCGCTCTGGCTAAGGCCCGCTGTTACCCGCAGGTAGTCCCCGGCCTGGGTTGTCCTTTTTATCCGAACGGATACTCGCGCCTCCCCCAGCGTTAACGCCTCCCGCGGTCCGCTCCGTGCCCCTGTGCCCGAAATGCGGGATAATGAGGCATGGCAGACGTTCCGCTGTCCTTGGCCGTCATAAGTACCATTACGCCGGTTATCGCCGGTGCCGTGCCGCTGACGGTTGGGTGGATCAGGGAGGCCAGGCGCGACAGGCAAGCGGAGGCGGAACGGCTCAGGCTGGAGCGGGCGGAGCTCGTGCGGAAAAGGCGCGAGCAGTGCGTCAGGCTGCTCCGGCTGGCCCGTGACTTCCGGGTGCTCGTGGAGAACACCCACGAGTCCACCGGCCCCGAGCTGGACGCGAACGCCGTGCGGGTCCGCCAGTCCGCCGCCGACATCGCCAGCCAGGCCGACGAGGTCGAATTCATGGTTCCCGGAACGGGAACCGAGGCGCTCGCCCTAGCCGCCGCAGCCCGTGAGCTTGGCGCCCCGATCGCCGACAAGGAGAACAGGGAACTCGGCTTGTTGTCGAATCCCCCTGTCTTCAAGGAGTTCGACCAGTGTCTCGCAGAGTTCACCCAGACCTCCCGGATGGCGCTCGGCAGCGGACACCATGTTCTGGGCCTTAGACGGTAATTTACGCCACACCTAAGTGCATGGCATGTGGACCGTCGGCACTTCGGCGGAGGATATCCGGACAGTCGTGATGTCCTCGGTTAATGCGCCAGTGGCTCAAATGTGCCAGTGGTTCAGCTGATGAAGTTGTTAAAGCCGTTGTTCCCGTAGGGATCGGACAGCAGAATCCGCTCCAGCGCCCGGCTGAGCGCGGAATCGGCGTCGGCGAACTCCAGGTCGGTTATGTTGATCTCGCGGACGTCCAGCAGCAGGCCGTCGGCAACGTCGTCCATGGTCCTCCTCGTCACGGGCCGCCTTGTGGGCTCTGGTCTCCCGTGTCCGTGCATATCGCCGTTCCGGCGCTATGGTAACAGATAACATTATTCTCTGACGCCGTCGAGGCCTGACGGGTAAAAATAGGAAACAACGCGGTCCGGCAACCGAAAAATTTACGCTATTTCTTTCATGAGAGGTAGCCGACCGTTGTCGACCAATTTAGGCAATACAGGCTAATGGATAAGATCTGGCCATGACGGCGCCTGAGGCGAGAATGGCGCGGGCGGGTGTCCCCGCGATCTGGGGCGACGTCCCGGCGCGCAACAAGAACTTCACCGGCCGGGACGAGATCCTCGCGCGGCTGCGGGAGGGCGCGTCGAGCCGGGTCACCGCCGTGCTGCCGGAAAGGGATCCGAACAATCCGATCCCGCAGGGAGTCCAGGGGCTGGGCGGCGTCGGCAAGACCGCCATCGCCATCGAGTACGCGCACCGCTACCGATCGGACTACGACCTCGTGTGGTGGATACCCGCCGACCAGCTCCCGTCGGTACGGGGCTCGCTCGGGGCGCTGGCCCAGCGGCTCCGTGTGGACGCGGAGCCCATGGCGGGGCTCGACGGCCTCATCACTGCGGTGCTCGACAAGCTCCGGCGCGGCGAGCCCTACGACCGCTGGCTGCTCATCTTCGACAACGCCGACCGGCCGGAGGATCTCAACAACCTGATCCCGCGCGGACCGGGGGACGTGCTGATCACCTCGCGGAACCCTCGCTGGGAGTCCGTCATCGCGACCGTCTCGATGGACGTGTTCCTCCGCGCGGAGAGCAGGGACTTCCTGCTCAAGCGGGTTCCCAGGAGCCTGAGCGAGGCGGATGCCGACCGGCTGGCGAAGGAACTCGGCGACCTGCCGCTCGCCCTGGAGCAGGCGGGGGCCATGCTGTCCGAGACCGGGATGGTGGCCGATGAGTACCTGCGGCTGCTCAAGGAGCACGTCACGGAGATCATGGCCGAGGGGAAGTCGCTCGATTATCCGCATTCCATGACCGCGGCCTGGAAGATGTCGGTCGACGTGATCAGGGAACAGCGACCGCAGGCGCTCGAACTGCTCCGCTGCTGCGCGTTCTTCGGACCCGAGCCGATCCCCCGCGACGTGTTCCGCCGCGGCGTCCAGGAGACGGGCACGCCGGTGGCCAAGGCGCTCTCGGATCCGATCCAGTCAGCCAGCGCCGTGCGCGAGCTGGCCCGGTACGCCCTGGTCACCCTGGACGGGAACGCGATCAAGGTACACCGGCTCATCCAGGCGCTGCTCCGGGACGAGCTTACTGAGGAGCAGCGGTCCGCCTACCGGAACGAGGCGCACCTCATCCTGGCCGCCGCCGCACCCGCCGACCCCGACGACGCGACGACCTGGCCGCAGTTCCAGGACCTGCTGCCGCACGTCAACGCGGAATCCACCGAGCTGCGCAGGTCGCGAGACCCGATCGTCCGTGACCTCGTGCGCGGGGTCATCCGGTACCTGTATCTGTCCGGGGACTACAGGTCCGCGCTGGACCTAGCGGAGCGGTTCATCGAGCAATGGACCAGGGACTCCGGGCCAGACAACGAGGATGTGCTGCGGACGCAGCGACACCTCGGTAACATCCAGCGGAATCTCGGCCGCTTCCCCGAGGCGTACAAGGTGACGGAGGATGCCCTCGCAAAATCCCGCGCAACCCTGGGAGAAGACGATCCGACGACCCTGTCCCTGCGCACCGGCTTCGCGGCCGACCTGCGAGCCCGCGGGAGCTTCGCGGCGGCGCGGAACCTGGACGCCGAGAGCCGGATCCTGCTCGAGCGCACGTACGGATCCGACGACTCGCGTACGCTGCGGCTGCTGGCCGGCCTCGCCCTCGACCACGTCCTTAACAGCGACTACGACGAGGGCCGGAACCTGTACGAGCAGGCCTTTCGGGGCATGAGCCGTCCGTCGTCGGGTGCGACCGTGCTCGATGTTCTCAACGCCTGGGTCGGCATCGCGTGGACGCTCCGGTTGATGGGCAAGTTCAGGGAATCCTTCGACGTCAGCGAGGATGCGCGGGACTACGGGCAGGAACTGGAGGAGATCGGGCCTGAGCACCTGTCCACCCTGCGCGCCGTCAACGCGTACCTCATCGTGTCCCGGCGGCTTTCGGACAAGCGGGAGGATGCCCTCGAACTCGGCCGGGCGACGCTGGAACTGGCTACCCGCCGGTATCGCGACGGGCACCCGGACACGCTGGCGATCGCAATCAGCGTGAGCAACCTCCTGCGGACCATCGACACGCGCCACCACCCCGAGGCCCTGAGACTGGCCGAGACCACGGTGGAGCGGTATCCCGCTGTTTACGGCGAGGGCCACCCGTACACCCACGGATGCAGGACCAACCTCGCGCTGCTGAAGCGGGTCACCGGAGACCCCGCCACGGCGCGGGAACTTGACGAGAAGGCGCTGGCGGGCCTCGACGCCGGGCTGGGGCGAGATCACCACTTCACTCTGGTCACTGCCATCAACCTGGCGAGCGATCTCGCGGTTCTCGGGCACCCGGACGAGGCGCGCCGTATAGGCGAGGACACGCATCCGAGGCTTGCCTCACTGCTCGGCGCCACCCATTCGCTTACCCTCGGCTGCGCGGCCAACCTGGCGCTGGACATCATGGCGACGGGCGACGAGGACACCGGGAAGGAACTCCGGGACGAGACGCTGCGGCTCTTCGCGGAAGCCCATGGGGATGTCTTCCCCGACCTGATGGTGGCGGCCAGGGGTGACCGGCTCGACCCGGACTTCGACCCGCCGTCCATCTGATCCCTGTCCGCCGGGATTCCGTCCGCGGGCCTACCCGTTGTCCGCACGCCACTGGGCCAAGTGGCGGGCGGCCTTGCGTCGCGCGAGCGCGAGGGCCTCACCGGGCACCGGCTCTCGCCGCCACTCGCCGAGGATCCTGGCCATTTCCGTGACGAAATCCCGTCCCGCCTCGGTGAGCTGCCCGCTGCCCAGCAGGGTCTCGACCCCGACCGCAGCGCCGTCGCGCCAGCGGGCGAACTCGGCGTGCCCTCGCTGCCTGACCTCTGGCTCCGGCGCGACCCGCCGCTGCTCCCGCCAGAAGCCACTGATCCCGAAGAACGCGTAAGCCCCCTGGAGCAGGCCGCTGGCCGGCCGCGGATCGGGGCGCCACGGCGCGTAATAACGACGTCCGTCGTCCGGCCGGGTCAGCGTGACGAGATCGAGCAGTGCGCCCAGCTTGAGGTGCTGGGTCTCGTGGACGAGCGTCTCCGCGCAGGTGTACTCGTCGGGATGCCGGGACATCGCCACCGCGCCGAAGGCCTGGGGAGAGGTGGCGCTGGCCTGTCCGGATTCCGGTGCCGTGTAAGGGACGATCACCCGGACGGCCGCGGCTACCTCCGCGGCACTGGCGGGGGGGATCACCCGCCAGGCCGCGCGCAGCGTATCCCGCAGCTCCGCCACCTGCGGCGGCGCGAGCCGACCCGTCGGTTCGCTGTCCGTCTCCGGCATCCGGAACGGGTCGAGGTCGTCGATGAGGACATCGAGCGAGCCGACCGCGGCCCCCCTGAGCTCCCGCCAGCCGGGCGCCCCTGGCCGCATCGTCACGCGCGCGTCGCCCGACCGGACCTCGGCCGCCCCGGTGTCGACGATGGCCGTATCGCCCACGGCCTCGGCCGCTCCCAGGGACGGCAGGAAGACGGTGCCGCCGACCACCGGAACCCCGATCTCCGCGTCCAGCCCGGCCCTGACGGCGGCAGCCGCCGCCACGGCGGCCAGCCCGCTCGGCCGGGCTTCCGGTGCCTGGCCCGCCTGCGACCTTCCGGCCTGCGATCTGCCGGCCGACGCCTCGTCGACCGGGGTTCCTCCGGCTAGGGCCTCGTTAGCCGGCGCTTCGCCGACCGCCCGGATAACGTGGAGTGCCCACGCGCCCACCGACGGGTAACCGATAACCTGGGCCGCGGTTGCCGGGGCCTGTCGTTGTACCCGCGCGAGAAGCCTGTAACCGGCCACGCCGAGTGCGTCGTCGCGGCGATCGTCGCGACGCGCCAGCTCCGCGACCTTGCCGAGTAGGATCAGGTGCTTGCTCCGCTGAGCGGCCACGAGCTGCTCGAGGGCGCCCGCGTCACCGCCGCCCCGGGCGAGCGCCGCGAACTGCTCTGCGGTCAGCGAGTGGTGCCGCCCCTCCGTCCGGTCATTCATCCGGTCGCTGCCCCTGCGCGCTTGGAGATCAGGTCTTCCCGCACCCTGTCTCGGATGTGGCGGATGAGGGCCAGGAGATCGGGGCAGTACACCGAGGGGTTGAGGAAACCGGTGCCCTCGCGGTACCGATGTGGGTAGAGGCCACCCCCGCAGACCGTGCGGACCGGGCAGGCCCGGCACTGCTTGGACAGCGCCCGAACCCCAATCTGACGGGCGGCGATCCGCGGCAGCCGCAGCGCGGCGTCCAGCGGATCCCGGGCGACGTGCAGGCCGGTCTCCGTGGCCCCGGCGTAGGCGGACTTGAGCGTGTCCTCCTGCTCGACGGAGCCGTCGGTCTCGATGACCACCATCCGGGCCGGCCCGAGCCCCACGACCTCGGAGTCGCTGGCCCCGCCGAGCAAGAGGTGCATGATCTCCTCGAACAGCCGAATCCCGGTCTGCGGCTTGGGGTACCAGTAGTCGAACACCTCGGCCAGCCAGTCCGCGTACGGGGTGTCGGCCGCGCCGGGGACCCGCATGGGCGGTGGATCCGACCACGTGCCGTGCGGCAGCAGGAAATCGACCTTCGGCGGGCCGAAGTCGGCGAGCGCACGGTACGTCCGCACGGGATCGTTGCGCAGGTCGATGGTGCACAGCAGGCCGCCATACAGGTGCGGGAACCGGCGCAGTCTGCGCAGCGCGGTGGACACCGCCTGATAGCTCCCCCGTCCCTGGTGGCTGCGCCGTCCGCTGGCGAACCTGCGGTGCCGGTCGTGCGCGTCAGGGTACCCATCGACGCTGACCCCGACCCGGACGCCAATCTCGTCGAAGAGCCTGAGGTATGCCTCGCTCAGCCCGACGCCGTTGGTCTGGATGGCGGCGTGCACCGTGGTCCCGTGGCCCGCCCAGCGGCGGGTCGAGGTCACGAGCCGGGAGATGAGATCCTGGCCCGCCAGCAGTGGCTCGCCGCCGTGCAGGATCAGCGTGACGTCTCGCAGATCGTGCGCTCTGGCATGCTCCCCGATCCGGCGGGCGGTCAGGTCCGCGATCTCCCGGGACATCGCGCGCGGCTGGTCACGCCAGGACTGGTCGGCCATCTCGTACATGTAGCAGTAGTCACATGACAGGTCGCACCTGCTGTGTACCTTGACGATGAACTCGCGAAATGGGGACGGTCGCCAGCCGTCCTCCAGGAGGGAGGAAACGTCAAGGCTCGCGGGCCATTCAAGCCGTGTGTTCCTCACGTCTCGATTAAATCACGCTTACGGGTTTCCGTATTCGCCGCAATTGGTTCTAGGCCGTTCCGCATCTTCCCGATGCCTCTGGGATCTTCCATTACGGAACTCCGGCGCACTCCTTCCGAATTGGATGCTATTCGTCCGGTGTTGGCCTGTCGTCTATCCAGAACAGCCTCCTACGGGGTTGCCTTAATGCAACTGGAATACCCGCGAAGGGAGGTGTATTCCATGGGGGATCTAGTGGCGACCATACACCAAATCCTGGAAATAATGACCGGCAGCGCCGGAGCCCTGGCGCTTGCGGCGATCGCCAGGAGGTACCTGCCCCGGATCGTCAAGTTCAGGACGAAATCCGTACGGGGCCACCGATTGAAGACCGATCACGGGACAGCATGCGTTGTCGTCATGATCGCGATTGACGACGGGACCCAAGGTCGGAAGTCGCTCAAAGATGCACAAGACGACGGTTGGGACGAAGCGTCATGAGCCGCAAATCCACGACCTGCACTGCATGATCGTTCGCCGTTCGAGCGGCTGACGTTGCGCCTCGTCTATGTCAGAATGGCTGAGGAAGCCGGAGGATTCCGGAGGAACCGGAACGAGGTCCGCCTCAGGACTTCAGCGACGTAGGTGTAGAGCGAGGTGGTCCCATGGAGGACGACCAGACTCCAGTGCCCTGGCGCTTCGCGGAGGATCTGAGGCAGTTGCGGCTACGGGCCGGGCAGCCGAGTTACTCGGCCCTGGAGCGGCTGAGCGGGCACCGACTCAAGCGCGCGACGATGAGCGATGTTCTCAACGATAATCGAGTGAATATTCCGGACTGGAGATTCGTCAGCGAATTCGTGACCGCCTGCCGGGCGGCCGCGGCGGAGAACAGGCTTGACGCGAATCAGCTCGGGACGGTCTCCGACTGGAAACGGCACTGGGACGGCGCGGTCGGGGGTGTTATCGCCGCGGGCTTCCCCGGGCGCGGTGTTGTCGCTGCCGACTTCCCCGTGCATGGCGGCCAGTCGCCCAGCGGGGCAGCGCAGGTCGTGGCGTCCCAGCGCGCGGAGCCGACCCCGCCCGCGGTGACGGACCCGGCGGAGCGCGACCGTGACGACGCCACCGCGCGACCGTCGCTCTGGGGACCGGTGCCCTCGCGCTTGCCCGACTTCGTAGGGCGAAACGCCTGGCTGGAGGCACTCCGCCAGGCCCTGACGCGGGACGACCCGGCGGGAGTGGTCGCGATCCAGGGGCTGTCCGGGGTCGGCAAGACCCAGGTGGCCCTCGAGTACGCCTACAGGTTCTCTGGTGACTACGACCTAGTGTGGTGGGTGCCCTGCGACGACCCGGATTCCGCGCAGGCCGCGATGACCGGGCTAGCGAACGCCCTCGGGCTCGCCGACGTGCCGCCGCGCTCCGGCGAGGGCATGGGCGAGAGCGAAGGCGAAGGCAAGGGCGACTACGACTACACCGAACTGCTCGACGTGCTGCGGCGCGGCGAGCCGTACGGACGCTGGCTGCTGATATTCGACAACGCGGACGAGCCGGATGAGATCACGAACCTGATTCCGCCGGTGAGCGCCACCGGCCACGTCCTCATCACGACGCGGAGCAGTCACTGGGAAGCGTCGGGCGACCTGGTCGAACTGGACGTCTTCGACCGGACGGAGAGCGTCGAGTTCCTGAGCCGCCGGATGCGCGGGTTCGGCACCGACGCCGCGCACCGGCTGGCGGAGGGTGTGGGAGACCTGCCCCTGCTCCTCGAGCACGCCGTCGAGTCACATGTCGCGGTCGGCGCTTACCTGGCGCGGTTGGACTCCGATCCGCTCGGCCTGCTCGATGACCAGCCAGCGGACTACCAGGCGACCATCGCGGACGTGTGGCGGGCGACCCTGGACAAGCTAGCCGCCGACGCGCCCGACGCACTCGACCTGCTGCGCTGCCTGGCCTTCTTCGGCGGTGAGCCGGTCCCGCGGGAGTCGCTTGAGCGGGGAGGCTACCTCACGGAGGTCTCGATACATTCCATGCTGCGCGAGCCGCTCCGGCGCGTGAGGGCGATCAGGAGGCTGCGGCGCGCGGGGCTGCTCCAGGTACGAGCCGACACCGGGAGCCTCGCGGTGCACCGGGTCACCCGGTGCGTCGTGCGGGACATGGTCGCCAGGTCGGGGGAGGCCGACGCGGAACGGGCGCGGCACGACGTTCACCTGCTGCTCGCCGCGGCTGACCCGCGCGCTCCGGACGACCCCGCCACCTGGCGAAGCTACGACGACCTGCGCGAGCACGCCGAACAGGCCGGCGCGGCGGCCTGTTCGCAGGAGATCGTCCGGAAGTTCGTCGTCAACCTCGTCCGCTTCCTGAACGCCGCGGGGAACCCTCACGCCGCACTCGACCTGGCCGACGGCGCGCTCGCGCAATGGGACGCGGACGCGCACTGGGGCGCAGACGACGACGGCGCGGAAACCTCCGATGGCCATGAGCACGCTTCCGATGACCGCATGGCCCCGGATAGCCATATCGCGATGCGCGTGGCCAAGGCCGACGCGCTGTTCGCCCTGGGCATGCGGTCGCAGGCATTCCGGCTGCGGCAGGAGGCGCTGACCGTGATGCGCCCGGACCCGGGCAGGTGGGCGGCGGAGATCACCGGCCTTGAGGGCACGTCGGGCGAGTGGTGCCGGGTCACGGGGGACTTCGCCGGGGCGCTGAGCGCCGACCGGGACTCGGTACGGGCGCACGTGGCCGAGTTCGGCGACGACGATCCGCGCACGTTCGGCGCCCTCAACAGCCTGATCGCGGACCTGGTGATCGGCGGCGCGGGCACCGATGCGATCGCAACCGCCGATGGCCTGTACCGCGACTGCCTGGCATTCTACGGCGATGCCGACCATCCGGCCGCGCTCGCCGCGCGCAACGTCCTCGGCCGCTGCCAGTGGCTGTCCGGCGAGTACGCCGAGGCCGTCGCCACCTTGGCCGAAGTCCACCGCGAATATGACGGGCTAAAGGGCGACGGAGCCTTGGACGGGAACCACCCGTGGCGCCTCGTCCACGACCTCGACTACGCGATCGCTCGGCGGGACGATGGCCCGTGGCACGACGATGGCCTCATGCCCGCGGACCTTCACGTGCTCGCCGACGACGTGCGGAATGTCCGTCGCCGGTGCTGGCGGGCACTCGGCCCGGACCACCCGCAGACGATCGCCGCGACCGTCGTCCTGGCCAGCGTCCTGCGGAGAATCGGCGGCCGGGCGGGCGAGGCCGCACGCCTGCTGGAGGAGGCCGAGCGGCGCTATGAGTCGGCGCTGCCCGGCCACCCGTATGCCCACGCGTGCGGTGCGTTCCTGGCCACCGTTCGCCAGCAGGCCGCGAACGACGACCCCCAGCAGGTGGCCGCCCGGTCGGTCCCGGTCATCCAGGACATGGTCGGTCGACTGGCCGATTCTGTGGGAGACGCCCACCCGCTCTCGCTCACGACTCTGAGCGCCCTGGCGAACACGCTGGCCCGCGCGGGAGAACTCGGCACCGCGGTCGAGCGTGGCGCCGACGCGCTTGCGGGCTTCCAGGAGCTTCTCGGCCCCGGTCACCCGCACACGCGAATCGTCGAGGCGAACGCCGAGACCATCCGCTCCGGCCTGACCTTGGCGCCAGCCCAGTTCCTCCAGAACCGCCTGGCGGACATCGACTTCACGCCCCTCCCGCTCTAGTCCCCCGGTCAGGCGACCAGAACCTCCGGTCAGGCGACCAGCTCGGTCGGGGGCGACTCGAAGGGGAAGCGATCGGCGAACGCGGGGACCAGGTCGGAGAGCCAGGCGGCCTTCGGGTCGTAGCGGGCGAAGAACGGGCGGCCGACCAGGCCCGGGTCGCGCGCCTGCAGCATGCGCAGCACGAAGACCCGCTCGCCCGCCACCTCGGCCACCCCGTCGATGCACACCTTGCCCGGCGTGGCCGACATGGAGGGGCCGCGGACCGAGCGGCTCAGGCCGGACACGCTCGCGTACGCGTCGCGGAAGATCTCGTGTGCCCGCGCCAGCGGCACCGCGAAGTAGTCCTGCGGGCCGGTGTCCCGCTCGACGAACATGTAATACGGCACCATGCCGGAACGGACCTGGACCCGCCACATCTCCGCCCAGGTCGCCGCGTCGTCGTTGACGGTCCGGATGAGCGGCGCCTGCGTGCGGATCACGGCACCGGCGTCCCGCACCCGCTGGATGGCCCTGGCCGCGATGGGAGTGGACAGCTCGCGGGGGTGGGAGTAGTGCGCCATGAACGCCAGGGACCGGCCCGTGGCCCGCACCTCCTCGAACAACCGGAGCGTGTCGTCGGCGTCCGGGTCGGTCACGAAGCGCCGCGGCCAGTACCCGAGCGACTTGGTGCCGATCCTGATCGACTCGATGTGCTCCAGCGACGGGTCGAGCAGCGGCTCGACGTAACGGCGAAGCACGGTGCTGTTCATGATCATCGGATCCCCGCCGGTGATCAGGACGCTGGTCACCTCGGGGTGCCGGCGCAGGTAGGCCACGAGCGTGTCGATGTGGTCGGTGGACATCTTGAGGTCCGGCTCGTCGACGAACTGCGCCCACCGGAAGCAGTAGGTGCAGTACGCGTGGCAGGTCTGTCCCTGCTTGGGGAAGAAGAGCACGGTTTCCGGGTACTTGTGCTGCAAGCCGGGCAGCACCGTCCCGTCCATGCTGGGGGCGTTGAGCACGAGCTGGCCCGCGGGATGCGGGTTGAGCCGCATCCGGACCTCGTGCGCGAGCGCCCTTATCCCGGAATCCGGCGCGCCGCTCGCCAGCAGCGCGGCGATCCGATCCACGTCTCCGGTGGGCAGCATGTCGGGTTGCGGGAAGACCAGCCGGTAAATCGGGTCATCCGGGACCGCCGTCCAGTCGATAAGCTCGTCGAGCACGTAGGAATTCGTGCGGAACGGCAGCACCGTGGCCACCGCGCGGACCGCGAGCCGGTCGGCATCGCTGAGCCCGCCCCGGCGCAGGAGCTCCTCCAGATGCCGGGCACCGAACGCGCGGAACCTTCCCGCGGTGTCCTGCGGCGCCGGCACGACCTGCTGAATGTCAGTCAACCGTGACCTCCTTCCGACTGTTACACAGACGTTCCTCTGTGGCGAGGAGTTCCCGTTGTGCCGATCGGATAACCGGCGGGACCGACCGGTAACCGGCGGGGCTGGCCAAGCCTGTCTCCGTCGCGTGCCATATGCCACAGGTCACCGGCCCCGACCACGTCCATCCGGGGCATAGAGTTACATGCCGACCGGTGACCACCAGCCGACGGGGGCGCACCGCACAGTGATTGATAAAGACGTGATCGCGGTCGACGCGATGGGCGGGGACTACGCGCCAGACGAGATCGTGGCCGGGGCGCTCGCCGCGCAGCGCGAGCACGGCGTCACCACCCTGCTGACCGGGCCGCCGGCCCGGTTGCGCCCAGTCATCACCCGGCTCGGCGCCGGGCCTGAGCTACGCATCGTCCCGGCCGAGGACGTGGTCGGCATGGACGAGGGCGCGCTGGCCAGCTTCCGGCGGCCACGGTCCAGCATCGCCGTCGCCTGCCAGCTGGTCCGGCGCGGCCAGGCGAGCGCGGTCGTGTCGGCCGGCTCCACCGGCGCGGTCGTGGCCACCGCCCGGCACCGGCTGCTGTCCCTGCCCGGCGTGCCGCGACCCGGCATCGCGGTCCTGCTGCCGACGCACCCCAACCCCACCGTCCTCATCGACGCCGGTGCCACCGCCGACCCCAAGCCCGAGATGCTCGTCCAGTTCGGGCAGCTCGGCACCGCCTACGCGCAGATAGCCCTAGGCGTCAAGGCTCCGAAGGTCGGCCTGCTCACCATCGGCGCCGAACCGGGCAAGGGCAACATCCTCACCCGCCGGGCCCACGAGCTGCTGGCCGCCGAGCCGCAGCACGGCGCGCTGCCGCTCAACTTCGCCGGGAACGTCGAGGGCGGCGACCTGATGGCCGGCGTGATGGACGTGATCGTCACCGACGGATTTACCGGAAATGTCGCCCTCAAGACCCTGGAGGGGGCGCTGCGCTTCGCGGCAGGAGAGCTCCGCGGCGCGATCACCGGCACCCGCACCGCCAGGGTAGGCGCCCTGCTGCAGCGCCGCGGCCTGCGGGAACTGCGCGAGCGACTCGACTCCGAGAGCTACGGCGGCGCCGCCCTGCTCGGGCTGGGCGGCGCCGTGGTGATCGCGCAC